>DDXG01000283.1 GCA_002347125.1 Phycisphaerales bacterium UBA2266
CCGGGGCCGTGCGCCCTGGTAATGGCGGTTGTGCTGTCGGGATTGCCGATGCACAGTTTCACGTTCAAGGGATTCGCCCCGCGCACGTCCGGCAAACGGCGGCGATTCCTGGAGATGGAGAAGGACTCGCCGCATACGCTGGTCTTCTATGAAAGTCCGTACCGGGTCAAGGCCTTTCTCAAAGAGGCGCTGGAGGTTTACGGCAACCGGCGGGCCGCCGTGGCGAAGGAACTGACAAAGATGTTCGAGTCGGTGCGGCGCGGACGGATCGAGGAGCTGCTCGCGGGCCTCGACGACTCACTCAAGGGCGAGTATGTCATCGTCATCGGCGCCGCCGAGTGCGACCGATGAGGGAGGCGCAGAAAAAGGGCCCATGCGTTGTGCATAGGCCCCATTCGATTGCTGTTGTGGTTGCGCGAAGCATTACCACTGCGGCCACAGTTGCCACAGCCGCCACTGGCTGAGCATGACGGCCAGGTCGCGGAAGTTGACCATCTTGGAATTGGCCGGCTCGTTGTCGCTGAGGTTGGCCGCCGAGACCAGCGGGTGATAGTTGCTTACGGTCCCGAGCGTCCCATTGAGGACGCTGGTGAGTTCGGCCGGGGTCAGCACCTTGTCATAGATGCGGACGTCGTCGATCAGACCCGCCCAGGAGGACGCCGCGCTGTTGTCCTTGGCGCCCTTGCCGATATGCAGGGCCGAGTAGCCGGTCAGCGACCCCAGCCGGGTGGCCTCCCGCCAGGTGGGCGCGTTCTCGACGCCGTCGATGTAGAGTTTGATGTTTTGGCCGCTGGACCAGGTGATGGCGACATGCTGCCAGTTCGTGGTCTGGACGTTGCTCTGGCTTTCGAGCTTCTGCTCGCCGGCCGTGGTGGTGACGCCGACTTTGATGACGTTGATGCCGCCGCCGCTGGCGCCGGCCGCATCATAGCGAAGATCCCGTGAGTCATTGCCGTTGGGCGTCTGGAAGTCGATGAAGCCCTTGTCCGTGTCGACGACGTCGGACTTGATCCAGGCCATGATCGTGACGGCGTCCAGGCCGTTCATATAGGCTCCCGCATTGCGGCTGATAAGGTAGTCACCGCCGCCGTTGACGTCCACGGCGGACGTGAAGCCCGGCATGGAGGCGGCATACAACGGCACGCGGCCGCCCGGATCGCTGCACGGGTCGGCATGATGATTGTTGCCGGAGCTGTCCAGACCGTTGCCGTCGAGCTTGTACCAGCTCAATAGCGGCGGGGCGGTGTAGTCGGATCGTAGCCATTCGGCGCCCACGATCCTCGCGTCGCGGAAATCGACGGTGCCATCTCCGTTGAGATCGGTGGCCAGCGGCGTGCCCATGCCGGGGATGTACCTCGGTGGATAGAGGGCGATGTCGTCGAAATACAACTTGCCCGAACCCCCTGGCGTCGTGGAGCCTGGTATCCCGACGCCCAGCGAGATCTTCGAGACCTTCGCCAGATCGACACCGCCGCCGGAGAATCCGGCCATGTCGATATTCCATTGAGCCCATGTGGTTACCAGGACGGCGTCAGGGTCAGGGTGGTTCACAACGGCACGCCGCCCGAGTGAATCGGTCAGGGCCATATACAACGGGGCCTTGTCGTTGCTGAGGATGCCGATGTCCTGATGCTGAAGGCCTGTGACCGCCACATCNNAGGTTGTTGGCCACCGGGATCGTCGTCCAGTTGATGTTGTCGCTGGAGAACGAAGAGGTCAGGTCTCCGACCGAGTTTCGGGAGATGCGAATCCACAGCGGGGCCGTGAAGTTGGGATCGCGGGTGCTCGTGGTGGTCCCGCCCGGATCGGTTCGAATCTGGGTGGTCGTGCCGTTGCCCGGCGTGACGGCCAGCAGGGCATTGGGTGAACCTCCGTCGAGCGTGGCGCGGATCATGATCCCGGCCTTCGACCAGGCGTTGGTGTTCTGGACGCTCTCGACCTTGACCTTGAGCGTGAATACGCCGGTGCTGACCTGCTTGTAGACGTAATGGAACTCGTCGTGGTAGCCGTCGGCAGCGACCTGCCCGGGGTAGAGCATGTTCCAGATGTCGGCGCCGGCGCCGGTAAGCGTGTACTGATTGCCGGCGACGGAGAGCGCCCCCATCTCGCCGGGGAAGCCCCGATACCACACGGACAGAGCCCGCAGGCCGTTTCGTATGAAGTCCTGAGACGCCGCGAACGTCCGGGTCGCCTCGGAGTACTTGGCGGTGATAAGCGTTCCGAGGGCGTCGGCGCCCGTACCGGAGTTGTCGTACCAGAAGGGCATCGCCTGGCGGCCACCGTGTATGACCGCTGTCTCGGCCACGGGCGGGGGCCAGTTGCCGATGAGCGAGCCGGTTCCGTTGCCGCCGATGGTGGTGGGGTCGGTCCAGCCGTAGCCATCCCGCCAGGTGTACCACATGCGGCTGCCGGCGGCGCCAACGACCGTGCTGTCGCCGTAGCTCTCGAAATCCTCCAGCACGATGTGGTCCAGGGTGGTGAACGTCCAGGTGTACCCCTTGTGGATCGTCACGCCATCGGGCTCGACCTCATCGACTCTCCAGTAGTAGGTTCCGCCGAAGCCCAAAGCGCCCGGATCATAGGTGTTGGGGCCCTGTCGGCCGACGTAGACGCCGGACGTAAATGTCGTGGCGGCCTCGACGGCGGCCATGTCTGTTGAGAAGTAGACGTCGTGCATGGCGACCCCGTCGCCGGGCGTCCAGGCCAGCGGGCGGGCCGCTTCGATGTCCGGGACGGCCCCGTTGCCGGGTTTGGGGTTCCACGCGACGAAACGATCGCCCCGCATGGCCGCGATGACCTCGGCGGGCGTGATGGCCCGGTTGAACAGGCGGAAGTCGTCGATCATGCCGTCATAGTAACGGTCGCCGCTGTTGGCGTGGCCCAGCCGCAGGCGGACATAGGTCTTGAGGTTGCCCGGGTTGTTGTGCGGGGCCGATCCGACCTGGACGCCGTTGATGTAGAACCGCATGCCGTCGGGCTCGCTCCAGGTGGCGGCCACATGGACCCATGCGTCCGCCGGCGTCCACGGGGAATTAAGGCTGATATTCGTGCCGGTGCCGCCGTCGGTGCCCAGGACCCAGTAGCGGATGATGCCGCCGCCGTCGTCGTCCATGTTGACGTGCATTTCATCCTGTCCACCGAAACCGTCGCCGCCGGTCTCATCACAGGCGTACCAGATATGGCCTTCGTCGTCGATCTGGGTGCTGTTGACCCACATGGCGACGGAGCCTTTGCTGTTGGTCAGCCCGATGGAGGCCGCCGGCATCTCCACGTAGCCGCCGTTGTCGCCGATGAAGTCCAGGGCCCCATCGAACAGGCCGCTGACCCAGTTTACCGTGCCGCTGATGGTTCCGTCGCGGCCGTGACCCGACCAGTCCAGGACCTTCGTGCCGTAGCCGGCGTCGAACTTGTACCATGCGACAAGGTTCGGATCCTGTATGGTGATGACCGGGATGACGCTGAAGGTCCAGACATCGCCCTTGTGTTTGGTCAGGCTCTGGTCGATGGCATCTACACGCCAATAGTAGGTCGTGTTGTTGGAAAGGCCGGTGAGGCTATGGGTGGCGGGGACAATGGTCGCGTTCGGTGTCGTGGCGCTGTTGACGGTATCGTAGTTTGTGCCGTGGTAGACCTCATAGTAGCTGCTCTGGTAGCCCGGGGACCACGCCAGTTGTACGTTCGTCGGGAGGTACTTGGCGCCGTCGATGGGCGTGGGGTTGGACGCCTTGCCGGACATGACCGAGAAACTCCAGACGTCGCCGGCCCACGGGCTGTCCGGGTGGAGATTATTGACCTCATCGACGGCCCAGTAGTAGGTGGTTCCGGGCACCAGGCCCGTCATGATATGCGGGGGGGCCGGTGTATACCCCTTGTCTGCGGCGGCAAGGCGGCTCTCCACGTCGGAGCGGGCGGCACTGAAAAACAGGTGATGCTGCGCGGCGTAGGTACCCGGCTCCCAGGAGAGGACGGCGGCGCCGGTGGTTATCGTGCTGCCATTGACCGGCGTGGGATTGAGGGCTTTGGTGGGCGGCAGGGCTGCGGCGACGACGTACATGTTCCGGCTGCCCCCGTTATTCTGGCCGTACAAGGTGTAGGTGCCGGGTGTGACGGGCTTCACGTAGACGCCGAAGGTGTTATTGAGACTGCCGTCGGCGTTTTCGTCGTTCTCCACGGTCATCTGGGTCAGCGTGAATCCGGCCTGCGTAACCCAGCTCATTCCGGCGGCCGTCAGGTTCGGCGGGTCGGTGCGGACATTGTCGCCCATCCGGTTGTCGATGAGCAGGTAAAGCAGACAGGCCTGCCCGATGGTCACGTCCAGTTCGTGGTTGGGGTTGTCCTTGTCGTCATTGGCGGTGCGCACGTACTCGGCCCCGAGCATTCGCGGAGGCACTATTGCCATGATGTGTGTCCGATCCACGAAAAGGACGGCCCCCTCGCCAAGCAACGTCGGGGAGATGACCGGCTCAGTGTCGCTACTGTTGGCGTTGGGGTTCCTTCGGGCGATACTGGTAATCAGGGGCGCGGCGTTGCACGTCGCGGCGATACCGCCGAGAACCGCCAGCAGTATGAGGGCAAAAAGGGTTTTCTTGAACATGGTAGGGCCTCCTTCAAGCATGTGAATGCGAAGATCTCTTTCAATACACCGACTCCTGTCCTTCTGCCGGTTCGCAGGCGCATACCATCCACACCGCCCCCGACCGGACTCATCATTTATATCAGATATGACCCTGCATTTCAAGCCCAAGCCGCCGTATTCCGCCGGGATTACCCCGTTGCCGCGGCCCAGGAGGCGGCCATGGCACCCTTGCGCGAGGCGAGACTAACGCCTGGTTTGCTCGGCCTGCCGGGGCTCGCCCGACCTGGATACGACCGCGTTGATATGGGCCCAGACCTGCTCGGTGTCGGGGATTTCGCCCTTGGGGCGGTGTTTCCAGCGGCGGTGGAGCCACCAGTACTGGCTGGGGTCCTCGCGGACGAATCGCTCGATGGCGCGGGTGTATTCGGCGGTGATCCAGGTCATAGGGTCGTCTTTGTCGGCCCATTCATCGGGCATGATGATGCGATTGACGCCGATTTCGAAGAAGAAGCGGTTGCCCACACGACGACTGTAGCCGACGCCGATGGGCAGGTGATAGGCCATGGCCAGCAGGGCGATGCTCTTGTAGGTGCTGGCCTTGCGACCGAAGAAGTCAACGAAGACGCCCTTTCGCCCGGCGTCCTGGTCGGCAATGAAGCAGAGGGTGGCCCCTTCGGCGATGATCTGACCCATAAGACGGCTGGCGCCTTTCTTGTCGATGATCCGCTGGCCCGCCCTCTGGCGGACGCCGTAGAGGTAACGGTTGAGAAAGCGATTATCGAAGGGGCGGGCGATGCTGTAGATGTTGTAGCCGAAGAGCCCCAGCATATAGCCGAGGATCTCGAAATTCGCGTAGTGGGCAGCGACCATGAGCATGCCCTTGCCCTCTTTGATCATCCACTTGGCCCGTTCGGCGGTCTTGAAGCGCGAGTAGTCGCGCCAGTTGTACTTCTTGACCAGGCGGGGGGTAAAAAGGACGTCGGCGGCGAGCATCACGATGTGCTGAAAACTGCGGTGCCCGACGGCTTCGAGCCAGGCCTCGTCCTTGTCGGGGAAACTGATTCTGAGGTTATGCAGGGCCCTTTCCCGCCCCCGCGTGTAGTGCTTCCACAGCAGCGAGCCCAGCAAGCAGGCGAAGTTGAGGATGGTCTGGACGTCGAAAACGAAGACGAATACCAGCGCCGAGCGCAGCACCACGTACTGCAGCCAGTCCACGACGATGTTACGCTGGTGTTTCTTCGTTTTGCGGGGCATCAGGTCAGGCATAGGGGGCGATTTTAGGTTCCCAGGCCACCGTGTCAAGCTCCGGGTCTCGGGCGGCCCAGGATAAGGTTTACACGCCTTTGTGAAGCTGGCATAATAGCCACCTGTTGACCATCGGTCCTGCCGCGCCGGTGGCTTGAAAAAAGCCGGCGGCGCTATTGCGAGGGCGTTTTTTTTTGGCGCTTACGCGACGATTCTGTGAAAGGATTCGACCCATGCGATGTGCGGTTCGGCTGGTTCTGTCTATCGGGTGCGGTTTGGGCGTGCTGGCAGCCGGGGGCTGTTCACGCGATAGCGGTCCGGCAACCGTTTCCGGCAGTCCGCACACCGTCGAGCAGGTTCGTTCGACGGTGCGGCCACTACCTCCGGTCATGGCGGTTAATGAGTCGGCCAGGCGGATTCCGGTGGCGTTCGACGTGGATGTAGTGGTGGTCGGGGGACCATCGGCGGGTGTTTCGGCGGCGGTTGCGGCAGCCCATGAGGGCGCCAGGGTGTTTTTGGTGGCCGAGAGGCCGTACTTGGGGGAGGACCTGTGCGGAACCTATCGGTTGTGGCTTGAACCGGATGAACAGCCCCGGTCGGACCTGGAGAAGATGGTTTTCGCCGAGCCGGAGGATTTGGGGATCGGCGCTGTGGGCGTGCCCTTTACCTACACAACCGATGTTGTTTCGGCCGGTGCTCACAGAGACACCGACCCTCCGGCCGTGCTGACGGACGGCAAATACCACAGTGCATCCAGCCAGAGCCTGCAATACGACGGGGATGTGGAGATCGTGGCCGATCTGGGACGCGAGCGGAACCTGTCCAAGGTCCATGTGGTGGCCTACCAGCGCCGCAACGGGGCCGCGGACGACTTCGAGGTGGACCGGATCCTTGTCTCGGCCTCCGGAGAGGGCAAACCGTTCGAGGCAGTCGCACAGATAGAGAACAATCGCAAAGGCCAGTCCATCCCCGAGCCTTGGGGGCCCGTGCCACTGTCGGTCGCGGTCAATACGCGGGCCCGATATGTGAAACTGGCGGTCAAGAAGAGCGCCGCCGCCGGTCGGATCCTGCTGGGGGAAGTTGTCATCGAGGATAATTCGCCGAAGACCGAGGTCCGGACGCAGAGGCGGCCGCCGTCGCCGATGCAGGTCAAGCGGGCGCTGGATCAGGCCCTGATGGATGCGGGCGTCGAGTTCCTGTACGGCTGTTACGCGACGGACGTCCTGACGGACGAGGCCGGGCAGGTAGCCGGGATCGTGATGGCGAATCGGTCCGGCCGACAGGCGGTGAAGGCCCGTGTCGTGGTCGATGCGACACAGCGTGCGACTGTGGCGCGGATGGCCGGTGTGGAGTTCTCCATGTATCCGGCCGGTGTCCAGCGGTTTGAGCGGATGGTCGTGGGTGGCCGGGCCATCGAGGGGCTCGACGGCGAACAGATGCCGACACTGCTGCCGGTGGGCAACACAGAGTTGGGCCGGGCCATGCGGTATCGGCTGGACATAGAGATGGGGGATGGCTCCTGGGAGTCATTTGCCCATGCCGAGCAGCAGGCTCGCGATATGACGTTCAGAGACGACCAGGGGGAGTCGGCCGAGACGCTCTTTCAGGTTCCGCCGGACGCGATGAAGTCCAGGAGCCATCCCGCTGGGGCATGGTTCGGGGCGGATTCGGCGACGTTGGATGCCTTTCGGCCGGAGAAGCTGGACCGGCTCTATGTTCTGGGCGGCTGTGCCGGGCTGTCGAGACAGGCCGCGGAAGGGCTGCTGCGCCCGCTGGAATCGATGCGCATGGGAGCCCGGATTGGCTCGGCCGCAGCGCAGGAAGCTGCACGAACGGCTCTTATCGGCGAGGTGGCGTTGCGGGGCCAGGCGGCGACACCCGTAGCGTCGGGCCAGGTGGGGGAGAATCTGGAGGGCATCCGAGGACGCCAGATGCAGTTGGGGCTGGTGGCCTCCGAGGAGCGGGCGATTCCTGTCCTGGGCCAATACGATGTGGTGGTCGTTGGCGGCGGAACGGGCGGGGCGCCGGCGGCCATTTCGGCGGCTCGCCAGGGGGCGAGGACGCTGCTGGTGGAGTATCTCAACGGCCTGGGCGGCGTCGGGACGATGGGGCTGATCAGCAAGTACTACTACGGCTATATCAAGGGTTTCACCGCGGAAGTGGACGCGGGTGTTCAGGCGCTGGGTGATGGACGGCCTCAGGGCCCGGCGTGGAATCCTCAATGGAAGGCCGAATGGTACCGCCAGGAGTTGCGTAAGGCCGGGGCGGACGTGTGGTTTCGGACGCTTGGCTGCGGGGCGTTTGTCTGCGAGGGCAAGGTGGCGGGCGTGGTGGTTGCGACGCCGCACGGGCGCGGGGTGGTGCTGGCGAAGGTGGTGATCGATTCGACGGGCAACTCGGACATTGCGGCCGCGGCCGGGGCCGAGACGGTCTATACCGATGAGATGTCCGTGGCGGTGCAGGGGTCGGGCCTGCCGCCGTGGAAGGTGAGCACGGGTTACACCAATACCGATTGGACGTTCATCGACGACGGAGACATCGTGGATGTCTGGCGGGCCTATGTGACGGCCAAGAACAAGTACACCGACGCCTACGACCTCGGACAGTTGCAGGACACGCGGGAGCGGCGGCGGATTGTCGGGGATTTCACGCTCTCGCCGATGGACATATCGCTGGGCCGGACGTTCCCGGACACCATTGTGATCTCGCGGAGCAATTTCGACACGCACGGCTACACGGAGCATCCGGTGTTTCTGATTCGCCCGCCGGACCGCGAGGCGATGCTGGTGAACGTGCCGTACCGGTGTCTGCTGCCGAAGGGCCTGGAGGGGATACTGGTGACGGGATTGGGCGTCAGCGCCCACCGCGATGCGATGCCGGTGATCCGGATGCAGCCGGATATCCAGAACCAGGGATACGCCGCGGGTGTGGCGGCGGCGATCGCCGCAGCCGGGGGCACGCCGCTTCGAGAGATCGACGTGAAGGCCGTGCAGGGCCACCTGGTTGACAAGGGCAATATGCCCGATACGGTGTTGACCGACGCCGATTCGCTGCCGATGCCGCCCAAGCGGGTTGCCGAGGCGGTGAGGAACGTGGCCGAGGACTACAACGACCTGGAGATTGTGCTGGCGCATATCGAACAGGCGACGCCGCTGCTGCGGGAGGCCTATGGCAAGGCCGAGACGCCCAAGGGCAAGCTGGCTTATGCGCATATTCTCGGGATGGTGGGCGACGGCACGGGCGTCGAGACGCTGCTGTCGGCGGTGGAGTCAACGGGGTGGGACAAGGGCTGGGATTACACCGGCATGGGCCAGTTCGGGATGAGTATGAGCGCCTTGGACAGCCTGATTGTGGCCCTGGGTCGGACGCGGGATGGCCGGGCGGTCGATGTGTTGATCCGCCGTATGGAACAGATCGAAACCGACAGCGAGTTCTCGCACCATCGTGCCGTGGCGATGGCGTGCGAGACGCTGGGCGACCGCGACGCGGCGCCGGCCCTGGCGGCGTTGCTGCGCAAACCGGGGATGATGGGGCATGCCTTCACGCACATCCGGGAGGCGCTGGCCGGTACGCCGCCCAGTCCGGTGGACAACTCGACGCGGAACAACTCGCTGAAGGAACTGACGCTGGCGCGGGCTCTGTACCGTTGCGGCGACCATGAGGGGCTGGGCGAGAAGATACTGCGACAGTATGCAAACGACCTGAGGGCCCACTATGCACGGCACGCGCAGGGGGTCCTTGGGGAGAAGTATAAGGGACATTGAATGCGGTGTGACGGATGTGACAATCCCAAGAGTGTTTAAGCCATAGGAGGACGCAATCATGGCAGGACAGTACCGATTCTCGTTTGGACCGTGGAACATCCACGAGGGGGCCGATCCGTTTGGTCCGACGGTTCGCGGTCCCATCAGCTTCGCCAAGAAGCTCACGATGTACAAGAAGCTCGGTTTCGACGGGGTGCAGTTCCACGATGACGACGCCGTGCCGGAGATGGACAAGCTCGGCCCGCAGGAGATCGCGGCCAAGGCGGCGGAAGTCCGCAAGATGCTTGACGGCGAGGGTCTGGCGCCGGAGTTCGTGGCGCCTCGGCTGTGGGAAGGGCCGGACACCATCGACGGCGGGTATACGGCGAACAGCCCGGCCGCCCGGCAGTACGCCAGGGACCGCACGCGGCGGTGCATCGATATCGCCGATACCCTCGGGTGCGACCTGATCGTGCTGTGGCTGGCGCGCGAGGGGACGTATATCCGCGAGGCCAAGGACTCCAGGGTGGCCGTCGAGCGGATCATCGAGGCGATCAACGATATGCTGGCCTATCATCCGAAGGTGAGAATCGCCATCGAGCCCAAGCCGAACGAACCGATGGACCATGCCTACATCCCGACGACAGGCCACGCGGTGGCGGTGGCGTACAAGACGAGCGATCCGGCCCGCGTCGGCGTCAATATCGAGAGCGCCCACGCGATTCTGGCCGGGCTCGATCCGTCCGACGAGATGGGTTTCGCTCTGGCGTACGACAAGTTGTATACGGTGCACCTGAACGACCAGAACGGGCTGAAGTTCGACGAAGACAAGACGTTCGGATCGGTGGATCTGCGCCGGGCGTTCAATCAGGTGCGAATCCTCGACGCCTACGACTACGGCCGCAAGGGCGAGTTCGTGGGGCTGGACGTCAAGGCCATGCGGACGCAGAGGCAGGAGGTCGCCACCAAGCATCTAAGCAACAGCCGGGAGGTTTTCCTGCGGCTGGTGGACCTGGTTCGCAGCCTGGATACGAAGAAGATCAAGGCCCTGGTCGAGGCGCGGGACTACGAAGAACTGGACATACTGATTATCAGCCACCTGATGGGCAAATGAAGTCTATGGCCGGAAACGACAGGAAAGTGGCCCTGAGCTTTGGGGCGCACCCGGATGACGCCGAGTTCATGTGCGCCGGGACGCTGGCGCTGTTGCGAGAGAAAGGCTGGGAGATTCATATCTCGACGATGACGCCGGGCGACTGTGGGACGGTGCAGTACGACCGCGAGCAGATCAGCCGCATCCGCCGGGCCGAAGCGGCCAAAGCGGCGGCGATTCTCGATGGGACCTATCACTGCCTGGAATCGGGCGACATCTTCATCATGTATGACCGACCGACCCTTCTGAAGGCTATCGAGCTGGTCCGCAAGGTCCGCCCGACGATTGTCTTTACACTCAGCCCCGTGGACTACATGGTCGATCACGAGACGGCCGGCCGACTGGCCCAGACGGCGTGCTTCGCCTGCGGCGTCGTCAACGTCCGGACACCCGGCGCCGAGCCGTTCGAGCCGGTGCCCTACCTGTATTATATGGACCCGGTGGAAGGCAAGGACAATCTCGGCAGAGCCGTTGAGCCGGGGATGATCGTCGATATCGGCTCGGTGATGCAGATGAAGGAGCGGATGCTGTGCTGCCATGAGAGCCAGCGCAACTGGCTGCTGGAGCATCATGGCATGGACGATTACGTTGGCATGATGAAGACCTTTGCCGAGCACCGGGGCCGACAGGCGGGCTGTACGTATGGCGAGGGCTTCCGCCAGCACCTGGGTCATGCCTACCCGCGGGACAACATCCTGGCGGCCGAGTTGGGTGGACGGGTCCATATTCTATAAGGAGAACGCGGATGGCTCGGAAACGGAGTATGCTGGCGCCGGACTGGTGGGACTACACGACGCTGGACGATGAGTTGCTCAATGACGCGGCGGCGTTGACGGCTGAGGATATGCTGTCTTTGGGCCGCGACGGTTTCAAGGTCGTCTTCTATGACACGCTGGAGGGTTTCTATCTGGCCGAGGCGCTGGAGTACATCGCGGCATGGCGGCAGGCGACGGCGGATAATCCGGCCGGGATCTGCGGCCCCATCGGGCCGACCGAGCAGCTTCCGTTGGTGGCGAGGCTGGTGAACGAACTGCGGCCAAGCCTGTCGAATGCGCATTTCTGGGGCATGGATGAGTGGTTCATGGATGGCGCGGAGGTTCCCATCGACCATCCGCTGTCGTTCGCCAAGGCGGATATGGAGCTGTGTTTCGACCGCATTGCCGACGACCTGAAGATGCCCCCGTCGAATATCCACTTCCCCAAGGCCGACACAGGGCCCTACGTGCGAAGCTGGGAAGGTGTGCGATGCGTCGTGATGCAGGGGGGCCAGGGCGACATCAAGCACTGGGCGTTCAATGATCCGGTCCGGCGCGAGGGGCCCTACAAAGATGCACCGCCGTCGCCCACGGAATACCGAAATCTCTCGACGCGCGTGGTGGACCTGCATCCGGTGACGGTGATGCAGAACGCGCGAACCAGCGGCGGCGGCGTGGTTACGTCCGTGCCGGTCAAGGCGATTACCGTCGGGCCCGTGCAGACTTGGCGGGCCGAGAAGGTATCCATCTGGCAGGCGGGCACGCACGACAATCCGTTCGGGATGCGGCTGACGACGTTGATGATCGGCAAGCGCGTCGCCGACAGCGCCGTGCCGATGTCGCTGCTGGCGGACCATCCGAACGTGCAGTTCAACTTCTACCGGCCCGCCATCGGCACGTGTGGGGCCGAGATGCACTGATTCGACAGCCCTTGTGGAGTGACCGTTATGGCAACGGATGTCCTGATCCTGAATACGGCCGCGTGCGATCTGCGGCATGAGGCGTTTGACTTTTCCGATGAACTCGTCGGGGCCGGCGGCCTGGCCAAGTGCCGGACCGAGGATATGCCCGATTACCCGCAATCGCGGATGAAGCAGTGGATCGACGACGGCTTCGCCACGGCGGGTGGACCGGGCAATACGGCGCCGTTGATTGCGCGAACCGGCCTGAAGGTGGCCGTCGGCGTCAATCTCGGGGCCGGGGATTACGGCGGGCTGGACGCCCAGGGGCGGTTCTTCCACGATACGATGGCCGCCAACGGCATTGATATGTCGGCGACGTTCGTGCATCCGCGGCTGCCCACGGGGACCACGTTCATCCACAGCACCACCGGCGAGCACGACCGGGGCGGCATCGCTTATTTCCCCAACGCCAACAACGACTTCGATTTCGAGGTCTTCAAACGGGCCGTCGAGCGAATGACCCCGCGGATTGTGTACTACATGTATTCAGGGCTCAGCGACCGAGGCGACGCCCGGGGAGGACGGGACCTGGCGACATTTATCCGATGGTGCCGTGACAAAGGGTCGCTGACGGTCGTCGACAGCCATACGCTGACGGGCAATCCGGGCGAACTGATCGAGGCCGGGGTAGGCGTGGAGGCGTACCACCTGCTCGAGCCGCTGTTGCCTGAGGTGGACGTGTTCTTCACATCCTGTGATGAGGCCAAGCTGATCGAGAACACCCTGGCGCCGGGGCGGGTGTGGCGCGATTACGAGGCCAATGAGAATGTCGCCCACGGATTGCATTTCCTGACCCGGCGGTTCTGGCGCAGCGACGGGCGGACGCGGCTGTTCGGCGTGACGGTCAGCGACGGGGCCTTTGAGCGGCATCTGTGCCCGGATTCTCATGCGGACGGGCCCAACAAGGTCGAGTCGAAGTTCATGGCCGGCGAGGTCGTGGACCTGGTGGGGGCCGGCGATTCGTTCCGGGCCGGGTTAATCACGTATCTAGCGGTGCACCTGGATGATTTTCGCAAGGGATCGATCAACTTTGCGGAGGCGGTGCAGATGGGCAACCTCTTCGCATCGCTGTACATCAAGGCGCCGTTGGGCGACCGCTACGGGAACATCAAGCCCTACGAGACAATGCTGCGGATCGTCCGCGGCGGGGCGACATATTCGACGTTTGAAGCATTGCAGGCGGCACTGGGATAAGAACAAGGACAACTCCACGAGGACAAGATATGGCGGCCAAGACGATACAGGCGGACTGGTTAAGCAAGGTGGGCAATTCGGCGCAGATCGGCGGTATCGAGACATCGGTGCTGGACAACGGGCCGGGGCGAGGCACGCGGATGGCGTGGGTCAACACGGGGACGGGGCTGCGGTACAAGGTGGTCATCGACCGGGGGCTGGACATCGTTGACGCATTCTTCAACGCGCACAGCCTGGCGTGGATCAGCCACGGGGGCATCACGGCGGTGCGGCCCGATGCCAACACGGGCCTTGAGTGGCTCTGGACGTTCGCGGGCGGCCTGCTGACGACGTGCGGGTTGACCCATATCGGCGGGCCGGAGTCCGATGAGTATGGCCAGCGTGGTCTGCACGGGCGGATCAGCAACACGGCTGCGGAGGTTGAGTCCATCGTCCAGCCGGACATCCGGGCAGGGCGGCTGGATATGAGCATCACCGCGTGCGTTCGCCAATCGCGGGTGTTCGGGCCGAATGTCGAGCTGCGTCGGACCATCAGCGGCAGGCTGGGAGAGCCGATGCTGAGGGTCCGCGACATTGTGACCAATCGTGGCAATACGCCGACGCCGCACATGCTGCTGTATCACTGCAATTTCGGGTATCCGCTGGCGGACGAAGGCGTTGATATCGTCTGCAAGGGCAAGTGGGTGAGCCGCGGACTGGAGATGGACGATGCAGTGTTCAACGACAAGCGCAACTATCGCAGGTGTTCGGCGCCGCTGGAGAGCCATCGCGGCGGCGGCGAGGGGTGTGCCTTCATCGATGCGTCGGCCGATAAGGCGGGGATATGCACGGCGGGACTGGCCAACCGTAAGCTCGGCCTGGCGCTGGTGATGCGGTACAAGAAGAAGCAGCTCCCATGGATCAGCAACTGGCAGCACTGGGGGCCGGGCGAGTATGTGACGGCGCTGGAGCCGGGGACGAATCCGCCGATCGGCCAGGCCGCCGCACGCAAGCAGGAGACCCTGATTCATCTGGTGCCGGGCGAAAGCCGCACGTATGAACTCGAGATGGAGGTGCTGACCGATACGTCGCAGGTCGAAGGCTTCGCGCGTTCGGCGGACTGACGGATATGGCCGAGCATATACTCACGGGCTTTGGGTTCGGGCCGATTCAGGGCGGACTCTTCGTCAAGGAGGCGTTCGAAAGCGGGCGTTTCGGGCGCATGGTGGTCGCCGAGATCGATGCGGCGCTGGTCGAGGCGGTCGGCGACGCCGCAGGCAGCTACTTCGTCAATATCGCCCGCTCCGACGGCATCGAGACCGTGCGGGTTGAGGGCGTTGAACTGCTGAATCCTCGGGTCGCAGACGAGCGGCGGCGGATTGTCGAGGCTCTTGAGCAATCGACGGAGGTCGTCACATCGCTGCCTTCGGTGAGTTTCTATGAGGCCGGCGGCCATGACAGCGTATCGGCCCTGATCGCTCATGCCGTCGCCGCTGATTCCGCGCCGGCGACGGTCATCTACACGGCCGAGAACAACAACCACGCGGCCGAGGTCCTGTCCGCGTCATTGCGGCGCCGGATGCACGGTTCGTTCGGCCGGCCCGTTCAGTGCCTGAACACCGTCATCGGCAAGATGAGCCGCGTGGTGACCGATGCCGCGGAGATCGAACGGCTGGGGCTGACACCCATCGCGCCGGGGCTGGATCGAGCGTTCTTGGTGGAGGCGTTCAACCGCATCCTCGTTACGCGCACGAGGATCGACGGCTTTGAGCCGGGGATCGGAGTCTTCGTCGAGAAGGATGACCTGTTGCCCTTCGAGGAGGCCAAGCTGTACGGGCACAACGCCATCCATGCCCTGCTGGCGTATCTGGGGGCCTTGAAGGGTTATGAGGGGATGACCGACCTTAAGGACGACGCCGATCTGATGGGTGTGGCCCGCGATGCATTCCTGAAGGAGAGCGGCGGGGCCCTGGTGCGCAAGTACGCCGGCCTGGGCGACGAACTGTTCACGGAATCGGGCTATCGGGATTATGCGGAGGACCTGCTGGACCGGATGACCAATCCGTGGCTGGCCGATACCATCTCCCGCGCCGGGCGGGACGTCATGCGCAAACTGGGCCCGACCGACCGCATCTTCGGGACGATACGACTGGCGCTGGAGTACGGGATCGAGCCCCGCAACATGGCCCTGGGCGCGGCGGCGGGCGTCGCCTGCGTGTTGAAGCAGGCCCTTGCGTGCGGCCTGCCGAAGGACTTGCGGTGCGACGACTGGCGGACGTTGAACCGGCCGCAACTGGACGCTGTCCTGAAGTACATCTGGTCGCCGCATGTGCCGCCCGAGGGCGAGCGGCTGATTGACTTGACCTTCCAGGCGATAGGGCCTCTGGCACGGCTGGTGGGGTGAACCGGCCGGTGTTGCTGTCAAGGTTGACAGGGGCCAGAAGCAGACCCTATAATGGCCGGCGATCAGGAATCTGTGAAAGGGACCCATTATGGATACTCATGGCAGCGACCCTAACATGCCCGGCCTTCCACAAATGCCGTTTACGCCGCCCGGCGGGCAGACGCCTTATGCCTCAGCCCCACCGGCCCGTCGTAGCGGCGCCGGCTGGAAAGTGTTCTTCGGCATCGTCCTTGGCTTATCGCTGGTGGCCAATGTGATGTTGCTGGCGGTTGTTTTCGCCGTTGTCGCTGTGTTTTCCGCCGGTTCGGGTTCGATGGTGGATGAGGTGGTGGTGCGGCCCGGCCGTGCCTCGAACAAGATCGCCGTCGTTTCGATTGCGGGAATGATCGCGGGCGACCAGGCCGATTACTTCCACCGGCAGATCGAGGCGGCCAGGAAGGACAAAGCGGTCAAGGGCGTCATCATCCGCGTGAACTCGCCCGGTGGAACCATTGCGGCCAGCGACCGCATCTACAATGAGATTCGGGTGTTCCGCAAGGAGTGCTCCAAGCCGGTGGTGGCCTTCATGGAGGGTCTGGCCGCATCGGGCGGATACTATACGTCCGTAGCGTGCCAGAAGATCATCGCCGAGCCGACGACGATCACCGGCTCGATCGGGGTGATTAGTTGGTACTTCGCCATGCAGGAGCTGCTCGAGGACAAGCTGGGCATCGTGCCCGTGGTGGTGACCGGCGGCGACAAGAAGGACTGGCCCAGTGCGTTTCGCGTGCCGACCGAGGAACAGCGGCAGTACCTGCAGGAGCGTCTGATTGCGCCGGCCTATGAGCGCTTCATCCGGGTGGTGATCGACGGACGCAAGGATGTGCTCAGCGAGCCGGAGGTCCGCAAACTGGCCGATGGCAGTATCTACACGGCCGAGTTGGCCATGGCCGAGAAGCTCATCGACCATGTTGGCTATCTGGATGACGCGATAGACGTCGTCAAGTCGATGGCGAAGGTCAAGGAGGCGCGGGTGGTGGAGTACCGGCGGCCGTTTACGATGTCGGCGCTTCTGCGGGGGCAGGAGTCGATGTCGCTGAAGGTGGACAAGATGCTGATTCATGAGCTGTCGCGGCCGGAGTTGATGTACCTATGGAGTGCGTTCTGAGGGCCGGCCGATGAGGCAGCGCGTAGGGTGGGCAAGCGTCGTTCT
>DDXG01000349.1 GCA_002347125.1 Phycisphaerales bacterium UBA2266
GTCGCCTCCCGTCTCATCCGCCGCACACACCCCAACCATCGCCCAAATCGCCGCCAAGCACCCTACCAGAACCCCAGTGCGCCGCCTCATCGTCACATCCTCCAACCTCTGTATGACCACCTCCACACAGACACAGCACATCGCAAGCACACCGAACAATCCCGTTCCAAGGCGGCTCCTCCGCCAAGGACCGGTCCGTCAGCCACCATTATACCAAAACGCCGTCAATCCGCGTCAAGAAGACACTGTGCATCCGTGTCAAAAAGGGCAGCGTTCATAAGTGCCAATACCCGTGTCGGCCTAATCCACGGCCAGGACTACGCGGAAGCCGTAGCTGGCGATGCGTCCATCGGGGGCGTAGCTGTTTCGCCGCGCTACGCGGGAGGCGGCGGCATCGGCGGCCCATCCGCCTCCGCGAAGGACGCGGGCGGTGCCGGTCGCCGGGCCGGTCGGGTCCGTATCTGGGTCGGGCCGGCCGCTGTAGTAGCCGGCCGCATACCAGTCGTTGCACCATTCCCAGACGTTGCCCGCCATGTCGTAGAGCCCGAAGGCATTGGCCGTGAAGGCGCCCACAGGCGACGTATACGGCATGATCCCATCGTTCCATGCCGGATGGTAGCCCGCGGTCGGGCTGACATCGTAGGCTTGAGCGGCCGTGCTGTTGTAGTTGGCCTGCGTGTGCGAGATCGTATCGCCCCACGGGAAACGCTTGGCCCCCAGACCCGCACGGGCCGCATATTCCCACTCGGCCTCGGTGGGTAGCCGATAACCCTTCTTCGAGAAATCGCACGCCCACGTCGCCAGGTCATAGCACTGCGGGAAGCCCTCTTTCGCGCTGCGCCAGTTGCAGTACGCCGCCGCCCCGTACCAGCTCACCCCGACAATCGGGTCGTTCGTCACGTCGCGGCCACCCTTATCGGCCACGCTGAAAGCCCCCTCATCATGGACAATCAGTGAGTTGCCGCCCGCCGGCGCCGTGTTGCAGTACGGATACACCGTCCCGGAGCCGCCCTGATACGCCACACCGTCAATCATGGCAACCAGACCCTCTCCCAATGCGTCATTGAGGAAAGCACAATACTGCCCGTTCGTGACCTCGTATTTGCCCATGTGGAAGGCACTGACGGCCGCGACGTGCACCGGCCGCTCGGCCGAAGCCCCTTCGCCGAAGGCATCCCCCATAGCGAAGGCCCCGCCGGCCAGAGCCGCGAGTTCCTGAGGCAGCGGGTCCCGCCTGCCGGTCATCCACTGCTCGGCCAGAACCGCCATATCCGCCAGGTCCACGAAACAATCGCCCGTCAGGTCCGCCGACGGGCACTCCGCCGACGCCCAACCCGTCACAAGAAGCAACCCCATCGCCAATACGCTCACCATCCTACGCATCTCTATGTCCTCCAAATCCGCAAAACCCTGCGCCTGCACCATAAAGAAGTCGTCCGCCTACGGCCCCCCGCAGCCGACCACCCGAATCGCCCGGCCCGTCCCCGTGGCCGTCCCGGCTGATCCGGATTGCCACGTATCCTAGAAGAGTCCGCGGCGTTTTGCAAGCAAAAACCGGCTCGCCGACGGACTTTTTCGTCCTGTTGACACCGCCGCGGGCCTGTGCCATACTGCTGGCGGCTCCGTGCTCAAGCGGGGCCGATGCAAGCCTTCTTATCGGGGCCTCTGTCATGCGAAAACTCAACCTTGCGAAAATACAACCGCTGATTCGGATGGCCGTCGAGGAAGACCTCGGCGGCGGCGACATCACGAGCCGGCTGCTTTTTACCGACGGCGTCACGGCCCGCGCGAATATCGTGTCGCGCGAGGAGATCATCGTCTGCGGCATGACCGTCGCCGCGGAGATTCTTCGCTTTTACGACGAGCGGCTGACCGTGCGCACCTTCATCCCCGACGGCAAGGTCGCCCACGTCGGGGCCCGCCTGGGCGTCATCGAGGGCCCCTACATACCCATGCTCAGCGCCGAGCGGGTCGTGCTGAACTTCCTCCAGCGGCTCAGCGGCATCGCCACGACCACCGGCAAGTACGTCCGCGCCGTCAAGGGCACTCGCGCCAAGATCTATGACACCCGTAAGACACTGCCCGGCTGGCGGGCGCTGGAGAAATACGCCGTCCGTTGCGGCGGCGGGTACAACCACCGCATGGGCCTTTACGACGCCGTACTCATCAAGGACAACCACCTGGCCGATATCGGCCGCAATTTCGACCGCGACTTTGAGAAGCGCTTGACGGATATCGTGCAAAAGGCCCACGCCACCAAGGGCATCAAGTTTGTCGCCGTCGAGGTCGACCACGTCGACGACCAGCTCGACCACGTCCTTCGCGTCCCCGGCGTGGACATCGTCCTGCTCGACAACATGGGCCAGTGGCAGCTCAAGCACGCCGTCCAGATGCGCGACGCCATGCGCGGCAGGAGCAGCAAACCGTTGCTGGAGGCCTCCGGCAACGTCACTCTGCACAACGTCTCGGCCATCGCCCAGTCCGGCGTCGACCGCATCGCCATCGGCGCCCTGACGCACTCGGCGACCGCCGTCGATATCGGCCTGGACCGATGAGCCCCGTGATGTCGCCCCAAGCGCCGCTCGACCCCGACCGGATCGCCGCCGGTCTGAACACGCGTCGCATCGGACGCAAGGTGGTCGTCTTCGCCGAGACGGCCAGCACCAACGATCTGGCGGCCCGTTACGCTGCCGACCCGGCCAATGACGGCCTGGCCATCTTCGCTGAATGTCAGACCGCCGGCCGCGGCCGAGCCGGGGCCGCCTGGCACGGTGATCGCGGCAAGAGCTTGCTGTGCTCGGTCCTGCTGCTCGCCGGCCCGTGTCCGGGTGAGTTGCTGAGCCTGACCGCGGCTGTTGCCGTCGCCGAGACGCTGAATGACGACCTTCGCGTCCGCGCCCGCATCAAATGGCCTAATGACATACTCGTCAATGGGCGAAAGGCCGCGGGCATCCTGCTGGAAACGCGAGGCGCCGCCCGCCGGGTCGCCCACATCATCGGCATCGGCGTCAACTGCCTCCAATCTGCCGAAGACTTCCCCCCGGAACTGCGGGCCTCGGCCACAAGCCTTGCCATCGAGGCCGCGGCCGCCTGCGACCGCACGGCCGTAGCCCGTCGACTCCTGACCAGCCTGGACCGCTGGATTGAGACGGCCGCGGCATCGCCCGCCGTCGTAACCGAGGCGTGGCGACAGTACGCCACACAGCTCCATCAACGCATGACCGTCATTTACAGCGGCCGTCGTTTCAGCGGCCACTGCATTGACGTGGACCCCGAAAAGGGCCTGGTCCTGCGCCTCGACTCCGGGGGCATTCGCATGTTTGATGCCGCCCACACCTCCATCGACAAGAACTCCTGACATCTGCGCGGCCGGCGCGTCACTCGCTGTCGCCGCAAGTCGGCCCTTCCGCATCCGACCCGCCCAGATACCCCGCCAACACCCCAGCCACAATCTCATGGCCTACCGGCGTCCAGTGCTGGTCGTACGTGAAATACGCCTGCCGCCCGGCGGCAATGGCCTCCCGCAGCGGCTCAACCAGCCGGACGAACTCGATCGATTCGGCCGCGCAATAGTCGGCAACGGCCGATTCCATTACGTCCAGACGCTCCGCCAGGACCTCCTTCAGCCGCTCGGCCGACGGCAATACCTCCGCCTTCAGCGACATGAAGGCGTGCAACTGCGTATCGGTCACTCGGTCCATGAGCAGAGGCATCAACGTGCGGCACTTGGCCGGGGCATAGATGATGATCAGACGCGCCCCACGGTCGTGGCACAGTTGCCTGATCTGCCCCAGCTTCTCCAGCGTCTTCACGCACCCGGCGGACTTCTCAAACCGCTCGGCGGTGACGAAATGGCTCAACAGGTCCTTGATCTGGAAGGCGTAGTACCGTGGACTGTCCTCGGGTCCGACCGCCGCAGGCAGCCACGAAACGGGATCATCCGCGCCGGCCCTCGCCCTGTCCTCTCGAATCTCGTCGGCCGCCGCATCCGCGTCATCGGCATCCGGCGGGTCGGCCGCCCGCCCGCCAAAACCCCGAATGACGGCCGCCTTCGCGGCTCGCCGCAGAGGCGAACGGCGAAAGTACTTGCCCGCCTGCTTGGCAAGGCTGTCTCTGTTGCGGTAATTCGAGTCTCGAAAATCATTCCCCTCATAGACCATGCACAAGACAATCCGCGGCGACAGTCCCATGCCGATACGTTTGAGGCTCTCATGATAAGTCACGCAGTTGCCCGCGCTCATCCCCAGGTTGTAGACGGTCCGCCCCGTCTTCTCCGCCAGCAGCACCGGCCAGACCTGCTCATCGGAGACATTCGATCCTTCGACGAAGGAGTCCCCAATCGTCACAACGTCGTAATGATCGTAATCGGTCCTGTTTCGGAAGCCCCGTGCATCCGTCGTCAGTGTATACTCAATAT
This sequence comes from Phycisphaerales bacterium UBA2266, assembly GCA_002347125.1. Taxonomy (GTDB): domain Bacteria; phylum Planctomycetota; class Phycisphaerae; order Sedimentisphaerales; family Anaerobacaceae; genus UBA2266. The sequence continues at coordinate 4,418 of DDXG01000349.1, forward strand.
CCGGGTACGCCGGTGGATTCGCCGGGTATAGGAAGGCCTTCGCCGGAACATCCTCATGAACGCCGCGGTTGACCCGGTTGGGCACACGACTGAGGAAGTCGTAGTGGACAACATACCCCTGGCGCCGCAGCAGGCGTGCCCCCGTATCGACCATGACGACGCCCGCCAACACCGATAAGGCCACGGCTGCCACCGCGAACTGCCGGCGTCGCTTCTTCCGTTCGTCGCTCCACGTCAGAAACAGACTCACGGCGCTGATCGGACCGAGAATCAGCAGAGCTGTCACCCGTTCGACGCTGTAACGGCCCAGCAGGACGTCGCGATTCTGAGCAATCAGATAGGGCACGCGACTCGGCAGAATCCAAAGCACGAGATTCACCGCCACGACAATCGCCGTCCAAAGCCACTTACCGCCGTCCTGTGTTCGCATCGCACCCATGCATGCACACTCCGTCAATACAGCAAGCATCACCGGGACCGCCGCCCCGGCCGCCCTCGGTGGCGATTCTTACGGGACTGCCGGCGCCTGTCCAGGAAAAAAACGCGGCCATCCCGACGGAAGCCAGCCGGGCAAACGCATTACCCACAAGTCCATCGTTCACATTCGGGGCCAAAACGTGTATAAGTGTAAATCCGGCCGACCGCGGCCGCACACATGGCACATGGATAGTATTGCAAGGAGTACGAGCACCATGGCAGATCGCTACGATGTAGTCGTCATCGGCGGGGGGCCCGGAGGCTTCCGCGCCGCCCGCGTGGCCGCCCGGCGAGGGGCGTCCGTCGCACTGGTCGAGAAGCAGTACCTTGGCGGAACCTGTCTCAACTGGGGTTGTATCCCCTCCAAGGCCCTGCTGGCGGCGGCCCACGCCCTGCTGGCGGCCCGCCACGCCGCCGAAATGGGCCTGGATATCCCGTCAGCGGCCCCGAACTGGCCCGTCATCCAGCAGCGAAAGGACGCCATCGTCACCGGTTTCCGCAAAGGCATGGCTGGCAGCGCCAAGGCGCACGGCTTCAACGTGATTCCAGGCCGGGCCGTCATCACAGCGCCGGAGAGAATCGAGGTCCAGGGTGAATCCGGCAACACCTCGCTGGAGGCGGGCAAGATCGTCATCGCCACCGGCTCGGAAACCACCCTTCTGCCCTCGATCCCCGTAGACGGCAGGACGGTTATCACCAGCACGGAGGCCCTCTCGCTGCCGAGCATCCCGGCCTCCATGGCGATCATCGGCGGCGGCGTCATTGGCTGTGAGATGGCCTGCGTCTACGCGGCGATGGGCACGCAGGTGACGATCATCGAGGCCCTCGATCAGCTCTGTCCCATGACCGACCAGTGGGTCGGCCGGCTCCTGGAACGGGAATTCAAGAAGCTCGGCATCAACAGCCTCGTCAGTCGCAAGGTCGCCTCGGTCGATACCTCCGTCGCGCCGGCCAGGGTCGCCCTCGAAGACGGCACAACCCTCAATGCCGAGAAGGTCCTCGTTTCCGTCGGCCGCCGCGCCGTGGTCGATGAAACGGTCGCCGCCCTCAATCTCCGAATGAACGGCCGTGTCATCGCCGTCAACGACAAGCTCGAGACCAGCGTCCCCGGCGTCTATGCTATCGGCGACGTCGTCGGCACCACCTATCTGGCCCATGGCGCCACGGCCGAGGGCGACGTCGCGGCCGCCAACGCCACCGGCGCCGATGAACGCATGGAAGATTACGACATGGTCCCGCGGGTCATCTTCACCTTCCCGGAGGTCGCCTCCGTCGGCAAGTCCGAGAGACAGTGCGAGCAGCTTGGCCTGAGCGTCACGGTCGGCAAGGCCTTCTTCAAGGCCAACGGCCGGGCCGTCGCCCACAACGCCCTGTCCGGCCAGGCCCGCGTCATCCGCGACAACGCCACCAACAACATCGTCGGTATCACGGTCGTCGGCGAAGGCGCCACCGAATACGCACCCCTGGCTTCCACCCTTATCGGCAAGCCCGAGAGGGTCACGAAGATTATCTTCCCGCATCCGACCGTCTCGGAGGTCATCGAAGACGCCGTCCTCGATGCCGTCGGCCCCGTCCTCTACGGCCCACCCGGCCTGTAGTGGAACTCCGTAGGGTGTGCAACTTGTTGCACACGCGGAACCTATGACCATGGCATTGGACATCCACGACTGCGGACTGGCCGACTATCGCTCGGTGCTCCAACTCCAGCACCAATTGCGCGATGCCCGAGCCGCCGGGCAAGTCCCTGACACCGTCCTGCTCGTCGAGCACCCCCCTGTCATCACGCTTGGAGCCCGCAAGACAGCCAACGCAATGCTGGTTGATGAACACGAACTCAAACGCCGAGGCATAGACCTCGTACCGATCCGCCGCGGCGGCGGAACGACCGCGCACAATCCTGGCCAAATCGTCTTCTACCCCATCCTCGACCTGTCCGCCCGCAACCTCGGCATCAACCCGTATATCCGCACCCTGGAGGCCATCGGCATAGACCTGCTCGCCCAGTTCGCCGTCCATGCCGAACGCGCCCAAGGCTACCCGGGCCTCTGGGTCCGCGCGGAGAACCTGGCCGCCGGCCAACAACGCCCTACCCAGGCGCCCAATTCCTCGAATGACCCAGAGCCTCCCGAAGCTCGCAATACGCATTGCGCAATACGCAATACGGAAAAGATTGCCTCCATCGGCGTCCGCGTCTCGCGTTTCATCACGCACCACGGCATGGCCGTCAATATCTGCAACGATCTGGGTATCTTCGAGATCATCGTCCCCTGCGGCCTCGAAGGGGTCGTTATGACTTCGGTCCTGCGAGAGACCGGCCGGGCCCCCGCCATAGCCGACGTGAAGAACATCCTCACCGGCATTCTCAAGACCCGCCTGGCCTGATACAATGCCCACACCACCGCCACAATTGATAAGCCCAGCCTCGTGGCGAGGGCATCTTGCCCTTGCGTGTCGCGGGCGTCCCGCCCGTGCATCAGATAGACTACCCTTGACTCTGCCATGACCGACAATCCGACCAACAAACCGACCCGCCGCCGCCTGCCGCCTTGGCTGCGACGCCCCCTGCCGGCCGGGGCTACATACCACTGCACGGAGCAGACGCTCGCGGACCTCGCCCTCCAGACAATCTGCACCAACGCCAACTGCCCCAACCGCGGTCAGTGCTGGGCCCGCGGCACCGCAACCGTCCTGATCCTCGGCAACATCTGCACCCGAAACTGCAAGTTCTGCTCCGTCGGCACCGGCAGGCCCCTGCCGCCCGACCCATCCGAGCCTGCCCGCGTCGCGGAAATGGCCCGCCGCATGGACCTCAAGTACCTCGTGATCACCAGCGTCAACCGCGACGACCTGCCCGACGGCGGCGCCGCCCAATTCCGCGACTGTATCATCGAGATCCGCCGCCGGCGTCCGGACATGAAGTTCGAGATCCTCACGCCCGATTTCCGCCGCTGCCAGGCGCAGGCCCTGGAAATTCTCCGCCCGGCGCTGCCCTTCGTCTTCGCCCACAACGTCGAGGTGGTCCCCGAACTCTACGCAAGGGCCCGCGCCGGCGGCGACTACCGGGAATCCCTGGACCTGCTGCGGCTGGCCAAAGACACCTACGGCGACATCATCACCAAGTCCTCCATCATGCTCGGCCTGGGCGAGACCGACGAGCAGATCGAGCGGGCCTTGGCGGACCTGAGGGCCGTCCGCTGCGACCGTATCACCATCGGCCAGTACCTTAAGCCCTCGAAGGACTCCCTCGACGTCGTCGAGTACGTCACACCGGCGAAGTTCGACCAATGGAAGAACCGCGCCCTCGGACTGGGTTTCTCCTGGGTCTGCGCTGAGCCGTTCGCCCGCAGCTCCTACTTCGCCGAGCGCGACAACGCCCGATAATGGCACGCTTGCGATAACGCCGCCTGCGCCCTGCTTTTCCTCTCTATCAGAATCCGAGCCGTCGATTTTTCCGGGCCTTGTAGGTTTGGCCAGGTTGGCCGCGTTTCCTATACTTTCTGTGGCTATAGAAGTAGCACTCGGTCTCTGCTTCCGTCCGTCTTAGGACTCATGCCATGAAACGCTCGAAACCATCTCTCCGAGCCCAACGCCGAGGTGCTGCGCTGCTCGTCTCGCTCATCTTCATCGTCCTGTTCTCCACCCTGGCCGTCAGCATGGCCGCCATGTCCGGCTCCGGACTCCAGATCGCCGACAACCATCGCCGCATGAACGCCGCCCGCACCTGCGCCGAGTCCGGCCACCAGATCGTTCGCTACTGGCTCCGCGACGTCGCCATCAGCGGCACCACCCCGGCCGGCCAGACTTATTCGGCGCTGGCGGCCGATATTCAGACCGCCGCCGCTTTCGCCTCCGGTGTCGTCCCAACGTATGATTCCACCGGCATCACCATTCCACAGGTCACACTCGACGCCGCCACCGGAGAGGCCTTCACCGCACGTATCACTCCCCTGCCCTCGGCCGCCAACCCCACGGCCTTCCGCCTCGACGTCACCGGCGCCTCCGACGGCCTGACCAAGACGGTTCGGACGGAGTACCGCCTCACCGAGCGGGCCAACAGCGTCTTTGACTTCGGCGTCGCCACCAAGGGTCCGCTCTCCCTGGCCGGCAACATCCTGCTCGAGGGCGTCAACATCGCTGTGGAATCCAGTGTCTACATCGAATCCGAAAACGACCTGCTCGCTCTGTCGATTATCGGCAACAGCCAGATCGCCGGCGACGTCAGCGTCGTCAATCCGTTGGCGATGGTGTATCTCCAGGGCGGCAAGGCCGGCATCGGGGGCGAAACCGGCGCCGCCGCCATCGACAACCACGTTACCTTCGGCGTCCCGCCCGCCGAATTCCCTGAACCCGACTGCTCGTTCTTCGAGCCGTACGTGCTCAACGTCATCGACGCCAGCACCGATCTCTCCGCCAGCGCCACCTACGACAACGTCCGCATCGTCGCCGGAACCCATCCCAACTTCACCGGCAACGTGACGTTGCGCGGCGTGGTCTTCATCGAAACGCCCAACATCGTTACATTCTCCGGAAACGCCGTTGTCATAGGTATGATCGTGGGCGACGGTGACGTCGAGGACGACAGCGGCGCCAACCGCGTCACGTTCAGCGGAACCGTGGATAGCCACCCCTTGAGCGAGTTGCCCGCCGATGAGCAGTTTGCCGATCTCCGTCAATACACGGGCACCTTTGTCCTGGCGCCCGGCTTCAGTCTGAGCTTCGGCGGCAATTTCAATACCCTCAATGGCGCCATCGCCGCCAACGGTATTCAGTTCTACGGCAATGCGGGCGGCACCATTGCCGGATCGGCCATCAACTACTCCGACGTGCAGATGACCCTTACGGGCAACAGCGACCTGTACTTCAACCGCTCCGGCATTACCCACGCGCCGCCCGGCTTCGTGCCGCAAGTCGTCCTCGCCTACAATCCGGCCGCCTACCTCGAGCTACCCTACTGACCGCCCCTGAGCTTGATCGGCCTACTCTTCCAGCAGCTCCCTCTTGTGGCCCTTGCCGCAAGGGGGAGCCTCTTTCCGTCGTTGGCCGGGCGGGTTGCTTCGGGCGCTGTTTTTTTCTATGTCACCTGCTCTTTTTGCCTTTTCCCGCAACACGGCGATTGTGTAGTATGGCGTCTGAACTGTGTTTTGCTGGAATTGGCCATGGGCAAGGAATCCGACAATCCATTCGCAACAGGCCTGCACTGGCGGGCCCTGATGCCCTATGCGGCGCTGGCCGAAGAGTCCGCCTCCATGGAGCCTTACTTTCACCCGGACAGCCCCGACCTGGTCGGCCAGGAGGACAGTGTCGCCATCCCCGCCGAAATCGGCATCCTGCCGCTGCGAAACGTCGTTGGGTTTCCCGGGACCGTCATCCCCCTGGCGGTCGGTCGGCCCTCCAGTAAGGCCCTGCTCACATCGCTTGACCCCAGCCGCCCGCTCATTGGATTGCTGGCCCAGCGAGAGCCCGATGTCGACGAACCCGGCTTCGACGACCTCTACAGCATCGGAACCGTCGCCTCCGTCCTCAAGAGCATCAAGCTGCCCCAGGGATCCGTTCACCTCGTCGTCCACGGCATCACCCGCTTCAAGGTCGCCGGACGCCTCGGCGCACAACCTTACCTGCGAGCCCGTATCAAGCCGCTCAAGACGGCTTTCCGCGCCACAAAGCGCCTCCATGCGCTCATGGTCAGCGTCCGTCGCGCCGCCAATCGCCTCATCGCCCTGAGCCCCAACGTCCCGGAGGAGGCCTCCGTCCTTCTGGAGAATATCGACAACCCGTCGGCCCTGGCCGACTTCCTGGCCGCCAACCTCGGCATCGAAATCTCTGAGAAACAGAAGCTCCTCGAAGAACTCGACGCCACACGCCGTCTTGAGCAGATATCCCTGATCCTCGCCAACCAACTCGAAGTCCTCGAACTCAGCCACAAGATACAGGGCCGTGTCCGCGAATCCATCGACAAGAGCCAGCGAGAGTACTTCCTCCAGGAGCAGCTCAAGGCCATCCAGACCGAACTCGGAGAGCAGGACCTTCGCACACAGGAAATCAAGCAGGTCAAAGACAACATCAGCAAGGCCCGGATGCCCAGGCCCGTCCAGGATGAGGCCCTGCGAGAACTCGACCGCATGGGCAAGATACCGGCCGCCTCCCCCGAATACGGCGTGATCCGCACCTATCTCGACTGGGTCTGCGAACTGCCCTGGTCGGTCATGACCGAGGACCGCCTCGACATCGACCAGGCCCAGCGCATCCTCAACCGCGACCACTACGACCTCGCCAAGGTCAAGAAACGTATCCTCGAGTTCCTCGCCGTTCGAAAGCTCAATCCCAGAGGCAAGAGCCCGATTCTTTGCTTCATCGGGCCGCCTGGCGTGGGCAAGACCTCGCTCGGACGCTCGATCGCTCGCGCTATGGGCCGCAAGTTTGTCCGCATATCGCTTGGCGGCATCCGGGACGAGGCCGACATCCGCGGCCATCGCCGCACCTACATCGGGGCGCTGCCCGGACGCATCCTCCAGGAACTCCGCAAGTGTCGTAGCCGTAACCCCGTATTCATGCTCGATGAGCTGGACAAGATCGGCGCCGACTTTCGCGGCGACCCCGCCAGCGCCCTGCTCGAGGTTCTCGACCCCCAGCAGAACGCCACCTTCACCGATCACTACATCGACCAGCCGTTCGACCTGTCGCACGTCATGTTCATCGGCACCGCCAACTACACCGAGCCCATCCCGCCGGCCCTGTTCGACCGCATGGAAGTGCTGGAGCTGCCCGGCTACACCGAAACCGAGAAGCTCCAGATCGCCCGACGCTACCTCATCCCCCGCCAGCTCAAGGAACACGGTCTGGCCGCCGGCAGGCTTGCCATCAACGACGACGCCCTTAATGAGATCATCCGCGCCTACACCCGGGAGGCGGGCGTTCGCAATCTGGAGCGCGACATCGCCGCCATCTGCCGTAGCGTCGGCACGGAGATCGCCCGGGGCAAGAAGCGACGCGCCGCCGTCGGCAAACGCCAGCTCAAGGATATTCTCGGACCTCGCAAGTACGAGTCCGAACTGGCTCTCCGCGCCGGCATTCCCGGCGTCGCTACGGCCATGGCCTACACGCCGGTCGGCGGCGAACTGCTCTTCATCGAGTCGGCCGTCATGCCCGGCAAGGGCAACCTGCAACTGACCGGCCACATCGGCGACGTGATGAAAGAGAGCGCCCAGACCGCTTTCTCCCTCGTCAGGGCCTCCGCCCAGACCCTCGCCATCGACCCTGAACGCTTCAAGGCCAGTGATTTCCACATCCACGTACCCGCCGGCGCCGTCCCAAAGGACGGCCCCAGCGCCGGCGTCGCCATGTTCTGCTCGCTGACCTCTCTGCTGCTCAATAGGGCGCCGCACCCGGACGTCGCCATGACCGGCGAAATCACCCTCAGAGGCCTCGTCCTGCCTATCGGCGGCCTCAAGGAGAAGATTCTCGCCGCCAAACAGGCCGGCATTAAGACCGTCATCCTGCCCAGGAGAAACGAGAAAGACCTCCCCGAAGTCCCCCCTGAGGCCCGCAAAGGCCTTGAATTCGTCTTTGTAACCGACGTCCACCAGGCCTTGGAGGCCATCCTCGGACCCCGCTGACCCCTGCCGCCCGCCCAGGATCGCCGACGCCGCAAAATGACTGTAAGTTGTTATAAGGACAGCACTTACGAGGTGAGCGACCGGCTCATGGGTATTCGGGAAGACTTCGAATCGTTCCACGAAATTTCCCTATCCCCCCTGTTTTTCCGAAGTTTCCTCTTGACAGAACTGCGGTAAGCCAGTATTTTGATAGTATCGTTAGGTCTCTAGGGACCTGGTGCGGTGCTGAACCCGTCGCGTTCATTCTGCGGGCGACGCATGGGTGATGACAGTGATTTGGCAAAGTGTAAGGAGGAAGTGGTGATGAAAAAGGTGGCGTTTGCACTGGTTGTCCTTGTCTTGGCGTGCAGTTCTTCTCACGCGATCCCTATTCTGGCTCCCGGCGATGCCGTTATCGCCATAGACACGGATCCTCTGGCGTCGCGCAGTTCCTACCCCGGCGCCGAGAACCCGACGCAGATCCTCGACGGTAACCCCGGGACCAAGTACCTCAACTTCGGCGGTAACTTCACCGGCTTCATCGTCACGCCCAGCGCCCCGGCCCAGGTGCAGAGCTTCGTCATGGCCACCGCCAACGACGCCGAAGGCCGCGACCCCCAGGTCTGGAAGTTGTACGGCACGAACGACCCCATCACCAGCACCGACAACAGCACCGGTCTGGCGGAGAACTGGGTGCTCGTCGATTCCGGCACGGTAGCACTGCCGGCCGACCGTTTGACCGTGGGTCCGGTCGTCACCGTCAACAACGCCGCGGCTTACACCTCCTACAAGATGGTCGTCGAACAGACCAAGGGCGCCACGATCATGCAGGTCGGCGACGTCCTCATGTATGCCAGCACCGACGGCAGCGGCGCCAGCGTCGTTACGCCGGGCAACCCGATCATCGCCATTCAGGCCGCCCCCGACAGCCGCTATCCCGGCCATGAAGGCCCTGCCAACATCATTGACGGCACCCTTGCCAAGTATCTCAACTTCGGCAAGACCAACTCGGGCTTCATCGTCACGCCCAGCATCGGTTCGTCGACGATCGACGCGTTCCAGATCACAACCGCCAATGACTCACCCGAACGCGATCCCCTCTCGTGGGAGATCTACGGCACCAATGACGCCGTCGCCACGGAAGACAACGGCCAGGGCGACGCCGAGATGTGGACCCTCATCGCCAGCGGCTTGGTGTTCTTGCCTGAGGAACGCGACACGGTGGGCCCCATGGTCAGCTTCGCCAACGGCGACGCCTACACATCCTATAAGATGATCTTCCCGCTCGTGAAGAACGGCGACGCCGCCAACTCCATGCAGATCGCCGAAGTGCAGTTCTTCGGCGTCCCCGAGCCGGCCACCATCGCCCTGCTCGGCCTCGGCGCCATCAGCCTCCTGAGGAAGCGCCGCGCGTAACAGCCGCGACCAAACCGTATCCCATCGGGCCGTGAGTTGCCAACCCAACTTGCGGCCCGTTCTCTTTCACAAGGACTCGAGTACATCTTCCGCCCAGTCGCTTGCCGCGCCCGTGTCGCAACACACAACCAGGTCGGGGGTTCTACCGCCCCCCTTCACTTCCCCAAACGATCCAGCCAATCCAGCCAATCCCTCGGTGACCACTGTTCCCAGCCCACATCGGCGTAATCCTCCAGCACCTGCTCAAACGCCGCCCGGCTTAAAGCGAACTCCCCAAGTGCATAACACGCCCGCGCCTTCCACATCAGCGCCTCCGCCGCCTCCTGATGGTACTGCCCGTATGCATCGACCATCCGGTCCGCCTCGGTAGCCGCCCGCCGGTAGTCGGCCAAGTACGAGTAGTATACCGTCACGATACCCAGCCGCGCCTTGGCGCACGTCTGCTCATCCTCTGGAAACCGCGCGCACACCGCCTCAAATACAGCAACCTCTCTCTTCCAGCGCCTTGAACCTCGGCTTCCCCACGTATCAATGGCATACTGCCGCAAGTCCTCCGCCGTTTCGAAATCTGGCGCCGCCGCTATCACCTCGTCCGTCAACCATGCGGGCCGCTGCCGCGCCTCCTCCCACGTGGCTGCAGGCCGATACAGGTTGAATGCAATCCCAACGGCATAGCCACTCATCATGACAACATTGCCCAGAATGTGGACAAGTACAGGAGTAACCAAAGTCTTGCGATGCTCATACGCCGCAACGAACGCCAACCCAACTAGGAAGATGGTGGCCGACCCCACCAGGTCATAGCGATGAGGTATGACAAATAGCAGCGCTGCAACCGCCGCCGCCACGACACGATGCACTCGAATCTTCAGAACATTGTACAAGTACCCCCGATAGAAGAGTTCCTCCGCCACCGGGATCGCTGTCATTCCCAGGAGCAACAAAAGTAGTAGCAATGGACTGTTTGGCGCCCGCCTCGCAGTCTCTACAATCGCCGAGTCCCTATGTTCAATGCCCAGGATACTCTGCATCAACCAGGCCAGGAGAACGCAGCCCAGTAGTGTTCCGCCGCCCCAGGCAATGGCCCACAGCGTCTCTTTGCCGAGGGCCCACCACGTCCAGTTCCTCGCCGCGTAGGTCAACCGCAATCGCTTCCCGGTTATCAACCAAGCCGCACAGCCAGTCAGCCAGAGTCCTGCGAACACCCCCACACTCCAGACGCCAATCGCCCCCGTACGACGCTGCATTAGCCCCAACAGCCCGTACACCGCTGTCCAACCGATCGGCATTGCCAAGCCCACCGTCGCATAGAGCCACCACACGTATGCACGGTCCTCCAGGACATCCTCCCAATACTCTCGCGTATCCTGTGGACTCCGTTGACGCTCCATACATAACTCCGCGTTTCAAGCAAGGCCGCCCGGTCCTGCGCGGCCCACAACCTGCTTTACGCACGCCAAATAGCACTGCTCACCTTTACCACGTCCACCATCTCCGCCACGTCATGCACGCGGACGATGGAGACGCCCGCCTCGGCACAGTGGGCCACCGCCGCCGCCGTGCCGAAGACTCGTTCCGCCGGTTCGCGCCTGCCCGTGATTGTGCCGATGAACGCCTTACGGCTGGGCCCGACCAGCACCCGGTAGCCACTGTCCACGAACCGGTCAATATGCCGCAGCAACTGCAGGTTGTGATCGGCCGTCTTGCCGAACCCGATCCCCGGGTCGATGAAGATGTGCTCTTTGGGTATCCCGGCTGCCTCCGCATACCTTGCCCGCCCCAGTAGATACCCCAGCACCTCCCCCACCACATCATCGTATCGCGGGGCCTCCTGCATCGTCCGCGGCGTCCCCTGTATGTGCATCAGCACGACGGGCACGCCCCGCTCGGCCGCCAAGGCCGCCATCTCGCCATCAGCCAAGGCGGTAATGTCGTTAATCATCGCCGCCCCGGCGTCCAGCGCCGCCCGTGCCACCGCCGGGTCGGCCGTATCGACGCTGATGGGCAC
>DDXG01000197.1 GCA_002347125.1 Phycisphaerales bacterium UBA2266
CCGCAAGGCAATCAGAGGCTCGGCGACCTGCCGCCGGAGCGAGTCAACCGACGCCTCGTCGTACCCATCGGCCGGGTCCGCCATCCGCCACGGGTTCTGGCCGGCCCAGTCCGAGCCGCCAACGCCGTAGGCCAGGCAGTAATTCTCCAACAGGTCCACGCCCTCGCGGTCGATCCCGAAAAGGTCGGTCTTAAGGCAGGCGAAGACGTCGCCGTGGGCGAATCCGCCCATGGCCGCCTGCAAGGCCGACAGGACCATGACGGACCCGCCGTGGCGGCTCAGCGGCGTGCGCCGGTCTATGAAGAACGGCAGGGCGAAGTCGTCAAAACACGCCCTGATGTAGTGCTCGTAGCGGTCCATGTCCGAGACGATCACGGCGACGTCGCGGTATCGCAGGCCACTGCGGTCGACCAGTTCCCGAATCTCTCGTGCGGCGAACCTCGCTTCGGCCCTGGGATTGGCCGCGGCTATCACCCTGACGCCGTCGGCATCGGCCGTTTGTGGCGGCCCGGGGGCGAAGATGTGCCTTTCGACATGTTCCAGCGCCGGGGCTGCCGCGAATCGCCACACTGTCGGCAGCATCAGCGGCTCGGCTATCTTCAGCCTGCAACTGACGGCCCTGCCCATGAGCTCGATGTACGTCTGGACCGTCGGGCCGAATATGTCCGTTTCATCGACGTTCGATTGGATCGGCGTGGCCGGGTCGATGGAATCCGGGTCCAGGCACAGCGCGATGTCGGTCTGGGCCGCGACCTTGAGCAATTCCGTCAGAAGATCCAGCTCACCGCCGGGGAAATTGGAGAAGCCATCCACCCACACGCGGGCTCCACGCGCGAAATCCGCGTCCCGCATGGCCTGGCAGGCCTGATTCAGTTGGATATCCGGGTCGACGAACCGTTCACCCGCGAAGGCCAGGTATTCGGCCATGACCACGGCAATATCGGCGAATTTCGCCGCCGTAAGGCTGTCGCGGGGTTGGGCCGTGAGCCGGTCGAGCAACTCGTTGAGGTCGTCCGGTGTCTTGGCGTAGCGGTGCAGTTCGCTGATGGTCTGGCCCATCCGTTGGGCCAGCCCGACCGAGTCGGCCCCGGCGGCGAATATCCGCAGCCGCTGCCGGCAGCCGCGTAGGATTCGATGCACGATCATCTGGCGGCCCAGTGCCGTTATCGACGGACGTGCCGTGCCGCGGCCCATCAGCATGAAACTCAGCCGCTCGAAGCTCAGCACGTGCAGCCGATGGAAACCGGCTATTCGCGGGCCGCAGAGGATGGCCCGCTCGGCCTGATAGGTCGCCTGCTCCGGAACCAGCAGGATCAGCGGCTGGTCATTCGGTTGCTGGAGGGCATTGACCACCGAGCTGATGCAATAGCTCGTCTTGCCCGTGCCGCTCCTGCCAAGAATGAACCGAACCGCCATAAACCGCACCTTCACCAGTGGATGATGGCACGGTTCTAGCAGAAGAGAGGAACTCTTTCAACCTGCATCGTCAGTGCGGACGGGGAAACCCTCGCGGGGACTCTCAGACTCCCACCAGGGCGGTTGTCAGGCTGGGGTTGGGGTCGTCCGCGGTCGGCGCTGAGACGGTGGCCAGGGCCTCGCTGTACCAGCCGAGGTGGTTGTCCATCACCGCCAGCACCATCTCGTCGGCCAGACGACCGCGAAGCGCACGGATTCTGGCGTTGGCCAGCCAGATCAGGGGATTGAAGAACCACACGACCTGCATCACCATCTGAAGCAGGTTGATCCGCAGATCGCCCCGCTGGATCCTCGCAAACTGGTGCAGGAGCACGGCCCGCAGGTGCCGGGAACCAAGACGTGGCGCGAGATCCTGCGGCAACAGGATTACCGGCCGACGCACGCCCCAGACCACCGGGGACTCCACTTGCGGGGAAACCTTCAGGCACACCTCCACATCGACTCCCATCGAACGGCGGCAATACCGAAAGACCCCCTGCATGAAACCGCCGGCAGGCGCGGCCTGGCGGGCCATCGCTCGCAGCCGAAGCGTCCGCCGCAGGACGGCCCAAGCCAACACGGCCATGCCGATAAACCAGGCAAGCATGAGAGCGGCGGGAATTGTGAAGATGGGATAATCGCCCCTGGCATGCAGCAATCTGGGAATCGGCAGAAGCCACGAAAACGGCAGGATTGAACCCAGCAGGCCGCCCACCCAGAGCCAGTACCGCCCGCGAACCGATATGCGGGCCCCTACAATCGCGTCGACGGCCCAAATCAGCGCCAGAACGACAATCGACTGGACCACCAACGGCAGTGCCAATGCGCAGAAACCCTCACTCACGCCAGCAGTATATTGAATCAGCGTGTTCATAATAGTCTCCGCTTACTTAGACGCTGAGCGCGGCGTTTTATTGTCGAAAAATGTACGATTTTCCGGTGTGCCCGGCGAATCAGTAATCCGATGGCGTACCAATGAACGCCGGCGGGGTCGGTGGAAGCTCTATGCTGGGGTCGTACGGCCCGAAAACGCTGTAGATAAGAGACTGAATCTCGGTCTCGCTGCTGGCTGTGATAACTTGGGCAAGGTCCATCGTCTCGGCGCCTCTTGCCGCGTCTGCCACGTACCGCTCAATCCGCACCGGGAGTTTCTCGCGAGGTTCCACGTAAAACCGATACCGACGGGCCTGGCCACTGTCTGTCCAGGTCAGGTCATACGCTCTGGCATCGGCGACGGGCGAATCGGGCCCTGTGTCCACGGCCACCCACTGGGCCCCGGCCGGAACCGCATTGGCGTCGTCAAAGGGCAGCAGGCCAAGCAGCCCTGTCATCGACCTCTCGGCGCGGATTCTGGACTCGGACGTCATGGCGTGTCTGGCGACAAGGTCGGAGGCGGGCTGGCGGAAGCTGCGGACGCCATGTTCGGCGTCCCAGAGCACGTAGGCCCGGTGCCGCCCATCCCGCGTATCATAGAGTTTGAGTTTGCGGTCGCGTGAGACCCATACGTTCTGGGCCGGCTGGCTCATATCGTCGCCGGCATATCGGGCAATCCGCAGATTCGGGGTCTGCTCGACAGCCCGCAGGACCTCCTGTACCGCGATTCCGCGAGAGCCGGTCGTCACGACAAGCAGCCCCAGCCCCACGATCAGGACCGCCGCCGCGGCCGCGGCAAAATGCCTCAGCCTCAGCGTGAAAACGCGGCCCGGCCCCGACACAGACATACCACCGGCGACCGCGGCATCGAGTGCGGCAAACGCTTCGTTGAGGATGCGCCTGTCCGTCTGTGGCCGCGTCGTCACATGCATCCGCCTTATGGCGTCTGTGATGTCGTCTGCGGGGTTCATGGTTCCTGTTCTCCGGTCAGTGCCTTACGCAACTTGTCCAAACCGTAACGGTATCTGCCCTGCACGGTGCTCATCGAGATGTCCTGCATCTCGGCTATTTCTCTAAATGTCAGTCCTGCGCTGAGGTGCAGGACNNTCGATATCGACCAGATGCGGGTGCTTGCGGCGGAAGCGGTCGCGGACGCGGTTGACCATGCACGTGATCAGGTACTTCTTCAGATTCACGCGCACGTCCAAGCTGCGAACCCCTGATGCGAACGATACAAAAACGTCCTGGAGGACGTCTTCGGCTGCGTGAACATCGCGCAGCATCGACGTTGCAACGGTCAGCAGCATATCTTTGTACTGCATGTAGATCTGCCGCAGAGCCTCCTTATCACCGGTCTTCAATCGGGCAATGAGGCGTTGGTCACTCATATCAGCGGGCCGCCAAGACCATCCAGCGCCGCCCGCCATGCTATAGGACGCAACAGGCGGTGCAGCTGGTATATGCGAAGAATCGCCAGTTTGACAATTTCCACACGGGCCAGCACCGCCCCAATACACATCAGGACGGCTCCCGTGGGCCACAATCCTATATCGGCGCAGCGGGCCGCTCAAGTCCAAAGCTGTGTTCCCGACGGCCGGCTGGTTCCGCCCAAAGGCCAACCCACAGCCGTCCGCGCGGGCTACAAGCCCTGTAGTCTCGCGACAAGTCCTTGATTCTGCTTGACTTATGGGGGCTCTTCTGGTATAATATGTAATCTGGTTGGGGTGGTTCATACGAAGCGTTTCTCACAGGAGTGTGATGACATCATGGGTCCAGGTCGCCTGCGTCTGACAGCCATCCTGGTCTTCTGCCTGGTCGCTACGGCATCGGCCCGGGGGCAGGCTTCCGGCGTCCGGGCCCGAATTGACCGACTGCGGGCCGCCGGCAGGGAGAGGGTCATCATCCTCTACGAGAGCGATTATGCACCTGAGGTATCGGCCCAGTCCGATGTCCGGCTGATTCGCAGGCTGCGTGCTCTAGACGGCGAGGTCTGTGAGGTTCCCCGCGGCCGGATTGAACAGCTCAGGCGGCGGCCGGGCATCCGCGATGTGGTTATCGACGAACCGGTGGAAATGCTGCCCCCGACGCGTTCGGCGCCGGCGGCCCTGCTCGGCGGCGACGGCCTGCTTTCATGTACCGGGGCCGTACCCCTGCGATGGAATCACCTGCAGAAAGGCATTAACGCCAAGGCCGCCTGGGATCGGTACGGACTGGATGGGAGCGGCCTTAAGATCGCGTTTGTCGACAGCGGCGTCAACTACACCCTCGCCGATACCGACCTCAATTACCTCGGAGGCATCGATTATGTCGGCGACGACAACGACCCCTTCACGAACAACGCCCTGGAGTACCACGGAACTATGATTGTCTCGGCCGCTGTCGGCGAAGGCCAATCCCGTGTGACCGGCATAGCCCCCAATGGCGGCTACTATGTGGCCCGGGTAACCGATGAGAACTTCGTCGCACTCGTCAGCGACATCGTAGCGGCTGTGGATTGGGCGATGGACCCTGACGGCGACCCGCAGACCAACGACGGGGCCGACATCATCAACATGAGCCTTGGCACCTACGGCGGCGGGGCCAACTGGACGCAGCTCAGGAAACAGTGGGAGGCCCTCTGCCAGCAGGCATACGACCGCGGCATTGTCGTGCTGGCGGCCTCCGGCAACGATGGGCGGAGTTATTCGACCTACCCGGCGGCCTTTGTGAGTGTCATCTCCGTCGGGGCGCATGACGAGAACCAGCGGGTATGGAACAACACCATCAATGCCTCCAATGGGGGCGCCGACGTGGTCTCGCCCGGAGCCGGGATCATCGGCGTTCAGGCCAACGGCGTCCCGGCCATAGGCGACGGTACTTCATTCGCCGCTCCACATGCCTCGGCCCTGGTGGCGATGCAGAAGCAGTATGCCCGGGCCAATGGCCTTGCCGTCAACACGGCCTATCTGTGGGAGGCCCTGACTCACTCGGCGGTCAGCCTGGGCTACGATCCTCTCTGGCAAGGCAGCGGCAAGACGTATGCCGCCTCCACGGGGCCGGCCGACGCCAACGACGGGGCCATCGACCTGATGGCGGCCGGCTGGCCCATCACATGTGACAGCCGCTTCAACAACGCCGCTTTTATCTATCAGGGACTGCCCGTCTATCGCCCCGGCGACACATTGGACCAGGACCTCATACTGACGAATATCACCGACCTGATGGGCAACCCTCTGGAGACCGCCCAGAATCTCCTCGTTAGCGCCGTCCAGTTCGGCGACCCCGGCGGCAGCGACCTGCCCGGTGCATCATCCACATGGCCGGCAATTGCCGCGCTGACAGCCGGCCCGGCCAATTCGGCCACCCTGAGTCTGTCGTGGACCATCCCGGCGGATGTGTCCGCGACGACGGCCGCGACGAGGGTTCGCAGGCAATTCAAGTTCCTCGGCGGGACGCGAACGCTGGATATATCCGGCACGGCTGCTGAGTCACAGTGGCGTATCGCCCTGCTTGGCGACCTGAACGTGGACGGTCGTGTGGACTTTCGGGACCTTGCCGTCGCCGTGGCGCACTGGGGCCGAGACGACTGTGCATCGGCCAACAACTGCAACGGCGCCGACATCGACACCAACGGCTCGGTCAACGCCGCCGACCTGCAATCCCTGGCCGCCAACTGGCTTGCCGGGGTCGATTGAACCGGCTGTACCATCATTCGAACACTTCCTGGGTATCCGGTCTGAGGCTTGACAAGCCCGGGACGCCACGGTACCCTCACAACCCTGTTGTTCCACCCAGTGGTCTGTGCAGCGACTGTCCGAGGACGTCTATTCTCGGTGTTCGGGCAGCGGCTTGGAGAAGTCTTCATGGCGACCATGCTTGTCGGTCCAAAAGAGGTACTGGTTATCGTCATTATCACGGCGGTGATTGTATACCTCTACGCCCGTAAGAGACGCTGAAAGAGTGCGCAGGAGGCGGCGCCGGCATTCCACGGCCTTCGCTTGGGAGGGTTGTCAGACGGTCGCTCAGTCGTCCCAGAGGTCTTGTCGGCGCCTGCGGGTGCGTTCCTTCTTGAGCGTGCCTCGCTTCTTCTTGTCCGCCAGACGCTTCTCGACGGCGCCACGGGGGGCCTTTGTCGGACGGCGGACGGGCGCCACGTGCAACGCCTCGGCCAGCAACTGTCGGAACCGCTCGATGGCGGCGTTGCGATTGGCCTGCTGTGTCCGGTGCTTCTGGCTGACGACGTGCAGGCAGCCCCGGCTGTCGATGCGGGTCCGCAATTGCCGCAGAATCCGCTGTTTTTGCGGCGGTGAGAGCGAGACACAGGCCTCCACGTGGAATTGCAGCGTAATCCGCGTATTGACCTTGTTGACGTTCTGTCCGCCCGGTCCGCTGCTGCGCGAAGCGGTGAAGGTCAGCTCGCTCTCATCAATCCACGTGTTGGCGTTGATCCAGATCATAGCCAGACGGACACGGACGAAACCGCATCGAACCGACAGGCCGATGCCGCAGCTCTCAGAACTGGCTGAGGAAGCGCAGGTCGTTCTCGAACAGCAGCCGGATGTCGGTGATGTTGTACTTGCGCATGGCCAGCCGCTCAATGCCGAAGCCGAAAGCCCAGCCGGTGTACCGCTCGCTGTCGATGCCGACGGCGTCGAAAACATTGGGATCGACCATTCCACAGCCGCCCATTTCCACCCAGGTCTGGTTGCCGGCCTTATCCAGCAGCAGCAGATCAACCTCGGCGCTGGGTTCGGTAAATGGGAAGAAACTCGGCCGAAACCGCCACTGTGTGTCGGGGCCGAAGAAGGCGTGGATGAACTGTTCGATGGTCGTTTTCATGTCCACCATCGTCACGGCCTCATCCACCACAAGGGCCTCAAGCTGATGGAACATGAACATGTGCGTGGCGTCGACCGTGTCGGGCCGGTACACCCGCCCCGGCGCGACAATTCGGATCGGGGGTTTCGTCCGCTCCATCACACGAATCTGGATCGTCGAGGTCTGGCTGCGCAGCAGCGTGTTGTCGTCGACGTAGAAGTTGTCGGCCGGGTCGCGCGCCGGATGCTCACGCGGGATGTTCAGGGCGATGAAGTTGTGCCACTCGTCCTCGACCTCCGGGCCGTATGCGACGGCGAAGCCCATGCGGCCGAAGATCTCCAGCAACTCGTTGAGTGTCCGGGTAATCAAGTGCGGTCTGCCGACGGAGGCCCGCTCGCCCGGCAGGGTGACGTCAAAGAACTCGGCCGCCGGTCTCTGGCGGCCGAGCGTCTCGCGGATCTTCTCGAAGGCGGCGGTGACTTCCGTCTTGACCTTGTTGGCGAGCTGGCCGGCCAGTGGCTTCTCGTCCGGCGGAAATGCCCCGATCCGACTGAGCATCTGGGTGATGCGCCCCTTGCGGCTGAGGTAGTTGATCCGCCATTGCTCGAGCGCCTCCAGGTCCTGCACTTTCCGCAGGTCATCGAGCGCCTCTTTGCCGGTTTGTTTGAACTCTTCGAGCATGTTCCCTCGCCATCGGAGGCGCCCACGGCGCCGTGATTCGTTCCTGCGGCGGTCGGGGTCTTAGAGTGCGGCCCTGGCGGCCTCGACGATCTTGTCAAAACCTTCCGAGTCCGCAACGGCGATCTCGCTGAGCATCTTGCGGTTCAACTCGATCCCGGCCTTCTTGAGGCCGTTAATGAACTCGCTGTAGCGGATGTCTCGCTGACGGCAGGCGGCGCTGAGCCGAACGATCCAAAGACCGCGGAAGTCACGTTTCTTGAGTCTTCGGCCGACGCGGGCGTAGACCTCTTTGCGGACGGCCGCCTCCTTCGCCAGGCGAAGCAGCTTGCCCCGCGGATGACGGACTCCCTTGAGCGACTTGAAGAGCCGCCTCTTCGATTGGCGCCGAGCGGCGCCCTTTCTGACTCTTGGCATTTTCAGCTTTCCTTATAGTCGTGCATCCATAAGACAGCTTGCTGGCGGCAGCTGAACAGAGGCCGAGAAGCAAGCATTATTCACCGCGACGCCACGCAAGGCCCTTCGCGGCGGGCAAAGCACCCCTAGACGCACAGTTTTTCCTTGATGGTACTGGCAATCGCGGTGCGTACGAATCCGGGGCTCCTGACTTTGCGGCGGCGTTTGGCCGACTTAACACTCAACAGGTGACCGCCACCGGCCCGGCCGCGTTTGACCTTGCCGCTGGCTGTGACCTTGACCCGCTTCTTCAACCCCTTGTGGGTCTTCTGCTTAGGCATCTGGGTATTTCCTTCAAGAAACGACACCGAACCCTGCGAAAAGTGCGAAACATGGAGATTATCCCATCCATACCCAAGTGTCAATAGACGGCGGGCGGAAAATCCTGAAAAATGCGAAAAAACACCCCCTGTGCAGCGTAAAGACACACTTTTGCTGCCTCCGTCCAACACGGCAGCAGTCTTGCCGCAGTCCGGACGGCCTGTGCTTTCGTCCGCAGACGGCTATACCGCCTGCTCCGGCGTGGCCGACCTCGCAACCGAGCCGGGCTTAATGAACCGGTGGCTTCGTCGGAACCACCATCAGGGTCATGCGCCGCCCCGCCATCTTCGCGGGCCGCTCCACTTTGGCCGTGTCGGCAAGGCACTCGGTGATGGTTTGCAGAACCTGGAAGCCCCGGTCTCGATGCAGCATCTGGCGGCCTTTGAAGAATACCGAGAACTGCACCTTGTGGCCCTTATCCAGAAACTCCCGTGCATGATTGACCTTGATCTCCAAGTCGTGCTTGTCCGTCTCCGGCCTCAGGCGTATCTCCTTGAGCGTGGGCGTCTGGTGCGGATGCTTCTTGTGAGCCTCCCTCACCTTCCGCTTCTGCTGGTAGAGAAACTTGCCGTAGTCCATGATCCGGCATACGGGCGGCTCGCTGGTCGGGGAGACCTCCACGAGGTCCAGCCCCAGCTCGCGGGCCCGATCCAGGGCATGAAACTTGTCGACGACACCTTGCTGATTATTCTGTTCGTCAATGAGCCGCACCTCCGCGGCCTTGATACCCCCGTTGATTCTGAGCCTTTGTCTGCTAATCGTGCACCACCTTACCTTTCTTCAAAGGACGTTCAACCGCGTTTCATCGTGCCGGCCTTATACCGGCTCGATACGCCGCTGTGCAACCAGGTTTTTCCCCATTTCGACAAAATCATCCAGGTGGATATCCGCGTTGTCGGGTCGGCTCCGAGTTCGCAGATTCACCGTCCCGGCCTCGGCCTCCCTGGGACCGACGACGAGCATGTAGGGCAGCCTGTCCGCATGCCCTCGGGCGATCTTTGCCCCGATCTTCTCGCCCGTCAGGTCGCAGGCGGCCCGCAGACCCGCCTCAAGGAGCCGATCCCGCACCTTGCAGGCGTAGTCGTTGGTCTTCTCGCTGATCGGCAGCACCCTGGCCTGCTCCGGGGCCAGCCACATGGGCATCGCCCCTGCGTAGTGCTCGATCAGAATGCCCAGGAACCGCTCGAAGGAGCCCAGGATCGCCCGGTGAATCATTACGGGCGTCTTCTCGGTGTTATCGCTGTCGGTATAGACCAGCTCGAACCTTGCCGGCATGGAGAAATCAAGCTGGATCGTGCCCAACTGCCACGAGCGTTTGAGGCAGTCGCGGACATGGAAATCGATCTTCGGCCCGTAGAAGGCGCCGTCGCCTTCGTTGATCTTGTAGTCGATGCCCTTGTGTCGCAGGGCCTGTTCGAGGGCATTCGTGGCTGTTTCCCATATCTCGTCCGAGCCGATGTGCTTGTCCGGCTTGGTCGAGAGTTCGATGTGGAACTCGTCAAAACCGAACGTCCTGTACAGCTCGAACGTCAGATTGATCACCCCGACGACCTCGGACTCGATCTGGTCCGCCGTGCAGAATATGTGGGCGTCGTCCTGGGTGAACTGCCGCACGCGAAAGAGCCCGTGCATCACGCCGCTGGCCTCGTGGCGATGCACCAGTCCAAGCTCGGCTACTCGCAGGGGGAATTCCCGGTATGAATGCTGGCGGGTCTTGTACAACAGGCAGCCGCCGGGGCAGTTCATCGGCTTGATGGCGTAGGCGGCGTCATCGACGTTCGTGAAGTACATGTTCTCTTTGTAGTTGTCCCAATGGCCGCTGCGGTGCCACAACTCCTCGTTGAGGATGATCGGCGTGCGTATCTCCTCGTAGCCATAGCGGCGGTGGACGCTCCGCCAGAACTCCACGATCTCGTTCCAGATGATCATGCCCTTGGCATGCATGAAGGCGAACCCGGGGCCGGCCTCGTTGAAACTGAACAGGTCAAGCTGCTTACCCAGGACGCGATGGTCCCGTCGGCGGGCCTCTTCGAGCCGCTGGAGGTGCTCGGTCAACTGCTTCTTGTCGGGCCAGCTCGTTCCGTAGACCCGCTGAAGCATCTTCTGGGTGGCGTCGCCGTGCCAGTAGGCCCCGGCAACGCTCATGATCTTGAAGTGCCCGACCCGGCCCGTGCTGGGCACGTGGGGTCCCCGGCAGAGGTCCTGGAAGCCGTCGCCGTGGCCGTAGAAGCTGATCCGATCGCCCTGGGCCCGCTGGATGTTGTCGGTCTTGTACTTGTCGCCGGCCAGCCTGACGAGCGCCTCGGTGCGGCTCATTTCCGTGCGGACGAACGGACGGTCGGCGTCGGCGATGGCCTGCATCTCGGCCTCAATACGCTCAAAATCGGTCGGGCGGATGGGTTCGTCGAGGTCGATATCGTAGTAAAAACCGTCCTCCACGGTCGGGCCGTAGACCAGACGGGCCTGGGGCCACAGTCGGCAGATGGCCTCGGCCATGACATGCGCGCAACTGTGCCGCATGATCTCAATGCCTTCGGGGTCTTTTGCCGTGATGATCTCGACGCGGGCGTCGCCTTCTATGGGGCTGGACAGGTCCACCGTACGGCCGTCGATCCGCCCGGCCAGAGCGGCCATTGCCAGTCCGGGCCCGATTTTTCGGGCCAAATCCTCGATTGTGCTACCGTCTGCTATCTCCAGGATACTGCCGTCAGGCAGGGTCACTTTCGCCATAGGTCATCCGGCCCAAATAATCCCCTGTAACATTCTATGAATATAGCCCCGTCGTCGCCGGCTGTCAAGACCACATGCCGCAAAAAAA
Organism: Phycisphaerales bacterium UBA2266; assembly: GCA_002347125.1. Taxonomy (GTDB): domain Bacteria; phylum Planctomycetota; class Phycisphaerae; order Sedimentisphaerales; family Anaerobacaceae; genus UBA2266. Next base: position 11,399 of record DDXG01000197.1, read on the forward strand.
CGGTCCCGCCGCGGCGGGGGCGGCCGCCCCGGACACCTGCAGGGGCGGATTTTCCGGGACTTTCCCGGACTTTAGCAGCGCCGCGACGGCCTGTCAAACACCTCCGGGCGCTATTTTCTTGTATCGGACGAATCGGTGGTCTATAATAGTGTAGCGCAGGTGATTCTGTTGCTATACGAGGAAGGTCAGGATGGATGTTAAGTTAGTTCTCTTCAAGAAAAACGGCACGCAGAAGGCGTTCGACCTGCCCAGCACCAGTTCAGTGATCGGCAGGCGCCATGACTGCGACCTCTGGATCGCCCTCAAACAGGTCTCCAAGCGGCATTGCCAACTCAGCGTCGATAACGGCTCTCTGAAGGTCCGCGACCTCGGCTCCCGCAACGGCACGTTCATCAACGGCAAGAAGGTCGAGCATGTAGACGTCAAGCCAGGCGATTACCTGCGTGTCGGCCCCCTGACGTTTCTGCTTCAGATCGACGGCCGCCCCGCCCAGATCGTGCCGCCGCCGGATGATATCCTGGCGGCAGACGTCAAATCGCCCGCCGGCGCCAAGAAGGCTACCTCCGCCAAGAAGGCTGCTCCCAAGAAACCGGCGGCGGCCGACGACGATGATCTGATCGACTTCGATGAGCCCGGCGACGCCCAGGCCGGCGGCGACCTCGACGACCTTGAGGCGGAATTCGCCGATCTCGACGGCGAAATCGACGATTCTCTGGAAGACCTCTGACCCGCAGCCGCAACACGTTTCTCCGAACCCCTCTCCCGATGAATCCTCCTAGTGAGGTTCGGCCGCCGATTCGGAATCATCGAGAGGTTTGAGATACATCTTCGAGTTGGGGAAATCGAACGTCACGAGAGCGTGTTTTCTCAGGAATTCCATCCCCAGGAACGATCGGGGGTACTCACAGATGAGGATCTCCTCATAGACCATCGGACCCAGATGGAAATCCTTCAATGGTACCCCGGTCAGAGAGTCCGTATCGTGGGTTATTTCACGGGGTGTGTATTCTGCGTTCGGACGAAAATGATGCAGCAGTTTCTCGAAGACATCCTGCTTGAGATAGCAGCGGGGAGCGCCCGTGTCGATCATGAACGATTCCATAATACCACCGGGTAGCTCGACTCCCAGGTGGGGTGTCCCCCCGGAGAAATGTAATTCGAACGGGTATCCCCAGTCGCACGGATCCTGCAGACCCGGATCGAAGATACGCAGGGTTCCCTCGATGAAATCCATCTGAACGATGAAGTGGCTGAGTGCGTCCATCCCCAGCAAGCCATCATATTCTTCCATCCACTGTCCGAACTGGCTGTAATCGGATACTCCAACCCTTCCTGCAATGTTGATTCGTCCGATCCCGAAATTCGCATCGTTTTCGAGTTCGTGGTAATCCAGAGACATGTTCTGCTTCAGCGAGCCGGTAGCGGTTTCACTGCGAACATGCGGTCCCATCATGTCTTTGTGAATGGAATTGAATGATGTCAGACCACAGCCGGTATCGAATACGAACCGGTACTCGGATCCTTTGAAATGCATGGGGACTTCGATCGGGAAACCCTCTCCCAATTCGAATTCCGCTCGCATCTGAGGTTTGCTGACGGGCTTCTTTTCTTCACGACAACCGCAGTTCACTGCGGCCGTGAGAATCGCAAACGCGGAAAAGACTCGTATGAGGTGATGGTATCTCAACATTTCGGACTTGCACTTGGTGAATAGATTATTCTATAGTGGAGACACTACCCCATTCCGCACATCCCGCCGCCGCAGGTGTCGTTATGGCAGGGTCCCGAGGGGCAGGACTCGCACGGCGTCGGCGACTTGCCCCGCCCGACGGCAAAGCCCGACAGGAGCTTCTGAAGGTCGGCGCTGCCGCATTTCTCGCAGGCGTGTTTGCCGGGTCTGGACGACTTCTGCAGGACCTCGGTTACGTGCCCGCATTGATTGCACTTGTACTCAAAAATCGGCATGAACCACTCCTATTCGTTGAAAAGCAGCTTCAGCAGGTGCGCCCCCTGCGAGAAATCGGCGACGACAATCTGGGCCCCGGCCTTAATCAGCCGGGTGCGTTTCTCCAGGTTGAGGCCGTGCCGGCGGACCTCATCGCCGGCCAGCCCCACGGCGACGCCGTCGCGTTTGCGGCACTCGCGCATTTCGACGGGCCCATCCCCGAAGACCGCCAGTTCTGGCCCGGCCAGGCCGTTTTCCCGCATGATTCGATCGATGACCATCTTCTTGGAGTACTTCGCCACATCGCCGACGGCCCCGTAGATGCCGCCGTCGAACAGGTCCGCATAGCCCAGGGCCGTCGCCTCGCCGATGACGTCCTCCAGATCGGTTCCGCTGGCCAGATACAGCCGAACACCGCGACGGCCCAGCTCGTGCAGGAACGACACCGAGCCCTTGATGGTGTAGTCGGTGAGATCAAGCTCTCCCCGGTGGAACCGTGCGATCCGCTCTCGCACCAGCTTGATGAGCGACTCGTTGTAGATGGCTTTGTATCCGAACTTGTCGAGGACCTTGTCGGGCGGGACGATGCCGAACTCCCGCACCATCTCCACGAGCACCTCCATCTGCTGGATCGTCTGGATCCCCGTGGATTTGTCGATGTAGTCGAGGACACGGTTGCGGACCTTGTGATACAGGGTCTCGTCCGCGGTGTCGTAGTGATCACCGAGGATCTGGCGGAGCATCATCGGGGCCATGATCTGCTCCCAGCCCTGCCGCAGGGTGCTGATGGTCCCGTCATGGTCGAATACGGCGTGCCTGATCCGGCCGGTGGCAATTGAGTCATAGCACAGTTCAATCTCGGTCGGGTGTCCTGCGCCGCCGGTCGTGAGTCGGTAGTACCTGGCTCCCCGGCGGTCCTCGGCCAGTTCCGGCTGGTAGATGTAATCGGCGTCCCGGCCGACTTGGAGGATTTCGACTCCCGATGCGGTGCCCGTCTGGAACAGCTTCTGCACCGTCACGGCCGCGGCGAAATTGGCGAAGACCGCCGCCTCGGCCGGTGGAACGCCCGCCCCCAGACACAATGCCAGGGCGCTGGTGACCGTGTCGCCGGCGCCGACCGTGTCGAGCTTCTTCATCAACTGGATGCCTGGGGCCTCATGTACGCCCTGTGAATCGACCGTGATGATGCCCCGCGGCCCGCGCGTGAGGAACACCGGCTTGTGGAACTGCTCATAGAGCCGCCGGGCGTATTGGCGGACATCGGCCAGCGAGAGTACGTCGTCCAGGCCCGCCTCGACGCCGTTGAGCCGTGCGGCCTCCAGGTCGTTTGTCTTGCGGTAGATGTTACGGAATCGTGCTCCGTAGTGTCTGGAATCGAGCAGGACGATGCGGTCCGAGTATCTGTCGAACAGCTCGTTGACCCCCTCGATGAAGCCCTCGTTGGTGATACAGCCCGGGACCTGCTGGTTGAATATCATCACATCCGTATTCTGGAGGGCCTCCTCGATGGCGGCCAACAGGGCCCGGTCCGTCTCGGCCGAGCGCCGGTTGAAGAATCCGAAATCCATCCGCGCCAGTTCGTTGCCCTCGATGTAGGGCTTGCCGAACGTCACCGTATCGAAGTCGTACTTCTGCACGACCAGCCGGCGGGTGTCGACTCCCAGGCCCGCGAGCTGCCGTGTCAGCTCCCTGCCGAAGAGGTCGTCGCCAATGACGCCGATGACCCGCACGGCCGCCGGCTCCAGCGCCGCGACATTGGCCACGACGTTGGATGCGCCGCCGAGGGAGTAGTGGTGCCTGGCGACGGCTTGGGCCTGCAGGCCGGTCTCGACCGAGACCTCCGAGCCCCGCGGATCGAGCATCCAGTAGGCATCGAGGCAGAAGTCGCCGTAGACCGCGATCCGCACCTTGCGGATACTCTCGATGATCTCCTTGATTCGCTGTTCGTTCATACGCTGAGGCCTCAGTCCATCCCCGTCAGCATCCGGTACAGCAGCACAAACGTCTGCTTCTGGTCGCCCTGCACGTAATGGCCCCGCCCGGCGAACGCCTGGGGAATCCGCGTCAACACGCTCTTCTGGTCCCGGAAGTAGTAGCCCTGTGTCGATTCATCGGTCATCTGCGCCGGGCGGTGCTCGCGGATGTCGAAGTCGGCGGTGACGATGCCCCTGGGGCCGGTCCCGACGTTGGCCGCCATCGAGACAGCCTTGAGCAGGACCTCCGGCCCTGTCACGGCGCTGCCGATATTGAGGACCACACCGCCGCCGCCCAGTCCGGCGACCGCCTGCGTGTAGATCAGGAAGTCCCGCCCCGAGCAGCCGCCCTTGGCCCGGCCGTCGAAGGACGGGTGCTGGTCTGTCACGTCCGTGCCGACACCCGCGTGGATCGTCAAAGGCACGCCGCATTCGTGACAGGCCGCCATCACGCTGACCGACTTGTGCGGGAACTGCCTCAGTCGGTCGTCTTTGGCCACCGGGGCCAGGACCTCGCGCCGAAAGCCTTCGTCGCAGATCATCCGGCCCAGCGACTCGCCGAGCCCCCATCCCCTGGCATCGCCGGCCGCGATGGCCGCGTTGATGTAGGCGAACTCATAAGCCATCCCGAACTGCCCGGCCCCCAGTGCATTGGGCACGTCCTCGCTGGTCTGACACAACAGGGCCAGCTCGAAATCGTGGATGGCCGTGGCCATATTACCCGCCACCAGTGTCACCAGGGACCGCCGGACCATGTCCGCCAAGAGCGGTCCCAGACCGTTCTTGATCAAATGCGCCCCGGTGAACAGCAGTACCGGCTTGCCGGCCTCGCGAGCCTCCCGGACGGCGGCAACGACCGCGTCGAGCGCCTCACGAGCCCCGCGCGACACATCCACGGGCAGGCCGGCAGCATCCTGTGGCCCGACGAGGTCCTGGATACGCACCTTGTTGGCCCGCGTTCTCAGAGGATAGGTCGTAATCCGAGATGGATCGAAGATGGGGTATCGCCCCGCGTATTCCATAGAGACTATCCCTCAAGCTTGCGGAGCTTCTCAAGGCGGTTGATACACTGGACCATGCAGCGGACTGTGTGATAATTGACCTTCCACGAGTGGCTCATGTGGGTCCAGATGGGTTTGCCTTCGCGGGTCATCAGCGGCCACCATTCGCCGACCTTGTGATGGATCATCTTGTCGAAGACGAAGCGATGCACCGCCTCATACGCGGGCCAGTAGTCCTTGGGTCCGAACCGCAGGCACCCCTCCAGCATTCCGATCATGACTTCGGCCTGCTGCCAGAACTCCTTCTCCCGGTCATGGACGCCGCCGGCGTGCGGGCCCTCGGTATAGACGCCGCCGTACTCGAAATCGACGCCGTTGTCCCGTCCGTGGTCCATGGCCTTCTTGATGACGGCCTTGTACTGATCCCAGCCCCGGCCCATGATGTCCGTCGCGTGCGCCAGCAGCCAGGCGAACTCGACATTGTGCCCGGCCGAGGTGTTGTCATTCGCGTTGGGCTTGACGCCCCCTTCGGCGAAGCGGTCCCAGCCCCAGACAATGTCGAACTTGATCTGCGGCGCGACCTCCCAGCTCGGGGTGAACTGCGGAATCCCAGTGGCGTATTTCGGGTGCAGGATGCGCTTGAGCAGCAGGTCGATATCCTCGATCAGGGTCCGCAGGTGGATACTCTCGCGTGAGCACTCGTACAGTGTCGTGAAGGCCTCCATCAGGTGCATGTGAACGTCGAGCGTTTTGCGGTCGCCGCCGCCGGAGCCGGGGCCGCAGAGGTCCCAGTTGCGTTCGAACATCTCGAAATAGCCGCCGTACATCGTGTCCGCGGCGTACTTCTTGACCAGATCGAAGACCTTGCCGGCGTATTCGATGCCGCGCTGGTCGCCGGTGGCCAGGGTGTACTCGCTGAGGCTGTACATGCAGAAACTCAGCCCGTAGAGGATCTTCTTGTCGATGGCGACCTGGCCCTTGCGGTTGACCGTCCAGTAGAAGCCGCCGTATTGCTTGTCCCACATCTTCTCGATCATGAAATCAACGCCATGCGAGGCGTACTCGGCGCACCGGCCGCCACCGTAGCCGGCCCTGTGCGCCGACGACATGGTGAAGACCGTCCGACTCTGGGCAATCAGCGATTTCTCGTCTTCGCCGGTATCCTTGCCGTCCTTGTCGAAGTGTGTGATGAAGCCGCCGTATTTGCCGTCCAGACAGCGATCCAGCCAGAACGGCAGCAACTCCTCAGTCAAGTGCCGCCGACACTCATCCAGACACGCTTCGACCATCCTGGCATCCAGAGCCATTTTTGAACCTCCATCTGTAACCGAATCTACTGAGAAACCGGCGCAAGCCCACGCCCGGATAATCACGATTGGCTATTGTAGTCGGCCTGATTCTCACGTCAACATCGGCCATCCCCATTGCCGTTTCACTGGCGGTGTTGACAAGACGCCACATTCACCCTGCCCTGTGGACGGCCTTCGGCATCGGACAGGCCGATCAGTGGTCCCGTATGCGGTCCATCGAGCACACTGGCCGTGGCCGCAAAGGCCCTTTTGACTGTGAAAACACGCGAAACACGCCCGAAAACGAGGGTTGAGTGAGATTCTGAAAGAAAACCGTTGACATTATCCAACGCAGCGACTACAATTCCTTTGGTTTGTTCGGCGATCCTTGTATATGCGCCCTACTGAATCAACGGAGGTGGTGATGAAAAAGGTCCTTTCATTCTCACTCGTCTTGGTCTGTGCGGCGAGCGTCCAGGCGGCCATCACCATGTCGTTGTCTACTACGGAGTTGGAGGTCGGCCAGACACTCACCGTCAGTGTCATCTCTGACACCGGCGGTTCCTACGGTGTGTGGCTCTGCGTGGATGACCCTTCACTGGGCCAGTGGCTGTACAGCCCACCCGGAATATGGGAGTCCGCCGGGGCTGATGCAGTCATAGAGTGGTCCTATTTCCCCTGGCTACTCCTCGAGGCAAAGTCATCCAATCCCACCCATCCCGTTCTCCCCGGCGTACACTTCACCGTCGACTACCAGGCCCTCGCAGTGGGTGATTCGACGATCAGCCTGTGGAATTTCGACGCAGACACACGCCTTCAACAGGCGACCATCCACCAGACTCCCGAACCGGCGACCATGACACTGCTTGTCCTCGCAGCACCCGCCCTGCTGCGACAGCGTAGACGGTAGACCACAGCCGCGTTCTTCTTCCAGCGCACCTCTACCACGTCACAGTCATGCACCTTCGCTGATCCACGGTGGACGCAGGTTCTCGCTTTCCGCCCGTTGCCCTGCGCCAAGGACCCTGGCGGCAGCACGCTCTGTCGCCTCTTGTTCCCAGCCTCAGCTCCTGGCCTGGTCGAGGATGAGGTCCTTGACCTTGCGGCTGGGCAGGTTCAGCGAGCCGTAGGCCGCGGCCGCGGCGGCACGCAGCTCGGCCGGGGCGCTACCGTCTCCGATGAGGGCGTAGATGTCGTCCACCATCTGTTCGACGAGCATATTCCCGTTGATCTTGGCGCTGGTGCCCAGCGACTCAAACGCCGCCACGCGCACGGCCATGTCATTGCCCGCCAGCAGGGCCATCGCCGCGATCGCCCGCTGGGCGTCCGGGCTATTGAGATATGCCAATACCTGTCCGGACAGCTTCTTGATGGGGTCCCGGCTGTCATTCGTGGCCGCTATCAGGGCCGGCTGAGCCAGCGAGAGGTTGACCACCTTGTTGCGGCTGACCGCCAGGGCCAGCATCGTTTCAGCGGCCCGCAGGGCGTAGCTGTCGGCCAGCGGTCCGGTCCAGCGGCGGGTCGGTTCGGTCACGTCCGCCGCTTTTTGCCCCAGGGCCTCGGCGAGATTGACGGCCACGAGCTTGGATTCGGGGAACTGTACCGTCGGCCCGCCCAGACCCAGGGCGATGGCGGCGCTGTAGCGCACGGCCTTGTCGTCGAAGGACAGGGCATCAACCAACGGCTGGGCCACTCCCAGGCGTTGGAGCAGGGATTTCTCTCCGGCCGTGACCGCCAGGGCCTCGACGACCCCCAGCGCCACATCGGCGTTCTTGTCGCGAACCGCCCGGGCCAGGGCCTGGTGCAGATACTCCGGCCCGGCCGTCGTTGCGTACACAAGGGCGGTGGCGTGGGCGTTGCCGAAGTACGCGGGCATCTGTTCGACACCCGCCGCCTCGGCCTTGAAGAAGGCCGCGACCCACAGTCCGATGGCCTGGCCGAAGCCCTCATCGGCCTTCAGGGCCCATTCGCAGTTGCGCATGGCCATCAGTTCGTAGAAGTAATCCCGGTCCACGGGTTCTCTGGCCAGCTTCTTGTTCTCGGTGTCCCAGAACCACACGTTGCCGAAGTCGGCGTCTTCGGCCGGCTTGAGCGACTCCGTGTGATAGTAATACTGCTCGGCAGTCTTGTAGAACAGCACCGCGGCGGGCAATTTGGCCGCCGCCGGATCGATCTTGCGGATACTCTCGGCCGCCAGCGACCGAAGCTCCTGCGACTGGGCCTTTTCCACGAGGTACTTCAGGTGGCCCAGTGAATGCGTGTATCCGATCTCGCCCAAAGCCCTGATCACCTCGGCCTTGACCGATAGGTTGTCTGTCTGCAGCGACGCGGCCAGGGGCCGTATAGCGTCGCGTCCCACCTTCGGCAGCGTCGCGACGATGTTCACGAACTCGTTCTTGCGGGATGGGTCCGCCATTGCCTCCAGCATGAATGGAATCGCGTATTCGCCGGCATTGTAAAGCCGCCTCGTCGCGATGTACTTGCCCCGCTCGCTGACGCTCAACTCTCGCACCGCCTCGGCCACAATCACATCATTGGACCGGGCGATGAACAGCCCCTCTTCCACCAGGTTGATTACTTTCTTGCTGACGTCCACCAGTTCCTGATCCGTGGCATCCTCCACGACGCGGCGCAGAATCTGATAGCCGTAGTGATCCTGCCGGGCCAGGTCCTTGAGTTTGACCGGGTCGGGATTGCCGTCCAGAATCGCCTGTGCGTAGCCTTTGGCCAGGTCGAACCGGCCGATCTTCACATAGTGCAGGAAGTCGTTCCAGTTGCTCTCCAGGGTCGCTGCGAGGCTCACGCCCAACACTGCAAACGCGACCAGAACAATCGCCGCCACCGTTTTTCGGTTCATCATGTAACCTTCTCCAAGAAAAGCCGTGCCTCCATCGCCCGACATTGCCTTTCGCCTGCGGACTGACTGCATCGGCGGCCCTGACCTCCAATGGTGCCTTAGGACCTGCGGCACGGCACTGTATGGACGCACAGCACCGCCCACATGCCCCAGTATAGTTCGTCCCTGAAAGCCTTATGCTACAAAGAAAGGCCGTTTCTGTCAACAAAAAACCGCTTTCAAGCCCCTCAACTGCCTTCCAAGCCCAAGTCAGCCCATCAGAGGCCGTCGGATGCCGCAATATAGGACAAATCAGGCCCCTCCGCGATGGCTTGCCCCAGCCCCGCGGGCCAAAGGCCGATAAGCCGTCACGAAAAGGCCTTTCGAAGGAGTTTGAGGCTCCTGGGCAGGGCCTGCCTGTAATCGTCCTGACCCTCGAATTCCAGCGAAACGTAGCCGCCGTAGCCCGCTCCGCGGAGGATGCGCCCGATCCGGGGGTAGTCGAGCTTCAGGGTGTACCAGAGCCCCCCGCCGTAGTACGTCTTGGCCTGCACGAAGACTGCCCGCGGCGCACAACGCTGGAGTTTCTCATAGGGGTCGTCAAGGAAGTTGCCCGTATCCAGCAGGACGGCCAGCCAGGGTGAGTCAATCGCATCGACGATCCGAAGCAGCCCTTCGACCGTCCGCGACAGGCCCCAGTGGTTCTCCAGACCCAGAATCACCCCGCATTTCTCCGCGGCCGGCAGGCACTTCTCTATGCTCTCGATCACCCAGGCGAAACCGTCTTCCTCGGTGTATCCCGGCAGGACCGGTTCGATCCCCTTGTTTGCCATGAGTTCATCGAAGCTCTGCGTCGTCCGCCAGCGCCCGGTGTTGATGCGGATGATGGGTACTCCCAGCGTGTACGCCTGCTCCACGTACCGGATCGTGTCGTCGATGTTCTTGCGGCGCATCTGGGCGTCGGGATAGACGAAGCCCTGGTGGGTGGACATGGCGCACAGGTCCAGCCCATTGACCAGAGCCCGGCGTTTGAGGCCCTGCAGGTAGGCGTTGGAATCGCCGTCCATCTGCATCTGCAGGATATCCACGCCGTCGAAACCCATGGCCGCGGCCTCATCGATGCACTGCTCGATGGGCAGCTTGAGTCCGTCTTTGAAACGCCAGAATGAATACGTCGAGCAGGCAATCCGGTTGGGCGGCAGCTTCCTGCCGACCTGGTCCTTCTGTTGGGCGGCCGCATCCGACGCGCCCGCCGTCGCCAGAGCGGCCGCTGCCGCCAGGCCGCCGCCGATTAGAGTCCTGCGATTCATCATTGTCATGGTCAATCTCCTGCCTAGGTTAACTGCTCGGGGCGAAACGGCTCACCGCTGCGCACCTGAGACGCCAGTTCCATGAACCGGGGCATCGAATACTCGAAGAATACCTTATAGGCCTCACAGAAGAAACTCTCTCGTCCAAAACCCTCCCTGTCAAACGGCGCCCGGTCCTTCATGCACCCGCCCCGGCAGATCGCCAGATGCCTGCATTGCAGACACCGATTGCACAGGTTCCGCTTGGCCCGGGCGAATTCCCGCTTGAGGGCGCCGGCCGCCAGTCTCTCAATCGGCGTATCGAGAATACTGCCCAGTCTCCAGCGAGGTTCGACGAAGAAGTCGCAGGGGAAGGCGTCGCCGGTGTGCTCGATGACGATGTACTGGCTGCACTGCCTGTCGAAGGTGCATATCGTATGCCGTCCCGACACGTAGTACGTCAGGATCGAATCGAAATCCCGGATGCTCACCTTTCGCGGGCCATACGCATACCATCGGTCGAACATCCTGCACCAGAACCGTCCGAGTTGCTCGGCCGTCACCGAGAAATCGGTGACCTGCCCCGTCCGCGGGTCCACCTCCACGCACGGAATGAACTGCAGATACCGCACCCCCTGCTCAATCAGAAAGTCAAATACCTCGTCCGGATGGTCGCCCGTCAGACGGTTGATGAGCGTCAACGTGTTGAATTCCACGCCCAGATCACGACATCGCCACAGGGCGCGCAGTACCCGCTCATGGGTTCCGGCACCGGAGTAGTCCAGCCGATACCGGTCGTGCAGTTCCTTGGGCCCGTCGATACTGATGCCCACGAGGAACTTCGCGTCGCGCAGGAATTCACACCACTTCTCGTTGAGTAACAGGGCATTGGTTTGGAGGGAGTTGCCGACCTCCTGACCATCGGCGCCGTAGCGTTTCTGCAGTTCGACCGCCCGCTTGTAGAAGTCCAGTCCCATCAGCGTCGGCTCGCCCCCCTGCCAGGCAAATCCCGACATCGGGAACCGGAGTGTCATGTAGTCCTTGACGAGCCTGTCGAGGACCTCGTCGCTCATCCGCTGACGCCCCTGGCCGACCTCGGCCGGGCGGGACTTGTAGAAGCAGTACCCGCAATCGATGTTGCAGTCGGAACCGGATGGTTTGATCAACAAGGTGAAGGGTGTCGTGGCCACGGCGATTACTGCACGTCCTTATGGCGGTCGAGCCACCGGCGCACCCAGTGCTCGGCCTGCTCGCGGTTCTGTAAGAGGTGATCCAACTGGGCGATGTACATCTCCTCGGCCAGTTCGCCTACCTGTGGCCCGGGCGCGGCCCCAAGGCGGATCAGGTCGTGGCCTGACAACAGCGGCGGCGGCCGAAGCTCCACATCGCCAAGGGCCGCAACCCGCTTGCGCAGCGCCGTCAGGCGTTCCAGGGCCCCGCGTTCGCCACGGGCCTGCTGAATGGCTCGCTCCAGTTCGAGCAGGTCCCGGAAGTATGGCTCGGCGAGCACCAGTTTCAGATCCGCCAGGCTCATATCGCTGTTCAACAGCCGGTCGCGGTTGTCCAGGAGAAACCGCAGGTGCTTGGTATGATTGCGGCTGAGCTTCAGCAGGCCGCACCGCTCCATTGTGAACTGTGTGGGGCAGTCCGCGAAAAGGCCCGCCAGGGCCAGCGGGTAATCCAACCGCCTGCGCAGTCCGGTCAACACGCTTACGGCCGTCTCCGCCGTCCGGCCGTCGAGCCCGGGGAAGATGATCCGGGCCAGACCGGTATCGACAAGGAATCGGGCGCCGCGGCCCCGGCTGGGGTCGGTGAGGATCGCCTCCAGCTCCATCGAAATCCGTTCGCCGCTGATGCCGGTGATTCTGTGTGCGTGGGTCTTGATGGCGGCCAGGGTCGCGTCGTCGATGGCAAAGCCCAGCCGTGTCGAGAAGCGCACGGCCCGCAGCATCCTCAGGTAATCCTCGCTGAACCGCTCGTTTGCATCGCCGATGGTCCGGATGATGCCGTCCTTCAGGTCCTGGCGGCCGGCCACGTAGTCAATGACCTGGTCCCGCACGGGATCGAAGAACATCCCATTGATCGTGAAATCCCGCCGGCTCGCGTCCTCCTCGGCGCCGGTGAATCGCACGCTCGTGGGGCGCCGCCCATCCGCATAGTCCGCATCGCTGCGAAAGGTGGCCACTTCGACCTGGCGATGCTTCATCAGGACGATGACCACGCCGAATTTGACGCCCACCTGGATGGTCCGGCGGAACAGTGCGGTCACTTCCTGCGGCCGGGCGCTGGTGGCCACGTCGTAATCCTTGGCCCGGCGTCCCAGCAGCATGTCGCGGACGCACCCGCCCGCCAGCAGGGCCTCATATCCGGCCTCCTGCAGTCGCTCGACCACCTTGATCGCCGCCTTACGATTCGTCATCCGTCGTTCGTTCTTCGTCGTTCGTATTGCGTCGTTCGTATTGCGTATTTCGCGGGGTGGCGGCCTTTGCCGCAGGCAAGGGCCGAACTCAACCGGCCCTTCGCTGCGCGAAAGGCCGCCACCCAACTCGTTTGTGTTTCGTCGTTCGTTCTTCGTCGTTCGTATTGCGTATTTCGTATTGCGACGTACGTATTGCGTATTTCGCGGGGTGGTGGCCTTTGCCGCAGGCAAGGGCCGAACTCAGCCGGCCCTTCGCTGCGCGAAAGGCCGCCACCCAACTCGTTTGTGTTTCGTCGTTCGTATTTCGCACTGCGTATTGCGTGGCACGCGCCCCCGGCCGCTAAAGAACTCCGCCGCAGGCGGCTTCAACCGGCTGAATCCTTAATCCTAACGACTCTCGACTCAAGAGCCGCCAGCCACCGTTTCGTCCATCGTCCATCGTCCCTCGTCCTTCGTCCCCCCTCCGGCGCCGCCCTTGGCGAATAGCGCCACCGCCATCGTACCCCATACCCGGCGTTCGAGCAACCCAAACGACCCGTAAGCGTCCAATACCTGCACCTTCTCCTGCGTCCGAACCACCACAATCGCACGATCCGCCACTTGGCCGTCCAGCAGCTCGAACAGACCGGCCAAGGCGGAATCAGGCCCAACATCCCGTGTCCGCGCGTATGGCGGATCGACGAAGACCAGCCCATATCTGCCGGCCGGACCGGCCGGCGCCCCGATGACGAACGCATCAGTCCGGACCACCGCGGACTGCTCGGCGAAGCCCGCGCGCGCGATATTCTGCTCCAGAATCGCCGCAGTTGTCCGGTCGTGCTCAACGAAGGTCACAGAAGCCGCGCCGCGGCTGAGGGCCTCAAGCCCCAGCGACCCGACGCCGCTGAACAGGTCGGCCACGACTGCCCCGTCCGGCAGGTCATACTTATACAGCACGCTAAACAGCGCCTCCTTGACCCGGTCGATAATCGGCCGCGACAGGTCCCCCCTGGGACTGAGCAGCCGCATACCCCGCCTGGAGCCTGCGATAATCCTCATACATTCGCCAACTGACAAACGAAATCGCGTATCATCTGAACCGGTTTCGAACAGGTCCATCGGATGGTTCAATTCAGCGCGGCATTCTAGCATCCCTGGTTCCACGGCGTCCAATCCAAAACGGTCCCGACCGCGTCCGATGGCTGTTCCGGCCAAGGTCAAATATGATCAATTCACCTTGCCGTTGACACCGGGAATTGGTAGATTGCGCATGTTGCATCGGGTCATCGGGTCGTCGGGACTCTGCCGTCGACCGGTGCGCATGTACACTGAAAGGAATCATGGGAGGTCGCAACCATGCTCAGATGGTTCAAGAAGCTCGATGAAATCCTGCGAGGAGACGTAACACATCCCGATGCTCTCAGTGAGGGCCGGATCGATCTGCCCGCCGGCGGGCTGTCGCTGGTGATCCTGCTGCTCGGGCTCACCTACGGACTCTGCATGGGCTCGTACGCCATGATTCGCACTTCCGGCCGGGCCTTTGAGCAGTTCATCGCCAGCACCGTCAAGGTTCCCCTTCTTTTCTTTCTTACCTTGCTTGTGACCTTCCCGTCTCTCTACGTATTCAACGCCCTGATCGGGACCCGCCTCTCAATAGCCTCGGTCCTGCGTCTGCTCATCGCCGCCAGCGGCGTCATACTCGCCGTCATGGCATCACTGGGCCCCATCGTCGTCTTCTTCGCCCTGAGCACCGACAGTTACCCTTTCATGGTTCTTCTTAATGTCGCGATGGCCTCCATGTCCGGTATCCTGGGCCTGCGGTTCATGCTGCGAACGCTCGACCGCCTTGTCCTGGTCCGGGATGAGTTCGACGCCGTACTCCAACCGTTTCAGACTGCCCGCCAGCCGTCTCCACCCGCACCGGCCGGGGCTGATCCGCAGCCGAAGTCGTCGTCGCCTGCCGACGAGGTTCGGGGCCCGCTGGCTCCCGACAACATTGCGGGCCCGCCGCTGCCGCCAGCCCACCGACGCGATTTGATCTCGCCGCTGGACCCCTATGGCCCCCGCACCACCCGAAAGGCCAAGCATGTCTTCGCCATCTGGATGCTGGTCTTTGCTCTTGTCGGCGCCCAGATGAGCTGGGTCCTGCGGCCTTTCGTAGGCAGCCCGACAGCCGACTTCGAGTGGTTCCGGGCGCGCGAAAGCAACTTCTTCATCGCTGTGTTCAAGACCGTTGTTTCACTATTCTCATCCGTTGGCGGATAAGAATCATGTGGCGCAGGAGATGATCCTAAGCTACGCCGACAATCTGCTCCGGGCCGGCCCGTCACTGACCGATGAGCCGCCCTCGACATCGCGACTGCTACAACTCGGCGGGCTGATCGTCCTGTTCGGCATGACGTACGGCGCGCTGATGGGCACGTTCACCGGCGTTTTCGGCCGCCAGTGGCTTCAGATACTCTACTCGGCCGTGAAAGTCCCCCTGCTGCTCGGCGGCACATTCATCATCGCCCTGCCCAGTTTCTTCGTGATCAATACCCTCTTCGGCCTGCGGGAGGATTTCGCCGCCGCCCTCAAGGCCCTTGCCGCCACCCAGGCGGGCCTGACCCTCATCCTCGCTTCGCTGGCCCCTTTCACCGTTCTCTGGTACGCTTCATGCAGCGATTATCACGCGGCCATTCTCTTCAATGCGGCCATGTTCGGCATCGCAAGCGTCAGTTCGCAATGGTTACTCCGCCGACTGTACCGCCCACTTATTCTCAAACGCCCCCGGCACCGCAGCCTTTTGCTTGTCTGGCTGGGTATCTACGCCTTCGTCGGCATCCAGATGGCGTGGGTCCTGCGTCCCTTCATTGGCAACCCGGGACAGCCAACGCACTTCTTCCGCCAGCAGGCCTGGGGTAATGCCTATGTCCGTCTCGCAAGCATGATCTGGCGGGTGCTCGGAGGCTGACGCCCCCTGCTTGCCCGTCTTTGTCAGGCGCCTTCGGCATCCAGCAGCAATTCCTCCACCGACAGGGCGCATTGGCGAAAGGCCGCGGCCGGGAGCGTCACGGTGCGCCATTTGGGGCTGCGGCGTTTCATGTGTCCGCGGTAGTCGGCCAGGCGGACCGCCAGGAACACGTACTGCCTGCCGTCGAAACCGAACAGCTCGCGGCCGTCTGTGTCTACGTCCACGTTGCAGAGCTCGTAGGCGAAGATGAACGCCCCTTCGTGCCCGGTCCCGAAGACCTCCTCCCAGGCCGCCAGCCCCTCCACGTCGTCGGCCGTCACCCAACATTCAAGGCCCCGCAGGCGCTCGAAACTGGCGCCCGTGAACCGCCGCCCCTTCAACTCCGCCAGGATGATCCGACCGTCCGTCGCGGGAAGCAGATAGTCGAACGTCTTGATCGGGTCGCGGGTCAGCGTCGCCCGCTTGCGTTCATCCATCAGCGCGAAGCCGACGCCATGCTCCCGCAGCCAGGATTCAAAGGCCGACTCGTACGGATTGACGCCGAACTCCGCGCACATCAGCTTCCTATCACAACTGGCCGCCGGGCCACTGACGAAGTGCCCCATTCGTCAAAGCGCCCGTCAAATGCCTCCTGCGTCAGCCCATCAATACGCCAACAAGAGCTATTCCCACATGCCCCACATGGATCCACCCATATCGCCTCGCTATCAACCGAGGCCCGTTAGAAACGCATCGTAATCCAGCAACTCCTGCTTCCCCGTCGCCATATCCTTCACCGCCAGCTTTCCCTCCGCCACCAGCTCATCCCCAATGATGATACACCGCGCCGCCCCGCTATCCGCCGCCTCCTTCAGCTTCTTGCCCAGACCGGCCGTCTTGTAGCTGAACTCGGCCCGCAGGCCGCGGCGGCGAATCTCGGCCGTCAGACGCACGGCCTCATCCTGGGGGCTGCGGCCCGCGTCAGCGGCGAACCGCGGCACGCACACGACGAAATAATCAAGCGTCTTGCCGAATTGA
>DDXG01000236.1 GCA_002347125.1 Phycisphaerales bacterium UBA2266
GGTCCGCCGTCCACCTGGACCTACTCGGTCCAGGACGCGGTCTGCGGGCGGGCGATGGGCACGAACGTGGACCCGACGGCCTCCCCCCACCAGTGGCGGCGCCCGGCCGCCTGGCGCATGGCCCCGGCCACCCACGGCTACGCCCACTGGGACTCGTATGGGGGGTTCGTGCTGGGGTGGATCAATGAGGTGTCGGGTTAGAAGTTCACGTCGACCGGTCAGAAATGGGCACATGGGAAGGACCCGCGTTGCCGCCGCGTTTGGACTCACGGAAGCATGACACCTGACGGTCATGCTCTGTGGACCACAATTCCTCGCCAGCCATCGCAGTCTGGCCCGTTTCCTTAACCGCCAAATGCCCTACAAAGGCCATTCTCACCCAAACTCTCACACTCTCACCGCCCGAATCGGGTACCGGTTAAGAACCCCGATTGGAAAGGGGTACTCGCGCGCCAATTGACCGCCGGGTCGCATATAGACGCCCATGAGGATTATGTCGTTTCCGCACAGATGTGTCATGTTGGCATAAGCCGAAGGTGCCCGACTGAGATGGTTCCAGGCCTCCCTCATGCAGTGTCATTTGAAGGCTTGGCTCTCGCCATCACAACTCATCGAAGTGACACATGAACCAATATCCTACGCACAACACTACCACAAACACGAGAATGCTTAACCCAAGGCCAGTCCATGCATAGTTGCATCCCCCCCTCACCAGGGCTCTCCAAGCTATCAGGGCCGCGACCAAGCTGCTCAACAGGAGAACGGGTAAGCCGACGATCAAGAGAAAGAAGAGTGTCGCCATATCCCCTATCGCCCCCTCGCTTGCTGGGTGGCGAACCCCATCGGGACCAACGAGCCAGGGTATGAACCGAGCCAGAAGCATTAGGAATGCCACCAGTGGTACCACAGCAATTCCGACAGACCATTTTCCCAGAGTCTCGCCTTCCGAGTGTTCCATACTGTCACCTTAACTCATATGCTGCGCCACCTGGTACCGGATTCGGTCAATACTTGGATATCTGCTCTGTGGAGATTCAGTTATTAGGGACAGCCAGCCATTATTATACAATGGACACCTCTTTTCCTGATTATCCATCATCCTAACGGCCCCGTCGCCGCCCTGCAATCCCAACATGCGAGTATCTCCAACAACCTTAACTTCCCAAAGAACCGCCCCCATCCTGCCACACGGCCCCCCGCCCGTCAAGGGAAAAGACGCCGGCCTTTACCCCCAGGGCGCCAGTTGCGCTACTCACTATTACCTTCGTCGGACTCCTGTCGTCCCAACCGTCAAGCATCTCAGCCAACGCGGTGTTAACCGCGCTGCCAATAACACATGCCCTAACTGGCATTCTGGTCACCAGCGCACCCGTGATCGCGCCGCCGACGGTGCCCGCGACGGCACCTTTCACGGCAGGTTTGCCCCTTGGAGTGCCGTTCCCACCCGGCGCGGCCAAGCAGCAGTCTCCCTATACGGTCGCGCAGCCTGCTAAATAACCGAGTTCGGGCCCATAATACAACGGGTATGCACGAGGCCACGATTATCACACCAGCAAAGACCCCCTTATCATCAGACCAACCGATGGCACTGGGCGGAAGAACCGGCTTCAACAGGCGCACCCAAAGGACAACATAGAACATCGCTACAATATACACTAGGCTCCACGCCAGCGCCACCATCACGGCGCACCACACTATTCCCCCAACCAGATAGCGTAACTCAATAGGCTTACGTTGCAACTGTCCGTTCCTTTCGTGTCCTGGCTACTGCCACACGACTGTCGAGCCAGCGTTTGGCCACGCGAACGATCTCGCTACCAGGGCCTATCTGGACAGAAACGTCGCCGCCCAGAACGTCGTTAGGGCGATGAGACCGGCAACAAGCGAAACGACCACAACCCACCGGTACCGGTACGGACGTTTTGGCGGAACAAGCCGGTTGCGGGCTTCAGGGGAAAGAAGTCGCGTGGTGGGCACTTCTCTCAAGATCGAGGCGCCCGGGAATCTCGCCAACGCCTCGCGGCCGATCTCGACAGCCGCCTCCTCGTTACGATAGGCCAGATAGCTCCAGAAGAGCTTGCCGTACATATCAGGCAACAGCCACGAGTCCGGATATTCGTCGATAAACCGCCTCGCGGCTGGGATGGACTCCGCCCTCAACGCTTCGATAGAGATTTCAGGCCTGTTGTCAGACGCGATCTGGACATAGGCCGCGTAGTGAGCAAGTCGCGAGTGAGGGTATTTCGAGAGGACGGTCTGAGCCAATTCGACCGCGCCTTCAACCGTTTGCCACCGGTAGAACTCGCCATGAAAGGCCAGACCCATCTGCTTGAATGTGCCAACGTCAGGGATCTCCGAAGTTGAACTATCTATCTCACCGTGCGACAAAACACGCAGAGACGCCGGAGCGGACGTCAGCCTCACTGTTCCATCGGGATTCTTGAACACGGCCTTGATTCTGTATTGGCCGGGGTCGCTCAAAACAAGCACATCCACTCGATGCCTCTGTCCGCCGCGTTCGATCGTGCCGACTATCGTGTATGCGTCAGACCAAAAATCCACGTGCATGGGCGGCCCCACGCACGCAAAAGGCGGAAAGCCTTCATCGCCAATGACGCTATAGTATGGGCCATCGTCACGAGAAATGTACAGTGCGAATCCTGTGCGCGACCACTGGTAACCGCCGCCTCCGTGTTCGCCCGCAAAGTGCTCATCTGAGAGGTTCCTGGCAATGGTCTTGACAAGCACGGGCTCGCCACTGAGGGACGTGTCAGTCTTCAAGACCGTCTCCACGTCCGCCCTGCGGGCGACAGCCAAAGGAGCGTCCACCCCGAAAAAGAACGCAACGGACAGCACTGCATAAAATAGGGACAGCCATCCATTATTTACCGGATACCGTTTTCCCTGATAATCCACGGCCTTCCCGGCCCCGTCGCCATCCTTCAAACCCGCCATGCTCGTCCTTCCAGCCATCTTCCCGGCCCAAAGCAATGAACCCGGCATCGCCAACAAACTTGCCTTCCCAGACGATCACTCCAATCCTACCACACGGACCCCCGCCCGTCAAGGGAAAAAACGCCGGCCTTCACCCCAGGGCGCATCGCTCTCATCCCCTATGCTCTCGTCCCTTATGCCCTTATGCTCTTATGTTCTTATGCCCTTATGCCCTTATGTTCTTATGCTCTTATGCTCTTATGCTCTTATGCCCTTATGCTCTTATGCTCTCATGCTCTTATGCCCTCATGCTTCCCCACCTCTTCTGCCTCTTGCTTTGTCGTTTTGCCGTTTGCTATCTGATCTTTGATTCTCCACGCCGCCGAATAGCCCAGGCCCCCAGCCCCAGCAGCACCACGCTGCCCGGCTCCGGCACATCGGCCGTCAGATGGTCCAGATAGAGGGCGCTGCCGCCGACGCCGCTGACCGACACATACGTAATATCGTAGTCCGCCCGCGTAATCTCCAGCCGCCAGACCTGCCCGGCCGTCAGAATCTGCGTATACACCGAGTCCAGCAGATGCCCCTGCGCATCGTACGCATCCATCGCCCCCCAGTCGAAATCGTCATTGCCGATCAGGTCGATGGCCACCGACTTGGCCCCCACGCTGAAATACGCCGAAAACACCGCGTACGGATAGATCCACGTCTCGTTGCGGGGCGTGCCATCGGTCCCGATCCCCTCGACGTTGTTGCCGAACACGTTGGCCCCCGTGCCGGCCATGCCCTCGCGCGCCTGCCGCGCATAGACCCGCCCATCCAGCGTCCCCCAGGTCCCCATCGACGACAGCACAATCCCCTGGTAGGCCTCGCTGATATCGCTGCCCACGGAGAAATCGTCCGCATCGATCTCAAGGATCACTCCCTTAGCCGGCCCGGAGCACAGAATCACCGCCACCAGCACGGCCGTGCCGGCCCTTCGCACCCACGATCGTGTCGCACCCATCATCATCCAACCTCCAGGAGCCGGCCACTACAGCACCGCATCGAAATCCACAACCCTGCCAGTAACGCCTCCATGAAACCCCTTATATCATACTGATACAGTCCAAGTCAAGCGCAATCCCCATCCATCCGCCATCGACTGCCTTGCCGGACTCATCCGCCGCCCGACCACGGCCTGCTCTCAGTGCCCCGCCAGCCACGACCCGGCGAACAGCATCATATCCACGAAATCCACCCGGCCGTCGTGGTCGAAGTCGGCGCCGCCGCACCACGTCGGCTCGGCGCAGCCACTATTGCGCCACTGCGCCGCGAAGTCCGGGAAGTCGATGAAGTCCGTGCCGATCACCGCCTCCGCCGACGCCACCGTAACGGGCGCCTTGTCCGCGGCGTCGTAGTACGAGGCAAACCGCGCCACCGCGTCCGTGGCATCCTGACGCAGGTCCTCCACGAACCGGTGCGAAGCGCTCTGATAGAGCAACTGCGCCCGCACCGTCAACGGCTTGGCGCGTCCCTGCACATCCACCCGGTAGTTCACCCGGTCCGCCCCCGCGACAAAGTCGGCATCCACCACCGCCGAACCGTAGACCGCCACATCCGCCGGCGCGCTGTCCTTGTCGAACCCGCGCGGCAGCAGCCGGTTGTCCTTCACATAACCCGCGGCCCGCAGGAAGGTATAAGTCACATTACCGCCGCTGTCGGCCGCGATGGACTCGTATATCTGCACCTGATCCGCCGAAGTAATCGTCTCATGGTGCGGCTCACAGCTCGCGGCGTCGTCGTCGGCGTCGTTGCCCACAATCCGCCCATCCGCCTCGACCCGTCCCGACTCGAACACCACCGCCCCCAGGCGGTCCGTCACGACCAGATGCACCCATGCCCGCCGGATGGGTACGCCCGTGGGGAACTTATGCCCGCTGTGGTTGGCCACCTCCAGCGCAACGTCGAGCACCCCCTGGCCGACCGCGGCGCCCGCGATGCTCAGCGATGCCGCATCAGTGCCCAACTGCCCCGTGGTCAGCGACCGCGTGGCGTCCATGTGCGTCGGCTCCGCCGTCAACCCGATCTCCGTCGCGTTGTCCTTGAGGATGCCCAGCATCAGGGCATTGCCGCCGACAAAGTGGTGCTGCCCGATCCCCGGCAGGGGCGTCAGCCACCGCGGACGGTCCGAGATCGCCACGGCCCCGGCCGCCGCCGGCATGTGGCAGTCCTGGCACTCGGCGTGGTTGTCTGCGCCGGGGGCGAACGCGCTTCGCTCCCATTCCAGGTACGGTGTCTGCTCGGGAAACTCGCCGATCACGTTGCCGCCCGCATCCACAATCGGCGTATACAGCGTGTGGCATGTCGCGCAGAACTCCGACGACTTGATGTGCAGTCCCTGTGTCGGCGTACTGTTCACGTGCATCCGCATGGGATTGGCGAACATGTTGTCGAACGGCCCGAACATCGGCCGATCCGGCCCCGGCAGGCTCGTACCGATGACGTA
Source organism: Phycisphaerales bacterium UBA2266 (assembly GCA_002347125.1). Lineage (GTDB taxonomy): Bacteria > Planctomycetota > Phycisphaerae > Sedimentisphaerales > Anaerobacaceae > UBA2266. The sequence goes on from DDXG01000236.1 coordinate 5,423, forward strand.
TCCGCCCGTGAAGCTCCCCGGCTCGCCCAGACCGCTGTCCTGTATCTGATGGCACAGTGAGCACGACACGCCGTCCATCGCCGCCCTGTGCAGATAGTGGGTCTTGTCCATGAACCCGTCGCCGAAGACCGCCACCTCCACCCCGTCGGTCACGGCCTGCACGCGGGCCATCGGCATATGACAGCGGCTGCACTTGTCCTCGATCACCGACTCCAGCGCCGGCAGCCGCGTGATCTCGGAACTCATCTTCGCCTGCCACAGCGGGTCCTTGGCGGCGTTGGCCATCATCGTGGAGCGCCACTGCGCGTCCATCGATACGTCGGCCCCCGTGCTGTCGATCCGGTTGCTGTGGCACATCGCACAGTTGCCGGCCCCGTGGAAATTGTCCGTCGTGAACTCCGTCAGGGCCGCGCCGCCGGCCCGCACCGCCGCCATGCCCGACACCCATACCACCGCACCCAACGCGAGTATCCTTGAATGCCGCATAGCGTTCTCCTCGACTCTGGCTCGTGCCGTACGGGCCGGCGCCCGAGAGCCCGCGCTCCCGGCAGTCGCGCAACCCCTTGCCTTACCACAACGTGCCGTTGAGCATCACTCTATGACCCTGTCCCCCATCCTCCAATTGGGAAAACCCTCCATCGGCCGAAGGAAAACCCCTATACAGGATACGTCTATTATACATCTACATTCCCACGGGAACACTAGGGTGCGCATCACCACATCCCGCAGGACCTGGAACGCGGGACCTGATGCAAGCGACGAGATGGAAGATACGCACGACCAGTCGCAGGACTGCCTCTCTGGCACTCTAAAGCGCATAGTCCCTTGGCGGATTCCCCGAGAAGTCGGCGATCACCGCCTTTGCATGGTCCAGGCAGAACACCTCAAAGACCGGATTCTCGGCCGTCCGGTATATCGTCTGCAGGAGTTCGTTGCCTGCGATAATCTGCCTCTTCACGCTCATGTCCTTCGAGAACACAGCCTTGCCGCTCAGGCGGATCCACGCGAACGCCGGGCTGCTCGCACAAATCTCCACGTATGGCTGCCTCTGTATCTCCTTGTAGACCGGCTTCTGATTGCTCGTGCAGAAATACAACCTGCCGTCCTGCTCCAGCATGAACTGGAACGGGCGGACCTTCGGCCTGCCATCGAGCCCCACCGTCGCAAGATACTGCACCGGATTGGCCCTCAAGAATTGAACCACTTCCTTCATGTTGCACCTTCCTTTCTTGTCCTTGTGTGGGTGTCTTTGCATTGAACGACTTGCACGCCAAACTCATTTGGTGAAAAGTCCGGCTCCTATGCGAGCCGCCTCTGACCCTTCGACAGGATGCAGGTAGTTCTTCTTGGTCTCATCAAGCTCGATGGCGACCGGCTGATCCGAGATCTTGGTGTTGATAAGTTCGAGGAATGAAGGGTCGATGTCCTCAAAGCCAAGATAGGCCCCTGTGCCGGTGCAGGCGAGCTTCTTGTTCCCGGCGAAGAGGCTGTCAACTACCCTGTAATGTACTCGCTGCTTCTCAGAGGCTGTCGCCGAGCCACCCCCTTGTGATCCGGCATCCGGGTCTCGTCTCGCCATTCCGCCACTCTGATATGTCCAGACATAGTCGCCGTTGGCGATCACGTTTTTGTGAAAGTCAAAATCACCGGAAATCTCGGTTGTCCAAACACCCGAACCGTAAGCACCATGGACAAAGCAATTGTGCATAGAGTGCCCACTACTGCCCCCCGTCCAGAAGACGACGGTCAGCTTGGCATTGTAGAAAACGCAGTGGTGAACATGAACACCAGAGCCGTTTGTGAGGATTCCGAGATGGTTCGGATTGGTTACCTTGTCCCCGGCAAAAAGGCACTGCGCGATCTCCAAGTCGTCCAACTGTCTGCTCATCCTACCGATTGGATAGACGCGGACAAGCATGCCGGGCTTGGGCGTCTCGACAACCGGTGCCCCAAGTAGCTTAAGGCCTCGGATCGTAACATGGCTTGTCTCCGTCAACATACCGAATGTGAGGCCCCTCCCTCCCAAGGGCAGTGTATGGATGAGCGTGGGCATCCGTCCGGTGTGCCAGTCGGGGTCATCGGGCAACACCTCGGCGCGAATCGTGAGGCGGTTGGTCTGGGTGAAACCGCGTCGTTCGGGCTTGAACAACGCGGTTTCTCCGACGGCATGGATTCCTTCAGAGAGAATGACTGTCATCGGTCCGGTCCCAGTGCTTTCATTCACACGCCGGGCTGCCTCGGCCAGCGTCCGGAGAGGACTGTTCTTCTCTCCGGAATTCAAATCGACTCCGCTCGCCGGATTGACGTAGATTGTGTTGGCTTCAGTCGCCGCAGACTCGTAAAAACCGGGCAGCAGAATATCCAGCAGTGCCACCCCACCGTAGGCTGGATAGGCTTTGATCATCTTGTCCTTCGCGGTTGCCGCATCCGAGGACTCCTTGATTACATTCCCCAGTGTGGCATAGTAGTCAATGGTCTTCGCGAAATACTCCGGTCCGGCAACGGGAATGCCGTGGCCCCCGATCACCCATGCCCACTCCTTCGTCTTCATCTCATTGAGCTTCGCCAATCGCCCGTCGACCGGGGCCAACGGAACGTGGACTCCGACGTACGCCAGATGGTGCGACACCAGGACTTTCTGCTCGGGGAACTCCATGAAAACCACAGGCCCCGTGAGTTCAGGGGCAGGGGAACTGAAAACGATCCGAACGTCGTCAATGACCTCCTCCGTCCCCACTTCCACCACGTTCTCAGGTACGACCGCCTTGGAGTACGGAATGACTTCGGAGCCAACTTGACTCTTCAACGTCTGAAGTTCTGTCACGCCTCTTTGTTTCATGCTATCGATGGTCGCCTGGTTGGCATACCCAGGAATGCCCGGGAACATCTCAAGCCCCGCCCAGTGATGCGAATGATCGTGGGAGATGTAGATTCGCCGCAAAGGTTTGCCGAGAAATTGGATCAAGCTCTTGAGTTCATCAACCTGCGGCTTGTTCTGCTGCACGTCCTGCAGGATCAGGGAGTTCTTGGTCTCGATCACTATACTGGCCGATGCCCCGGCGGCCATTGCAGAGGTGTAGACGTGAAACTTGACGCTGCCGATTTCCTTCACATAGTACAGCCCCTGCGTGGGAGTGAAAGGCCCCGCGGAGGACGCGGCAGTGGCAAATAGAGGCAGGCCGAGCAACAAGATGGTGACAAATACGTTTCGAATCATAAGAGGACCTCCTGGCATTCTTGGGGTTCACTTCTGCTCCAGGTACCACCGGGCTGTGGAAGATCGACGGGGCTTGGCATCGTTTCCTTGCGTCACAGTCTGAACGCTTGCGGTGGATTGCCGCTCAGATCCGCGATCGTCGCGGCAGCCTCGTTGAGGTAGAAGAGCGCCCATAGCGGGTTGTCGGGCGTCTTGTAGACCGCTTTAATCAGAGGCACTGCCTCCTCGATGATCCTGCTCTTGATGGAGCGATCCTGGGAGAACGCGACTCTGCCGCTCAGCCTCAGCCAGGACCAGTTCTCCCCGCATGTACACAGTTCAACGTAGGGCTGCCGTGTAATCTCCTTGTATACTGGCTTGTCATTGGTGGTGCTGAAGTAGAGCCTGCCACCCTCCTCCAGCTTGAACTGAAACGGCCGCACCTTCGGCTTGCCATCGAGCCCCACCGTCGCAAGATACTGCACCGGGTTGGCCCTGAGGAATTCTACGACCTCTTTCATGTTCTACCTTCCTTTCTGAGTGCATTCTATACTTAGTTCGTATGCGAACAATATGCTCAAAAAAAACTACCGGTTCATGTTCTTCTCGATAGCATCCAACCCCTCCACCAGCGCCTGCCGCTGCCTCTGCGCCATATCGCCGTAGAGCTTGGCCAGCAGCACCCGGGATATCTCTTCAAAGTCCTTTCGCAGCCGCCGTCCGGCGGCCGTCAACTCCACCAGCGTCACCCTGCTGTCCGTCTCACACGCCAGCTTGCGAAGGTACCCATGCCGTTCCAGCGTATCGATCATCACGGTCACCGTCGATTTCGCCCGCCGCGCCCGCTCCACCACCTGTTTGATCGCAACCGGTCGGTCCTGCTCGAAAAGAAACGCAAGCACCGGCCCGTGGGCCGGCACAATCCCCTCAATCGACCGCCCTCGCAGCTCCGCCTCGATCAGCGCGTTGGCCGCCTCCCGTATCCGGGCTATCTGTGCAACAATGGTTTCCGTATTCACCATGCAACCTCGAATCGTCATCAGCACAAGTATACGGCTGCAACAGCAATGTAGTTCGTACACGAACTAACTGTCAAGACAATTTCCTTGAAAATCCGTCTATCGTCGTGTATAATGCCGCCCAGAATAACGAGACCAAGACATCACAGCCGCCGGCCGAGACCGCGCCACACCCTTTTTCCTGCCTTAACATGCCGAATGTCAATCTGGGCAACCTATGTCCACCCCATGCCAACAAGAGAACGCAAAACAAACCCAATCCCGTGAACGAACAACGCCAATCCCCTGCCCCGCCCCTTGTTCCCTTTTCACCACAATTCGGCAAAACAAACCCAATGTCAATCTGGGTAACCTATGTCCATCCCACGCCAACAAGAAAACACAAAACAAACCCAATCCCGTAGCGCGGGCATCCTATCCCGTGATAGGAAGGTCTTCGCCAAGGGCGGCTCCACCGGCTGTATCCTGAGTACTATCGACCAACGACTGAACCGGCGGCATGTGAAATACCAGCGGTGGAATACGATTCCCAATTGCCATCCACCCGCCGAATTGCTAGTATCCAGTTTTTCTTCGCCTGTGATGGAGTAGAACCGTGGAACTGACTTGGATGATGCGACTGCGTATCGCGGCCGCCGCGGCCGTCGGAATCGCCCTGATCGGGTTGCTCGGCTGGAACCTTACCGGCCCGTGCGAGCCCTCCGGCGTCGTCCGCGCCTCCTGCGTCGGGCCCGGCGGGGCTGTCATCCTCGTGATCCTGGCGCTGGCCGCCGGCTTCATTGCCTACTTCGCCGCCTGGCCCTACGGCCGCGAGGTCGGCGTTCTCGCCGTCCCGTTCGGCCTGGGCCTCTGGAGCATCCGAACCGCGCCCATGGCCGCTCTGATGCAACTGAACCCCCGACCCGAACAGCGCCACGTGATTCTGGCTGTCATCAGGTTCGAGCCGCTGTTCTGGCTCGCCCTCATAACCGCTGGCTACGCCGGTGTCCTTATCGCCCGCCAACTCGTCCCGTCCAAGGTCTCGGTGGACCACCCATCAGACTGTAAAATCAGTATCAACAAGCATTTACAGACTGTTCTGGCGGTTATTGCCTCCGTCGTGGTCGCCCAGATCTGCATGTCCGTGCTCGCAACCGATGTCCGTGTGCCCGATAACAAGATGGTCGGACAACCCAGTGTCGGACAGATTGTCTTCGCCGTCATCGTCTCCTTTGCCGCGGCCGCCTTTGTCGTCCGCAGGTTCCTCGGTGCCGACTACATTGCCCCAGCCATTGGCTCAACAATCATAACTGCCTTCGCCATAATGTTTTACGTTAGACCTGCCGTCATCGAGGCCCTGTCGAGGAACTGGCCCGGCGTTTTTTTCTCGACCTCCACAGCCGCGATCCTACCTGTCCAGATGGTCGCCTTCGGCGCCATCGGCGCTGTCGCCGGGTACTGGCTTGCCGTCCGTTTTGAATGGTGGCGACGGCACGAAAGCCAGTAGGCCCCCCTATATTCCCACGTCAGCTTTGGGCCTTTTGTTCCCGCCATTATGTATGTAAGTTCTTTAATGAAAAGGACTTACGTTCATGCGGTCCAATAACCGGCACAGGCCCACCAAACAAAATGAGAATTGGTTGTTTCTGCCCCCAGAATTAGCCGACAATATACTTGAGTTTCCCGGCCCCTTGGCCGTATTGGCTCTCAGACCGAACAAATGGATATGGCGTACTGACAAGTCAGAACTCGAAGGCGGTCGCTCTGAACCTCGCCCGATTCGGTTTCGTAGAGCGGATTGTAAAGCCCGCCGACAAAAGGAGTTAGAAATGCTAGTCTTGAGCAGACAAAGAGATGAATCCATCATGATCGGAGACGACGTGGAAATCACGATCGTCGACGTCAGAGGTGATAAGGTTCGTCTTGGAATCACCGCGCCCAAGAGCATTCCCGTTCATCGCCGTGAGATCTACGAGGCCATCCAACGGGAGAAAAACGGGCACAAAGACGAGGACTCGCAAACCAAGGCCAACGCCGCCCAGGAGCACCCTGCCGACTGACCGCCGACCCACCGAAACCACCCGCCCTGATAGCTTCGACTGACGCGATCAGGGCGTTTTCATGCGCCCAGGTCCAAGCCGCGCCACCTCCACCTTGCATGGGTTGTTGAACCGGTGGGGCGATTCTGCTATTATGAAGACCCAATGGTTGCGGCCGTACACGGGGCCCGAAGGCCCGGCGTCGGCGGTCCAAAACCCGTACAAGTGAAGGAGGAGTGCCATGACACGCATTTCGTTCGCAATTCTGTTTGTCCTGCTGGTAGTCTGCGCGGGGTCAGTTGTTCAAGCAGACCTGACTGTCGCCGAACAGTTGCTCGTCGACCTCGACGTCCGGACCCTCGACTACGGGCCGGTCACGGGCGCCTGGACCAACGCCGGAACGCTGGGAGACTTCACGCCCAGCGGCCAGCCGGTCGTCGAGGACGTTGCCGGCGTCAAGACCGTCACATTCAACGGCGCCAACTGGTTCAACGGACCGGCGTCCCCGGCGGGCATCACCGGCGCGGGCACCCGATCCATCGAGGTTTGGGCCCTGAACCCCGCACTGCCCGCTGAGGAGACCATGGTTTCGTGGTCGCACCGTGGCGGGCCAAACGGCACGAACATGTCCTTCAACTACGGCAACGACACCCGCTGGGGGGCCGTCGGACACTGGGGCGGCGACACGCATGACATGGGCTGGTGGGGCGCAAACGCCCCGGCCCCGGCCGCCGGCGACTGGTGGCATCTTGCCTACACGTATGATGGCGCATCCGCCCGCGTCTACGTCAATGGCGTCCAGGAGAGCACCCGCACCATCGCCATCAACACCCACGCGGGCAACATCATCCGCGTGGGCGCCCAGGCGGACAACGCCGGCACCGGAGCCAGTTTCATGTTCACCGGCTCGATCGCCCAGGTCCGCATCCACGACGGCGCCCTTACGGCCGCTCAGGTGATGAACAACTATCGTTGGAGCGGCCCGAGGAATACATGGAAGCCCGATCCGGCCGATCAGGCCACGGTCCAGCAGACATCGTTGCTGATGAACTGGCGGGCCGGGGCGTTTGCCGCTGAACATCACGTCTATCTCAGCGACAACGCCGCCGACGTCGCGGCCGGAGCGGCCGCCGCCGATAAGGGCGTTGTGGCGACCAACAGCTATATCACCCTGGGCCTGGTGCCCGGCACGACCTACTACTGGCGCGTCGATGAGGTCAACGATACGCACCCCGAGAGCCCCTGGGTCGGCGGCGTCTGGAGTTTCACCGTCGCCTCGAACAAGGCCTACCGCCCCAGCCCGCCCGACGGCGCCGTCAATGTGCCCACCAGTGTCAAGCTCTCCTGGCAGCCCGGCATCGGCATGCTCGCCAACCAAGTGTATTTTGGGACCAACTACAACACGGTCGCCAACGCCACGACGCCGCAGACCACCATCCAGGCGAACACATGGACTCCGCCGGCCCCGGCCGAGGGCACCACCTACTACTGGCGCATTGACACCATCAACCAATCCCTGCAAACCATAAAAGGCGACGTGTGGGCTTTCACGACCTTACCCGATATCCCCGTCACCGACCCCAATCTCGTGGGGTGGTGGAAGTTCGACGAAGGGTTCGGTAGCCTGGCGGTTGACTGGTCGGGTCGCGACAGACATGCCGCCATCCTCGGCGGCACGACGTGGGTGGATGGCTACTATGACGGGGCCCTGAGCCTCGACGGCGTCAACGGATACGTGGACCTGCCCATCGATGCCGTCATGGGCACACTCCACGGGATCACCATCGCCGGCTGGGTCAATTTCGACAACGCCGGGGGGGCATGGCAGCGGATTGTCGACTTCGGCAACAGCGACGCCTCGCAGTACCTGTTCCTTTGCCCGCGGACCGGAACGGCCGGGCCCATGCGTCTGGCCATCACCACGGCCGGGGGAGGGGGCGAGTCGCTGATTGAGACAACGAGCACGCTGGCCGGTGGGTGGCATCATGTTGCCGCGGTCGTCGGCCAGGCGGATATGCAGTTGTACGTCGACGGCGTCCTGGCCGTGTCCGGTTCCACCGCCACGGCGATGAGCGCACTGGGGAACACGACGAACAACTGGCTGGGACGCTCTCAATACGCCGCCGACGGATACCTCAGTGGCGACCTTGACGACTTCCGCATCTACAACTACGCCATGACCGCCCAGGAGATTCCCCAGACCATGCGCGGCGACCCCTTGCTCGCGTGGAATCCGCAACCGGCCAACGGCTCCTCCGTAACCGTTGATCAGAGCGGCACGCCATCCTGGATGGCCGGAGACCTGGCC
>DDXG01000322.1 GCA_002347125.1 Phycisphaerales bacterium UBA2266
GTTGCTGGGCAACGTGGCCACGCTGGTCGAAGGCCCCATCGAGTTCGACACGGCCCGGTGCGGAATCACCAATAACGACAAGGCCAATGCCTTGCTGCGGCGCGAGTATCGCGAGGGCTGGAAGCTGTGAAGTCGTATATCGTATTTCGTCGCTCGTATCTCGCTTCGCGGGCACAGAGAACGTCGATATGGGGTTGTCATTCCCGCGAAGGCGGGAATCCAGGCATGTGGGATGTCACAATGAGAACGGACACGAGACTTGCAGGATTGGCGCTGGCGGCGATTGTGGCGTTTGCCACGGCGGCTGACGCGCAGTTGACGCCCGACCAGGCCCGGCGGATCGAGGCGGCCGTGCCGCAGCAGGCCACCGTCAAACCCATCAAGAGTCGCCGCGTCCTGATATGGAACACGCCCTTCATGGACAAATGCCCCCATGCGGGTTACTGCGTCCCGCAGGGCCAGCACGCCATGGAGCTGCTCGGGCGAAAGACCGGCGCGTACGAGCCCGTCGTCAGCGACGACGTAGCCATGTACCTGCCGGAGAACCTCGCCAAGTTCGACGCCATCATCTTCAACAACAGCAACGGCCCGTGGATCCGTCCGACCGAGCAGGACATGTCGCGTCTGAAGGACTACGGCTCCGACATCGACACCGTCGAACAACTGCTGCGAAAGAGCCTGCTCGACTGGGTCCGCAACGGTGGAGGCTTTGTCGCCTTTCACCACGCGATCGGCGGCAACAACCACTGGCCGGAATATGGTGAGATCATCGGCGCATCCTATTGGGGCCATCCGTGGAACGAAGAAGTCGGCGTCAAGCTCGATGAACCCAACCACCCGCTGCTGAGGGCCTTCGGCGGTGAGAATTTCCGCCTGGCCGAGGAGATATTCCAGTTCAATGATCCCTACTCGCGCGAGAACGTCCGCGTGCTGTTGTCGCTCGATGTTGCGAATACGAACATGACGGTCCAGTGGGTCTATCGCAAGGACAACGACTTCGCCCTGGCATGGATCAAGCCCTACGGCAAGGGCCGCGTCTTCTACAGCGCCATCGGCCATCGCACGGAGATCTGGTGGAACCCGCCGATTCTTCGCTTCTATCTCGACGGCATTCAGTTCGCCATGGGCGATCTGGACGCCCCCATGGAGCCGCCGGCAAAGCCCTTGCGGGGACCCAATCCGTGATACCGCCACAGTCGAAGCCGGCCGATGCAACCGCCGCCCAAGGGGCCTCGCCCTGGTACACTCGGCACGGGTTCATGGGCCTGCGGCCGGTCGGTCAACTGGCCTTTGTCGCCATCGCCCTGGCTACGGCGGCCGTGGTCTGGTTCACCTGGGCCAAAGGCGATTTTGCCGCCCCAACCGGCGATCCTGCGACGTTCCTGGACAGCTTCCGCGACTGGCTGCTGGGTCTGGCCAAGCTGGTCGGCGTGCCTCTGGCCGTCGCCTACTGCGTCCATTTCTTCCTGCCCAAACGCAGGTTCTACCGACAACAGTTCTTCTGCGCCGAGTGCGGGCAATTGTTGGGTTTTGCCATCACCCGCTGCCCGCGTATCGAGTGCGGCTCGAACAAATACACCACGGACCTTGACCTGGCCGGGCGCCGCGAGCGTCTCTGGAAGACACGATCCAACTGAAGGCGTCCGGTACGTTTTCCGGGCTGAAAGCCACGGCATGCGTATGGGCCGGCCGCCCGGACAATGGAGCGGACCCCTTTAATTCTACAACTTGGCGGCCGCGTCTCGAATGGCCTCAAACTCCTCGGCCGCAAGGTGCTTGCCGTAGTCCTTCATCACGGAGGCGGCGTTGCGCCACGCCGTCCACAGGTTGCCCTTGCCGCGAGGGGCGGTCATCTGCCGGGCCACCAGGGCCGCTTCGGCCTCCACGAACCGGTCCAGCATCTGCTCGGTCCATCTCGGCATGTTCGTCGCCAGGATCGCCAGACGAGCCACGATGGTGTCGGTGAGCCGCTTGCCGTCGGCCTCGGATGACTGCTTTGGATCGCGCCCGCCGACACCCTGGTAAGGCGGATCGCCCAACTCCGAGAGCCGCACCGTATCGGGATACAGGTGCATCATCAGCGACGTCTCGCCCCAGGCCGCGTGGTCGCCCGTATAGCCGACATCGAGTGCCAGCCAATACTCCGGCGTCCCCAGCACCGGGATTCCCAGCGCCCGGCTCATCCGCACGGCCGTCTCGCGGACCACAATCTGCTGGGCCGCGCCATAGTGGCCGGTCAGCATGATGATCGCCTTGAAGCCGTTCCTGGCCATCTCCCGGCACAACTGCTCCAGCCACGGCCGCGTGAGATTGGCGAAGATGTTCTCCTCCGCGTCCATGATGAACGTGTGCGGCTCGTTCAAGCCGCCGACGCCCCCGAACAGCGGCGGGGTCACCACGCCTCCGCCCGTGCGGGCCGCACGCACGCACAGCGCATGGGCCTTGACCGCATCGACACCCACCACGTTGTGCAACCCATGCCATTCGATGGTTCCGAGCGGCTGAAAGATGGTCGGGCACTGCTTCTGCGCCGCGACAATCTCCCTGGGCCGCAGGAACTCCAGCCGCACCTCGCGGTCGGCCGCGTCCTGCGCCGAAGCCGCTTGTCCCTGCGAAACCGAACCCAGAACCGTCCCGGCCGCCGCGGCGGCGATAAACCGCCTTCTACCTATCGTGTCCGTCATGTTATGGCTCCCAACATCTATACACGGATATTCACCACCACCGGCGAACCTCCGCGGATGGTCACCGCTTGCGCCGGGCGGATACTGACTGTGGATTGGCTCTGCGTCCATTCGCAGGCCATCGGGCTGCCCGCGATAGCCATTTCCACCTGGTCGGCATGCGCGCCTTCAGCCAACTCCAGCCGCAGCTCCTTCAAGGTCAAAGTCCCGTAGCGCAGCTCTATTTCATTGCGCTGGAGAGCCGCGGTCCGCTCCTGTGAGAACCGGCCCCAGCCTTCCGCCGCCGTAAATGCGGCCCGGAAGTCTTCGGGACTGAGCTTCGGGGCGAAGCCCAGAATGCCTTTAGGCCCGTGATACTGATAGCCGCAGGCCGTCAGAAAGGCCCCGTAACTCGCCATCGCGCGTGCGTAGTGGTCGCTGCATTCGATCTCATTGTAGGGATTGCGAAGCGATGGATGGTAGCGGTCGTGAATCGCCCGCGCCACGGCCAGGCCCTCCGTGAGCATCCCTTCGGCGATCATGTGTGCGGCCACCTGCCACTCGAAGCCGCTCATACACTCGTTGAAGTACCCGAACTGCCAGTGCTTCTCCCAGTCCTTGCGTTTGCCGCCCTTGGGCCAGGTGCACATGATCAGGCCCCCGTCGCCGGCCAGTGCATAGGGCCGGCCCTTGGTATGGACCTGCTTGAACGGCCCGACGTCCGGCGCAAAGTTATACGTCCATAGCGACCGCAGGGCCTTGCGGATGTGCTGCTCGCTGTAGAGCCTGCCCAGACCCACCTGAAACGCCCAGCTCTGCCCGAAGACCTGGTCGATGTAGCAGCCGGTGTCGGCCCCGATGGCGTCCATGTGTTCGGGGTCGGGGATCTGGATGAAGTATTCGCCGTTGAACAGCAACTTGACGATGTTCTCGGCCCCGCGCCGCCAGACCTGGGCGGCTTTCGCGGCGAAGTCCGGCTCGCCCATCTCGACGGCCATCTCCTGCCCCGCCCGCAGCGCCGCCAGATACAGCGACGTCAGCCACGCGATCTTGCCGTACCACGCCGCATCGAGGGTGTTGGGTTGGGCGCCTTCGATAATGCCGTCGGCGTCGCCGTCCTTGTCGATAAGATACTGCAGCGCCTTCCTGACACGGGGCCACAGGTCCCGCAGGAACGCATCATCGGGGCTCATCTGGTGCTCGCGATAGGTCCGCAGGATGACCCCGGCCTGCCCATCGTCGGCGGGGTCCCGCCCGAACTCCGCCCGGTGCCCGACGCCGCCGGTCTTCGCGTCGAACCCCACGCCGAAGTCCACGCGCCGCCGCAGGTCCCGCTCCAACTCCGGAAAGACCCGCGCGATCGCCTGCGCATAGTGCCAGACGTGCGTACATGTCCCCGGACAGCAGCCGATGCCCTCCCAGCCGTAGAAGCGGCCGTCCGCGAAGCGGTAGCAGGTGCTCGTGGCGGGCGTCGAGGTGTTGGCGAACGTGCGATTGAGAAACCACCGCGGCAGCGTCGAATCGTACCATGTTTCGACCCATCGCCGCGTGTCCTGGGCGAGCCGCGCGAGGTTCTCGGCCAGATGCTCAGCCACGGCCCGCGCCGAGCCGAATCGGGCGCCGTAGTAGCGTCCGACCGGTTTCGGGAAGCCGTCGAGCGTCAGATTCACGAAATGCCACGAAAGGACAAACGTCACTGTCTTCGTCCGCCCGGCCTCAATCGACAGCGTCCGCGTGACCGAACCCAGCGCCTTTTGGGCAAACGGCGAGACCGCCTCCTGACCCGACGCAACGGCAGCGATGGGACTGTTGTGGAAGACACCGCCCAGGGCATCATCGCCCGGCAGCAGCGCACAGCCCCGGTCCCCATCTTCAGCTCCAAGCAGCGCCAACGCCATGCTGCCGAAGTCGTGCCGCTGCTCCAGTTCCACGGCGTCCGACGGCCGTCGCGGCGTGTCGCTGAAGACAATATCATCAACACCGATATTGCCCCAGCCGCCGGTGTGCTGATCGACGATCTCGATCCGCGCCTGGCGTCCCTGCAAGTCCCGCACGTCCCAGTGCGAGGCGAACATGCGATTGTCGTTCCTGCCGACGGTCGTGCGAACGGGCTGCCCGTCAATCAGCAGGTTCATACAGGTCCTGCCCGCATGAGAGCCGCCGCCGATCAGGAAATTGATGTAACCGCGCTCGATCTTGAACGGGCGGCTCGTGAGGCGGCCGGTGTGTTCATCGCCCTTGACCACGTCCTCGCCGTTTCGCGTGTTATGCGTATTGACCAGCCGCCGGCCCTGTGCCCCGACCCGGCCCTGGTAGGCAGGCATCCTCTCGGCCACGATCGGCTCGGCGCCGAACGCCGTTCCCTCGACGGTCCATCCCTCGTAGGTCCCCCTTTCGAAGTCCTCGAAGCGAATATCCCGGCGGTCGGCGGCCTCGACCATCGCGGGGTTGTCCATCACGCCGCACTCAAGCAGCATCACATCACCGGAGCGGACGATTCGATTGCGGCGGACCACGTCATCGCCGCCGGTGTACAGACAGACCGCGTTCTCCAGCCAGCCGGCGATCTCGAGGGCGACCTCCTTCGACGAGGTATTGGTAATCTGATACTGCATCACGACGGCCGGGTAGCTCGAATCCTCCACGCTCAGCGGCACAAACGGCGAGAATGCCTCCAACGCCACCTCTACGGGACAATCGCCGTCGTGGTATCGCACCCGTCCGATAGGGTAACGCCCCTCGAACCGGACGTCGGAGAAGCCGTGCCGGTCCAGCGTCCGGACCGGGCGGGCCGTGTCCGATGGGATATGCAGCGCAAAACCCTGGTCCAGCGGGCTGGTCTGCTCCAGCGGCTTGACGTAGTTCTCTCCGGCCGTGCCCTTGCCACACACGCCGGCCGTAACCTTGTTGAAGACATCCCACAACCAAAGCCGCCCATCCCCGCCCAGATACACCTGGCCGGCGCATATTCCGCCGACCGGCATGCCGATGTACTTCAGTTCATCGCCGCTGTAGACCTCCGGCTTGCCCCGCGCGAACAGCGACTGGACCCATGCCGGGTCGAGCTTCTTGTCGGCCGGAATCAGCGTCGTGTCGTCGGACTCCTCGAACGGCCCGGCCATCACCATCCGCCCCGGCAGGCCCGCAACCACACCGGCCGTGCCGATCGCCCCGGCGGCAAGGAAACGCCGCCGACTCATGGCAATTCGATCCTCCGGCCTCCCACACCCGCAGCGATGTTCGTCTGACTGGGTCTGTTGCTCCATGGTCCTGCCCTCGCGACAATGGCGTTGACGCTGTCATCCATCGGCACCGACGGCCGTTTGGTATGGCCTCATGCTAATCGCGGAATCCCCCGCCCGCAAGCCTCCACTCCGCACGGTCTCACCTGACCCGCCAACGGACTATCGCGGCACATTGGTGACTGTGATATTCACCGGCTCCGATACCCCGATGCCCCCATCGTTGTCCGTGGCCTTGGCCGTCAGTGCGTATTGGCCGGCATTGAGCCCGGTCGCGGCCGTCCAGCCGTCCGCCCCATTCTCGTCGGTCCCGATGGCGCTCTGATTGACGAAGAACTCCACCTGCACGACCTGGCCATCGGCGTCGGCCGTCGCGGCCGTGATGGTGATAAGGTCGCGCGTCGTGAAACTCGCCCCGTTGGTCGGGCTGAGTATCACAACCACGGGCAACTGGGCTATCGCGTCCAGCCACGTCTGCGCCAGAAACGCCAGATCCAGCCAGTCCACCACGCCATCTCGAATCAGGTCCTCTATAATGCCCCCAGCCGGCCCGCGCCAGTCGATCCGCTCGGCAATCTTCGCGTAATCAGAGAAGTCCACCCGCTGATCGGCGTTGACGTCCGCCATCTGTGACGCCGGCCCCCTGGAGTATTCCACAATCGTCATCGCCAGGTCCTCGGCCGTGAGGGTGGTGCCGTTGTATGCCGCTCCATCGCCATAGCGGCTCCATGACTCCTGGAAGAACGGCGTGAAGCTCTGGCTGTCCGTGAACTCGACGCAGTACACCTGACCCGGAATCAGCGGCACCTGGTCCGGGTTGTAGCTGACGCCGACCAGGTCCGTACTGCTGGCGAAGTAGGCCCCGGCGGCGATCTTCGTCGGCCCCACCTGCGGACCATCGGGCCCATCCCGGTGGATCTTGCAGGTCAGCGTCATATCGGCCTCGCTGCTGGCGGCGAACAGGTCCACGGCCGCCAGCGCCTCGCCCCGGGCCACGAACGTCTGGCACCACCGCATCCCCGATGTCCCGAGCACGCCGGGCCCCGGCGCCACCCGTGTGTGCGTGACCATCTGGTTGTCCTTGTCCACGAAGACGGTCGTGTTCAAATCAAAGTTTCTCGCGTTGCCGTCCTGGTCGTAGGCCCGGCCGTAGGGATAGCTGTTGCCGTCCTTATCCCGCTTGAACACCGCACAGCCGCCGTCGACCCATATCTTGACCGCGTACATCCTGCCCGGCGTCATCGGGATCGTCCCGCTGGGCCAGCGGACCCACTCATCCGAATCCGACGCCAATTGTGTGTCCGTTCCGGTCCCGATCTGCGTCCAACTTCGCACATCCGGATTGCCGTTGTCCTCGAGTATGCTGATCCTGGCCTGTTTTCCGCTGTACAGCCCCCAGCCGGCCATCTTCCACGTCACGCCGCGAACGCCCGTGCCCGTCGCCTTGAACGTCTGATACCACGTCCACAGCCAGTCCGTCCACTGGTTGTCGGCCCTGAAATACGTCGAGTAGTCGATATCGAGGTTCACGTCGAGGCGCAAGGTCTGCCCGTTCGCCACCACGACGTTGGGGATGACCTTGGGCGACGCAAAGAAGTCCGGCTGGTTGACGTACACGGAATACGTGCCGGCCGGCAGGTTGTCGATCCGGTAGAAGCCGTCCCCCGTCGGCATCTGCCCCGGAGGCGCCCCGAGGCGACGACAGACCCCCGCCATTGACGCATCGGCCGGCGAGAGGAACAGGTCCCATTCGTAGAGCCTCTGATAGCCCATCTGCGGCCGGCCCGCAATCAGCTCGAACTGCCCCTGGCCCTCGATCGACCCGGCGGCATGAGCGGCCGAACCCAGACCCCAGACCGACGCGACGGACAATACGAGCCCCGCGAGTTTCCTGCTGCCAGCCATCAATACGACCTCCGTAACATGAAGACTCCTCCATGCCATCACCACAAACACGGCAAATCCTTTGCAGACCACAACCTACTATACCAAACGCCCGACGCCCCGTCAACCGCAATCAGCACTGGCGGGCCGGCACATCACAGGACGCAGTACTCTACGCATCCTGTAATGCGACCTCAAGTTCAGCACGCCCCGGCACATCAACGTCCGCAAGCATTCCCAACTGCCGCCTTACCGTCTGTCTCCAACTGCGCGGCATCGCGCTAAACCCCTTGACTATCTCATCCATTCGGCCTCTGAGCATCAGCGCATTCAGTATCCGCGCTGCCGTTTGTCTGTCTTTGTCCTGCTTGCGGAGCCTCAGCCGCCGTCCCACCACCACGAGCTTGTGCAGGGCAAACCGCGCCGGCTGCGGCAGTCGTAAGACAACACCATCCACGGTGACGGCTATACTGTCCTCGGCCAAGTAGTCCATGAATCGCAGTCGCTGGGCGTTCACCCCAAGATTTGGCAGAGGATACGGCTTGTTGGAACCGCGGCCCCTCTCAGGAACAAGAAACTCCACAATGAGATCGGGATGCTCCAGGCGGATGTAGCCCTCCATCCCCGTGAACCCCACCACGAAACCCAGATCGCCGAGCAGTTCGGCCACATCAACCTTCGTGCGGGTCAGAGATGGCCTGGGAATGAGCAGGTCCATATCCCGTGTCCGCAGCGGCACCATGTAGCCAGCCGGACCAAACCGTTTCTGATAGAACAGAGTACACCAGCTTCCTATGATGATCATATCCGCCAAGACACCGGCACGATCCAGCCGCTTGAGGACCTCGATGCACAACTCATACTGACTTGTGTTCATGTAACACCTTTTCCAGGAACCGAATCTGCTTTTTCACCTCTGTAAGGAGTCCCCGATACATGGCCCTTCGTCGTTTGGCCCGCTCGTATCCGGCCACCTCCCTGTCGGAGAGCTTGCCTTTGTAGATGAAACGAGACCGTCCGCCCTCCCTCACCTGCAAGTAGTAGTATCGATGTCCTTTGATCTCTTTGCCTACAAGACTACCCTTGGGCAGCTTCGCCAGCTCCCGTTCGTAATCCGCTTTCATAGCCCGGGAGTTCGTCAATTCCTCTTCTAGAATCCCCTTGATCGCCTTCATAATACCATCACCGATATGACCGAAAGGTTACCATGTACTATGGAGCATATTATAGCATGTATGGTAACGGCCGTCAATAGTAGCCATATACAATGGGAAGTAGCTACCTCTATAGGGGAACCTCCTTGTGCCCTGAACTTCGGCTCGGATTCTGCCGCATAGTCCATGCTGGTCTTGTGTTCGTCCGCTCAATCGGTTACTTATGGCAGACGAAAAGGCGGTCTTCTCGCCGACGATTCCGTGTTCTATTGACCGAGGCATAGCATGTTCCGCAAGATTCTGCTGACGATCATCCCCGCTGTGTTCATCATGGCTGTGAATCCCGCGCCCGCGGCCGAGCCTGGGCAGTATATCCGGAGCATCCGGGAGTTTGGGGTCCTGCCCGGTAACCCGCCGCAGGTCAACCGCGAGAACCTCCAGAAGGCCATCGACTGGGCCGGGCCGCTCGGTGCGGCCTTGTTCGTTGAGCCCGGAGATCAGCCCTATCCGGTCGAGGGGGGCATTGTCCTGCGAGCCAATGCCTCGCTGATCGGCGTTCACGGTCCGGTCGGCCGCGGCACCAGCAACCCGCAGGGCCGGCAGCCGGTCGGCAGCGTCTTCGCCATCACCGACCGCGAGAAGCCCTTCATCACCACCGAGCACGCCACGCAGATCCGCGGCATCCAGTTCTGGTATCCGGAGCAGTCCCGCACGGACCCGGCGGCCATCATCGAATACCCGCCGACGATCCGCTGCTCTCCGGGCGGCTGCCAGGGCGTAACACTGAGCTGCCTGACGTTCTACGGCGAGTTCTTCGCGATGGACTTCGCCGGGACCCGCCGGGCGATTGTCGAACAGATCCTCTTCGAGCACTGCTACGGCTATCCGCTGAGCGGCCGATTCATCCGCATCGACTACTGTTACGACATCCCCCGCATCCTGCACTGCCACGTCAACCCCGCCAACATGCGGCTGTTCGCCGGAGGTTTCAGCCGGGCCGTCATCGACTCGGTCGTCGCGCGAAAGACCTTCACCTACGAGGTCAACCACACGGATAACGCCGTTTTCATGGACCTGTTCACCTTCGGGGCCTATGGCGGCGTCTATCTCGGACCGGCCACCTACGGGCAACTGACGAACTTCAACCTCGACTGCGTCACCATCGGCATCCACAAGCTCGGCGACAGCACCAAGAACCGCAACTGGCAGATTTCTCAGGGCTCCATTATCGCCAATACGGGGCCGACCATCGACGATATCCACCCCATCATCATCGAGGGCGAGGGCCACACGGCGCTTATCGCCGTCGAGGCCTTCTCCGGCGGCAACGGGGCCCTGACCACGCTCGATGTATCGAAGGACTTCCTCCTGGTCCGGGGCGATCAGCGGCCGACCATCACCCTCGTCGGCTGCCGCATGAGGAACTACACCGCCGACGCCCCTATCACTATTGAGAACCCCAAAGCCGTCATCCAGGCCTTCGGCTGTATCGACAAGAACGAGAATCCATTCAACTATCCGCCAACGAACTGAAATGAACCAGCGTGCCGGCGGCGTCATATACAGGGGTGATCCCTGCGCCGCCACGCAGCCGAAAAGACGAACATGCCTGTCATGCCGAGCGCAGCGAAGCATCCGGGCCACGGATATGACAGGCCTTTCATACAAGCGAAAGGGCAGAACTCGATGATACGACGCCTTAATTCAGCCGCTGTCCCCCTGATCTTGTGCCTGGCGGTCGCTGTTCAAGCGGGTGACTGGGCGCAGTGGCGCGGGCCGTATTTCAATGGGGCGTCGGATGAGACGGATTTGCCGGACCATCTGGATTTGGAGAAGGCCACGTGGGTGGCCCCGCTGCCGGGGCCCAGCGGGGCGACGGCCGTCATCAGCAGCGGGCGGGTGTTTGTGTCGTCGATGGTCAGCGGC
>DDXG01000070.1 GCA_002347125.1 Phycisphaerales bacterium UBA2266
TTCCGAGGTGATGTAATCGTAAAGCGTTACGGGAGAGGAGGTTACGTTATGCAACTCGACGTATTCTTCGTTCTGGTTGCCGCTGGGCGGGTTGTACATGATCTCGTTAATAACAATCGGGCCGACCAGGGGATAGGCATTGGCGGCGCCGGGGGTCGGGCTGCTCATGGCGACGAAATTGAACGAACCGTCGCTCTTCTTGAATCGGCCGAAGGACACCCCCGTCTGCGACGCCCCGAAGTCCTCATAGTCGCGGTAGCCGGTCAATACCCCGTCCACAGCCGAACGGATGACGACTTCTTCGCCGTTCTCGCTCAGTGCGAAGGGCACGACGACGCCCGGGTCCGTGCCGGCGGCGCCGAAGTGGAGGTTCTCGTAAAACACGATATAGCCGCCGGCCGGGAGGATCGTTCCGACGGGAATGCGGTATTTCATTCGGCTGGTGTCGCTGCCGTCGTTATCGGAGAGATACCAGCCGCCAATGTTGATCATCTGGTCGGTGGTGTTGTGCAGCTCGATCCAGTCGGACGCCTCGGCGTGGGAATGGGCCAGAACCTCGTTGATGACTATGGCCCCTGGTTCAGGAACGACGCCCGTATCATCGAATCCCGGCGAACCTCCGGGCATGGCGCTGGGCCGCCAGGCGGACTTGTCGGACCACGCATTCGGATCGGCCTGCGGGTCCCTGACGGTCAGAGAGAACCCAAGGCCGTCGGTAATGGAGTACCAGCCGTCCTTGTAGCGGAAGTCGTGAATCGTGCCGCCGACCGCGTCGACCAGTTTCAGCCGCTCACCGTTGTTGTCGAGGTTGCCCGTGTACTGCCCGGCGCAGATGGCTGCCAGACCCGGGTCCATAGCGAGAAGGGCCGCGGGATTCGATGCGACAAGGACGTATTGGCCCGGTCCCAGCGGCCGGTGGCCGAAAATGAAACGCACACCGTTGGTGAAACGGACCTGGTTGAGGTTGATCGTAGTGCCACCGATGTTGGCCAGCTCGATGTATTCGAGGTCCTGCGCCGTCCATGGACTGCCGGCGGGCGGCTCGGCGGGATGAAACATCAGCTCGGTGATCCGCAGGCTCTCGGCGACCGGGCCGGCCGCGTAGACGGCCTCGTGGACCGGGCTCCACTGGGCCCCGCTGAGCACGCGCGCCTTGACGAGGGTTGTCTGCTCGATCGAGACCGCCCCGGTGTAAGGCACGGCCGATGGACTGATCGAGCCGGCGGCCAGGCCGCCCGTGCCACCAGCCAGCTCCGCCGAAAGCAGGAAATCGGTACTGGCCACTGTGTAGTTCAGCGCATGGATGGCCAGAATGTTGTCGCCGGGATGCAGAAGGCCCAGCCAGGACGAGAGGTCGAAACTCTCCAGGAGAACGGCCAGCGAATCATCGTGACTGCCGGTGGCGCCGGAATTCCATTGCAGCGTCGCCGGGGCCGTGCTCGTCTTGCAGACCAGCGTGCCGTTGATATAAGCCGCAAAGCCATCGTCGTAGCGGACCTTGAGGCTCAGCCAGGTCAGGCCCGCCAACTGCCCGGCCGTCGCGGTGAACGGGATGCGAATATAGCAGGTTTCGTTCTTGTTGCGCATCGCGATGACGTTGATGGAGAAGTACGGCTCGTAACCCGTCTGGGTCTCATAGCCGACGCCGCCGGTCCCGGCGGTCCACGCCGCGTCGTCGTAAGGCTCGGCGCCGCCGGTCCAGCCCGTGCCGATGTCACCCGATGGGATGAGGACCCGCTTGGCGGCCGATTCCGCGACGAAGACGGCCGACGTCGGAGGCTCGGCGGCGGCCGGTACGCGAGGATCGGTCCCGTCGAGCGTGTAATAGATCGTCCCGCCGGCATTCGGGTTGACCATGCTCAGAACCGCGCCGGCGGGAACGTAGCCGCCGTGCTGTTCGATGCCGTTGACAAGGAACCGCGCCGTATCGATGCTCGGGTAGAGACTCGCGCCGCGCAGGAGATTGAGAATCGCCCACGAATTGGCGGTGTTGTGAATGGCGGGGATGTAATTATTGATCACGTTGTCGCGTTCGACGACCCAGGACTGCTCCCGCGTGAAGTAGTAGTTCGGTCCGTTCGGCGCGGGCGGATAGAGGTTGTGGTTAATGTCGTCGAGGGGCGACGGCTGGCCGATCGTGCTGCCATACGGCGTACTCATCTGGGTGTCGCCCCACCGCGCGCTCTCGGCCACGATGGCCTTGTCGATCCAACCGGCGATCTCGGCATACCGCTGTTGGGATGCCGCCTGGCTGAGCGCCCCATTATTGAACAGATGCTTGTACACGCGGTCCGCGAACAGCAGGCGGAACTCGCTGCTGGTGCGCATCTTCTGAAACAGTGTTCCCGCCCCGCCGGTGGCGCCGATGCGGGAGGCCGCCCGGGAATGGTAATCGAGCACGATCTCCTGGTCCCAGACGAAGAATCGGAAGCGTCCATCGCCACTGAGCGTGTTGGCGGCCGCATAGCCGTTGTGGTGAGGCCAGTCCTCGGCGTCGGCATAGAAGTGCAGCAGCATGTAGTCGGCGAAATCCTCGACGTCGAGATACCGCAGCATCTGCGTGTAGCCCTCAAGCGTGGAAGGGTCCACCGCCATCATCGCGTTCCAGCGGGCGCCGGGCGTGCCGAAATCCGCGTTGATCTCCCAATGCTCCTTGAGACCGCCCAGGTGGTCGGCGAAGAAATCGTCGGCCAGCCGCTCGGATAGATTGAACATGCCGAAATACAGGCCGTTGACATAGACGTGGACGAAGCTGCCGTAGGAAGACGGCTGGCCCATATCACGCAGGCTCTCCTTCATCCACACGTCGCGGATATACTGCGAGTCGTTCGGACGATAACGGTTGTCGACCCAGGAGACAAGACCCCACGAATCCGTAAAAGATGCTCGCAGCACAAGCTGGTTGAACCGCTCCACATCCGACTCTTCAAAGAGGGGGTAATCGAGCTTGGGCGGACCGTAGAGACTGGTAAAGGTCACGCGCATGGCGTGCTTCTGCATACGATAGGGACGGCGGCTGGAGTTGCCGTGGATCTCGATCTTGCAGTCGTGCTGGAATTCATCGCCGCCGTCGGGACGAATGTACTCGATGGAGCACTTGCGCTCCCAGCGGTTCAGAGGCTTGGCGTAGATGCCGGTGGCGCTGCTGATGAAGTCGTCCGGCGCCATGGAGATCGAGACGCTCGGTATATCCAGCAGCGCATCACGGATGGAATAGCCCGGCAGCGTGTTGCTGACGACGCGAGGATCCATCTCATAATCCGCCGGGACAATCCCCCCGACTTCGGAGTCGTAGCCCCAGTTGTCGGGCCAGCCCGGTGGGTCCGGCGGCTGCAGCGCCACCTGGTCGACGAAGATATACGTGTGCGTCGTCACGCCTCCCGATATCCAGCCCGGTTTGAAGGCCGCCGAGCGGACCGTGGTGGTCGTGGTCAGCGTGATGGGCAGGTTGGCGTCATAGACCTGTCCGTGACTGGCCGTCGGCTCCGATCCGTCCAGGGTATATCGGATGAAGGCGTCCGGCGTCTCGCAGTGAATCTGCAGAACCAGCGGAGCGTCGTAGAAACCCCTGGAACGGGCATGAGTGGGCTTGTCGGTGAACCCGGGGAAGGCGCCCTCGTTGGCCTGTCCGGGCGTGGGTATGGCGAAATAGCGCTCGGTGGTGTACCACATGCCGTATGAGATGTCGCGCTGCTGGAGAGGGAAGACGGGGGCGTATTGATGCACGACCGCGCCGCCGGGACCGACCAGCGCCAGGTACTCCCCTTCCCTGTTGAGGGCGAAGCTCGTGTGCAGATAGCCCTTGGGGTCCACATACGTGTCGGTGGGCTGCTCCGAGGCAAAGACCACCAGGTAGCCGCCGGCCGGTATCATCGCCGTCGGCGGGAAAGGCCATTTGCGCAGGTCGAACCTGTCATCGGTCAGATACCATCCGTCCAGCGACACCGGTCGGTTGTCGCGATTGAGCAGTTCGATCCAGTCGGAGGCGTTGCCGTCGCCATCGAGCAATGTCTCGCCGTTGGAGGCGAGAAACTCATTGATGGCGATTTTGGCGGCGCCCGTGCGCCAGTTGGGCGCCAGCAGACTGAAATCCCGCCCGTCGACCCCGCCGTCGCCATCGATATCCGCGCAGTATCCCTCGCCGAGGCAGGCCGGTTCATCGAGCCATTGCTCGGCCAACAGTCCCACGTCGCGGAAGTCGACTATCTCGTTCTGGTCGATATCCCCCGCCACGGGCGCCACGGCCTCGACTATGACGATATGTTCGGATATCTTGCCGCTCTCGTCGCCGCTTCCGATAGGCCCGTCCCAGACGACCAGAGACAGCTCATACGTCCCGGCAAGCGTGAAGGTGATGTTGGGATCTCTGATATTGGCGGCAATCGGCTCAAAGTTGACGGGCGCCGGGCCGCTCTTCTGGGTCCAGTAGTACTGCAGGCCGCACGGAACGCCCACGTCGGGCTGGGCCGGGTCGCAGCCTTCAACATAGGGCCTGCCGTCGTCCATTACAGTCATGTCCACGTGAAGGGGCCGATGGATGAAGACGGTCAGGGCCGCCGGACCGCTGATGACAGGCGGGGCGTTGTAGCAGGGGTTCTGCGCCTCAAGGATGAACCCGTTCATCAGAAAGAACGCCAGCGTGGTCGGCGTGCTGAACTGGGCGTCGAAGACCAGCGTGATATTGGAGCCATCCGAGACGATCTGCGTGGCGAAGGTGGCGGCCTCGGCAATCGCGGTGATGCCGTCGCTTTGCGTGGAGGTGCAGTCGATGTTGAGTGTCGTGGTCGAGCCGAGGGCGTCGTTGACGGTCACATCGAACGGGCCGGTCTGATTGCCGGTGTCGTGATGGTATGAAAGCCAACTGTAGAGGCCCGGCGGCAGGCCGCTGATGGTCAGGGTCATGGGGTCGCCCGGCTGCTGGCGGTTGTCGGTGCCGATCCAGTCCTGCAGGAGGTCCGGTGTATCGCTGCCGCCGCCCCGGTCGACCATCCGCATTGCCCCGGCAACTGCTCCCGTAATCCACGTCGGCCGGATCGTCACCGTAGTCCCAAAGGCGCTGTAACTCTGCGCAGTGAAGCTCGACGGAACGGCGTTGACCGCCGAATACACCTGATAGCCGCTCTGGATCGGCCCGGTGCTCAGGCCGAAATCGACCTTCAGCGACGGCCCCGCGGCACAGAGCGACCGCACGCAAAGGTGCAACAGGCACACCGTCAGCCCAACGATCAGAGTCGGTCTTTTCATGTCCACCTGCCGACAACAAGAATGGTTCACGATACCTGCCAGGAAGACCCTTTGTCCGAATTCAGCATGCAGGCGCCACATGCTGTGTTCCTGAAATGAAGGCACTTTATTATAGCAGCCGACGCCCTCACCTCCAAGCGGTCCCGCGGCCCCAAATGCCGTCAGGGTGCCGGACAACCGCTCTAGCGGCGTCGCCAGGGGTAGTTGCTTGCACAACATGACGATTTTTTGGGGCAAAATGACGTTTAGTTTGCAGCAATACGCCCATACAATGAGACTGGATGGAAGGGTACGCTTTATCGGCCCTGTGCCGTCCACGCTCATTAGGATTATCTGTCGGCTCTGGCGGGGCGCAACCATGAACAAGAAAGCCTTCACTCTCATCGAGTTGCTCGTGGTCATCGCCATTATCGCGGTCCTCATGGCGATCCTGATGCCCGCGCTGACGCTGGCCAAACGCAAGGCGGCCGGGATAACCTGCATGGCCGGCGTCAAAAACCTGTCCGTGGGGTGGTTCATGTACATGGAGGGCAATGACGGCAAGATCATGAGCGCCGACGACGATGCGGCAACCAGGACGGGCGAGTTCTGGATTGGGGTCCCGAGGAAGATCGACGGAACGCTCTGCAATATTACCCAGATTGCCGAAGTAACGGACGAAGACGAGATCCGTGGGATCGAGGTGGGCGTCCTTTTTCCTTACGTCAAGAATCCCAGAGCGTACCATTGTCCGGCCGATAAGAACATAAGCATTTACGACAAGACCACGAAGTTCGTGTCCTACGGTCTGGCGCATTGTCTCAACGGCCGGCGACAGCTCGACAACAAGAACCAGATCAAGAACTTCAACGAAATACGCCAGCCTTCGCGACGCTACGTGTTTGTCGAGAGTTCCGAGTCTCGCAACTGGAACTCGAGCCATCATTTCATTATGGGGGCCCCCGAGTACAACAACGGCGGCCCATGGCAGTGGTGGGGGCCGCTGGCCATCAACCACGGCGACAGCAGCACGCTGGGGTACTGTGACGGCCATGCCGAAATCCGCAAATGGCGGGACCGCTACACCATTGAGCGGGTGGACAAACTCTGGGAGACCGGCGCAACCAATTATGGCAAGGACTCGCCTCCATCCGGCCAGGTGGAAGACCTGGAATTCATGGCGGAAGGCTGGGCTTTTCGTTATGGGCGTCAGTAAGTATCGCCCGTCGGCGGTAATGACTGTGGCTGCGTCTGCCCTTGAACCGTGCGGTGGATGCCCCTTGCCGAGGGTTTGATGCCCGTGGGTCTGCCGCTATGATGGAGACGTCCGTAACCCGCCCCGGGTGATTGTGCAGGTCGATATATGGCGCAGCAACGCAGAGTCATGCTGATGATGGAAACCTCCCGCACGTTCGGGCGTTCGATCATCCGGGGCATGGCTCGCTATTCGCGCGGGCATGGAACCTGGATATACTACAAGCGGGCTCCCTTCTACTGGGGCGCCGCCGGCGACGATGTGACTGTCGAGCACGTGCGCGAGCTGGATGTTGACGGGGTGGTCCTCCGGGAGCAGAACACACGGGCCCATACGCTGGAGATTCTCAATATGGGTATACCCGCCGTGGTCTCTCCGTATACGGAACCCTTCGACGGAGTGCCCAATATCGTCACGGACGACGCCGCCATCGGCAGGATGGCCGCCGAGCACCTGCTGGGACGGGGGTTTCGCCACTTTGCCTACTGTGGTTTCGGCGGGGTGTACTACTGGTCACGAGAACGCGGGCGGCATTTTGGCCGCCGGGTGGCCGAGGCCGGTTTCGAGACACACTTCTATGGACGAGAGCGTTCCCAGCCCTCGGGTAGCGATTCTTGGGAGGCCGAGCAGGCGACCATGGTGGAATGGCTCAAGGCCCTGCCCAAGCCCGTGGGTCTGATGGCCTGCAACGACGACCGCAGCCAGTATGTGCTGGAGGCGTGTATGGTCGCCGGTCTCAGCGTACCGGAGGATGTGGCCGTCATCGGCTTGGGCAACGACGACCTGATCTGCGACCTGGTTTCGCCGCCGCTGTCGAGCATCGCCCTCAGCGCCGAGAAGGCCGGCTACGAAGCCGCGGCGGTTCTCGACCGGATGATGGCCGGGCGAACAACCGGCCGACCCAGAATCATGGTCCGGCCAACCCATGTCGTTACCCGTCAGTCAACGAATATCTTCGCCGTCGGAGACCGCGATGTCCTGGCGGCGCTGGAGTTCATCCATCGCAGGGCCGTCAGCGAGCCCATCCAAGTTGACGACGTGCTCAAGGCCGTGTCTGTTTCCCGCAGAGGCCTCTATGACCGCTTTGCACGGGTCTTGGGCCGCTCCGTCCATGAGGAGATCAAACGTGTTCGAGTTGATCAATTGGCCCGTCTGCTGGTTACGACAAACCTGCCGATATCGAAGATCGCGACGATTCTCGGCTACTCGGATATCAAGAACATCGCCCGGTATTTCAAGCACCAAAAAGGCATGACGCCCTCGCAGTACCGCGGTGCCCATAGCACAAAATGACGTTTTTTTTGCATCGAAATGAGGTTCCTAAAACTGCCCCATAACTCTATAGTTATAGTGTGGCAAAGGGCTTGAACGCCTTGAGTTGGATGCCTGGTTGGACATAATCGCGGGTGTTCCATGTGGGGCACGGTCATGGACGGATGGATGGCGCTCAACTGAAGTGTTGTTCTTTTTTTGGAGATGGGCCGATGAAGAGAGTAGTGGTTTGGTTTGTCGCCGCGAGCCTGCTCGTGGTACTGTCGAGCGCGCAAGCGGCGCTGAGAGTGGATTTCGGGAGCCCGACGTCGCTGGTGGAGGACGGGTTCGAGCAGTTTGGCGGAGTGAACGCCAATGCCGTTGATCTGTATGCCCCCCGCACGTACAGTGCATTTGAGACGACCGTGACGGTGTCTGTGAGCTGGAATCCGCCTCTGGCGCCGCCGAACTGGAGTTCGATGCGCGTGGTGGATCGATCGGCGGGCGCCAGCATCGACCAGATGGCGAATCTGCTGCGGGATTGGATCGGCACCGATGGGCGGCAGTACGGAGACCCCCTGACGCTGACGATCAGCGGCCTGCCGGCCGGCGAGTACCCCTGGCTTTCATACCATCACGATGCGGACAATCAGACGGGCGAGTTTGATGTCGTCATCACTGATGCGTCCGGGGTCCGGACATTCACCGGCATTCAGATCACCGACCGCGTTCTCGACGGCGTGGTGACCCTGGCCGGTGCCTCCAAGTTCTCCACGATGATCACCAGCGACGGTTCCTCGCCTGTCGTCCTGACGTTCACCAATCCGGTGGGTCTGTCCCAGACGGGCGTGGCGCCGCCCGCCGGCAGAGAGTTCTTTATTATGAACGGCTTCGAGATTATCCCGGAGCCGGCGACGATTGCGCTGCTGGGTCTGGGCGCCCTGGCGCTTAGACGCCGCCGTTCATAATCGGGGCGTCCGTTCTCTGTTCAGACCTGGGTCGGTGGTATTGCACGAGTCGCGTCCTCGTTGTGGGGGATGTGCGCCTGTGAGTGTTGGCTTTGAGCAGTGCCTGGCTCGCGCGGGCCCGGTGTGCTTTTGAAGGAAGTCTACAAGACTGGAGGACACGAACATGAGATGGAGACCCCTGTTTGCCGTACTGTCGGCCTTTGTGCTGGTTTCCGCGGCCGCCGGCGAGACGCTGAAGATCGACTTCACGCCGACCGGCGGGCCCGTCGAGCCCGGTTACTCGGCGTATTTCGCCACCAATGTCAATCCTGCGACTTTCACCGCACAGAACTACGCCGCGTTCGGCGGCAACGTGACGATCCAGCCCACCTGGGCGGCCAGTGCCGTGGCGGCCGCGATGCGGATGGTCAACCGAACCGGCTCGGGCACCAACGCCTACACCGATGTGCACCAGCCCTTGATCCTCGATTGGATCGGTACGGACAATCGCCAGGCCGGAGACCCGATGACACTGACAATCAGCGGGCTGCCCGCCGGGTTGTACGACTGGTCGTCGTATCACCACGACGGCGACAACCAGACCGGCCGGTTCGACGTGACGGTCAACGACGCCGCCGGCTCCAAGACCACGCTGAACTTCGACATCACGAACTCTCGCGGCGGCGACAATATCCTCAATTTTGCCGACATCTCCGTTTTCAAAGCGAGGATCGTGTCCAACGGTTCCGCGGTAACCCTGGTCTTTCACTGCAGGGTCAATACCCCGACCGAACAGGCGTTCTTCGCCATGAATGGCTTTAACCTGGAGAAGGTCGACACATCGCTGGCCTCGGCGCCGGTTCCGGCTAGCGGGGCCACCGATGTGATACCCACCGTCATTCTGCAATGGACGCCCGGCGACGTTACGGCCGGGACGAACGGCCATCGAGTACTCCTGAGCGACAGTTTCGCAGATGTCAACAACGGGGTGGAGGCCGCCGTGTGGGGCGTTGTCAGCAGCCCCGCCTTCAATACCGCGGGCCTCAACCTGCAATTCGGCACGACGTACTACTGGCGGGTGGATCAGAGCAGCACTCCCGGCGGGCCGTGGAACAAGCCCGGCAAGGTCTGGAGCTTCACGGTCGAGCCCTACAGCCTGGTCCTGCCCGGCGCGAGCATTACCGCCGAGGCATCGAGCATCGCCAGCGCCGATGAGACGCCCGGCAAGACGGTCGATGGTTCCGGGTTGGCGAATGACCTGCACGGAACCGACCTGACGACCATGTGGCTCAGCTCCGGCAGCGGTGAGCAGCCGACCTGGATCCAGTACTCCTTCGACAACAAATACAAACTCCATCAGATGCGGGTCTGGAACCACAACTCCGCTCTGGAAGGGACCGTGGGGTTCGGCATCAAGGACGCCGTCATTCAATACTCCGCAGACGGCTCGACCTGGACCACCTTGGGCACGACCCACCAGTTCGCCCGGGCCTCCGGCGCCCCCGGCTACGCCTCGAACACGACGATTGACTTCGCGGGCGCGGCCGCCAGATATGTGCGGATCACTGCCAACAACAACTGGGGCGGCATCCTTCAGCAGTACGGCCTCAGCGAGGTCCGCTTCTACTACATTCCGGCCCGGGCCAGGGAGCCTCAGCCGGCCAACAACGCCACGGGCGTGGCTATGAATGCGGATCTCGGCTGGCGGGCGGGCCGCGGGGCCGTGACCCACAACGTGTACTTCAGCACCGACGCCGCGGCCGTCGCCAACGGCACGGCCCCGATGACCAGCGTGGCCGTCAACAGCTACGACCCCGGCACCATGCCTCTGGCCACCACCTACTTCTGGCGCGTCGATGAGGTGAACAACGTCAATGTTCCGGCCGTCTGGGAAGGTCCCGTCTGGGCGTTCAGGACTGCCGACTGGCTCGTCGTTGATAACATGGAGAGCTACGGCGACGCCAACACGCCCGGACCACCGCCCCCGCCCGGCAGCCGCGTCTGGTACACCTGGAAGGACGGTGGCGGCTGGGGCAACCCGTCGCCCGGCTATCCCGGCAACGGCAGCGGCTCTCTTATAGGCCATGTAGATGCTCCGTTCGTAGAGACTTCCATCGTGCACAGTGGCGGGGCCTCACTGCCCTACTACTACATCAATAACTCGCCCGGCGGCCCGTACTACTCGGAGGCCATCGCTAACACCAGCGACCTGGCCATCGGTTCCGACTGGACGCAGGGCAACGCCAAGTCCCTGACGCTGTGGTTCCGCGGCGATGTCAACAATGTCGCCACGGCCACCGACCAGATGTACGTCAAGGTCAACGGCGTGAAGGTCGCCTATCCCGGCGATATGAGCGTCCTCAAGCAGACCTTCTGGCATGAGTGGAGTATCGACCTGGCCGCCTTCACCGGCGTGAACCTTGCCAACGTGACGACGATAACCATCGGTTTTGGCAACTCCGCCAACACCACCACGCCCGGCGGATCGGGCATCGTCTTCTTCGACGACATTCGCCTGCACCCGGCTCGTTGCCGTGCGGATCTCGCGCAGCCCGGCGCTGATTTGAATGACGACTGCGTCGTTGATCTGGACGATATCGTCGTGATGGCGGCCCAGTGGTTGACCGACGGCCATATCGTAACGCCGACTTCTCCGGGCGCCGCCGGTCTGATTGGCTACTGGCAGTTCGACGGCAACGTCAATGACAGCGCCGGCGCCGGCGTGGGTTCCGTGACAGGCACTCCCGTCTATGAGACCGGCGTCGTCGACCAGGCCATCAAGCTCAACGGTGCCAACGAGTTCGTCCTCGTCGAGAGCACTTGGAACCCAGCTTCCTATACAATGACAATGTGGTTCCGATCCGACGGCGGCGGACGCCAGATGGACCTGCTCTCGATGTACGGCGCCGACGGCGGGCACGGCATCCTTGTGGAGATACAGACCAACGGGACGGTGCGGTTCCTGCACAGATCGCCCCTGGGCACCGGCGGCGGGACGAATATCTACACGGCTGGCTCGGTGGTTGATGGCATGTGGCATCATGTGGTCCTCACCAAGTCCGCCGATACGATGGCGGCCTATCTCGACGGCGAGTTGGTTGGCTCGATGCCGGACGCCACCGTGTTCGACCTGCCGCTGGTTCGTCTGACAATGGGTGTTCTCAAGCACGACAACCTGGCGAGGTACTTCTACGGCGCCCTGGATGATGCGCGTCTCTACAATCGGGCCCTGACGGCCGGGGAAATCGCCTGGCTGGCGGGCAAAACGGCTCCGTTCAGTCCGCGGTTTGACATGAACACCGACGGCGCCGTCGACTTCAAGGATTTCGCCGGCATGACCACAGGCTGGCTGGACCAGGTGCTCTGGCCGTAGTCGCCCGCCTCTGCTTGATCATCTGAGTCTGTTCGGAGGGCTGCTTCGGCAGCCCTCTTTCTTCATGGTATATGCGAAGATGGCGCCGGGAACATCCGCCGGCCCAGGCAGACCCCGGAGGCGGCAGCTCTCTCTGGCGTCATGAGAGACCTTGTCGGTATGATGTCGTTGTGTACAACATCATGAGTCGCCTGTCCGGCGTGGCCGGATGGGCCGTTCAATGGAAGGAGAAAGTCATGAGCGGCTCGGCACATCTGTTCAAGGTAACTGTTGTGGCGCTTGTGGTGGCGGGGTTCTGCACCGGGGCCGCCGCGAACTGGCAGGAAAGCTTCGGAGGCAACGCATTCGATCTGCCGACCTGGACCTTCAAGATCTACCCCAGCATCGCCAATACATTCAGCCCGACGATTACGGACGGTCCCGCAAACAACGACTTCCTTACGCTCCATGAACCGACCTCCCTGGCGGCCGGGGGTTCCGCCTTCGCCATGGGGTTTGGTTCCGCGCAGAGCTTCGCCGATGTTCGGCTCAGCGCCACCATCAATCTGACCGGCGACACCGAAGGCTGCTATCAGGGTCTTGGCGCGCGTTCCACCTACTTCGAAGACCCGGACGGCTCCTTGAGCGGCGCGCCGGGCACCGTCGCCAGCGCCTATGCCATGCTGATCCACTGGCAAAGAGGCCCGGCCAACCTCCGTATCGAAGTGGTGAAGATCGTGAACCTTAGCGACAATATGACCCAGTATTGGGAGATTGTCGTACCGGGGGTCGGCCACGCTCGAAGCTACTATGCCGAGCTGGACGTGGTGGGTTCCGGACCCGTCTACATCACCGGCAGCCTGTACGAATACAAAGGCGGCCCCCTCGTGGCGCGGACCCCGACGCTCATCGACACAAACGCCCAGGACACATGGGAGAAGCCCGGAGTCGGCAACGCCGTCTTCCCCGCGGGAGTCAGCGGCGTGTTTGCCGTCAATCAGCAACCGGTTCCAGCCGGGCACCGAACCATGGTCGACGATGTGTCTTCGGTTTCGGACGGCCCGGCCGCCGTCAATCCGACGCCCGCCGACGGCGCCGCCGGGGTCGGCTCACATCCCATCCTGATGTGGACCGAGGCGTCCTTCGCCACGGGCCGTCGGCTCTGGTTCGGCCCGGCCGGCGCCATGAGCGAGGTCTTGCCGGCGCCCGCTGCGACGATCTACAACCCCGGTTCTTTGGCCTTCGGCACGACATACCAGTGGCGAGTCGACCAATCCGGTCCCGGCGGCGCTGTACCCGGGCATATCTGGACGTTCACGACCAGCCTATGCGACACCGTTGATGACTTCGAGTCCTACGCCGGCGACACCGCGATCGAGGTCGCATGGCCGCACAACATACCGCCCCATCCGACCAAAGGGCCGTACCACTACATCTTCCTGGAGACCGGCCAGGTTGCCGAGGGTTCCAAGTCGATGCGCTTTGAGTATCAGAACCAATACACGCCGTATTTGACGATGGCGACCCGTACGTTCGCGACGCCGCAGAATTGGGCGGCGACCCTTGCGAAGTCTCTCGTTCTCGACTTCCGCGGCCGGCAGGATAATGTCGATCAGACCTTCTTTGTCCAGGTGGCCGATACCACCGGACATCAGGCCACCGCGACGCATCCGTTCATCTATGCCGTCCAGTCGGAGCACTGGGGTGTGTGACTAATTTTACTGGC
>DDXG01000242.1 GCA_002347125.1 Phycisphaerales bacterium UBA2266
CTGGCCGGCGATGCCCTGCTGACGCTGGCGTTTGAAATCCTCAGCCATGACGTGGCGGACGCTGCTGTGGCGGTGCGGCTGATTGGGGAGTTGGCGCGTGCGGCCGGCCCGGCCGGGATGATCGCCGGCCAGATGGAGGACCTGCTGGCCGAGGGCCGTGGATCGGGCAACGCCGGGTCCAATACGAATGACAATGCCCCGGCGACGAACGACGAGCAGCTTCTCAAGCGGATTCACATCAACAAGACGGCCAAGATGTTCGCCTGTGCGGCCGTGATGGGCGGCCTGTGCGGGCGGGCGGATGCGGTGCGGCTGGAGGCCCTGCGGCGATACGGGCTGAAGATCGGTCTGGGCTTCCAGATCGCCGACGACATCCTCGACGTCTGCGGCTCCAGCGAGCAGTTGGGCAAGACCGCCGGCAAGGACGTCAAGGCCGGCAAGGCCACCTACCCGGCGATTGTGGGCCTGGACCACTCCCGCGCGCTGGCTGAACGAATCGCCACAGAGGCCATCAAAGCCGTTGAGCCCATCGGGCCAAGCGCAAAGATGCTGCGGCAACTGGCAACGGCCCTGCCGACACGAACCACTTGAAGACCCCGGAGTGTCGGAATGACTGTTTCGCTCCTAAATCCTTTACAGAGAAGGGGTTTTCGTGTAGACTGACGGGAATGGGTGTGTTACTTGACACGATGAACAGTCCGGCGGACTTGAAGCGCCTGGACCCTGCCAAACTCAAGGCACTTGCCGAGGAGATTCGACAGTTTATCATCGAGTCGGTCGGCCGCAACGGGGGGCATCTGGCGAGCAATCTGGGGATCGTGGAGCTGACGCTGGCCCTGCACTATGTCTTCGACTTCGCCAAAGACAAGCTGCTGTGGGATGTGGGGCATCAGTGCTACGCGCATAAGATTGTGACCGGCCGCAAGGAGCTGTTTGAGCGTCTGCGCAAACCCAGTGGCGTGGGCGGCTTTCCGGACCCGGCCGAAAGCGAGTACGACCAGTTCGCCGTCGGGCATGCCGGCACGGCCATCCCGACGGCCATTGGCATGGCGCTGGGCCAGTGGCACCGCAAGCAGAACGACAAGGTCGTGGCGATCGTGGGCGATGCCAGCATCGTCAACGGCGCCAGCTTCGAGGGGCTCAACAATCTGGGGCTGGTCAAACGGCAGCTCCTGATCGTGCTCAACGACAATTCGATGGCCATCGACGCGACGGTCGGGGCCCTGGCGAAGTATTTTTCCCGGCTACGGCTGAGCCAGACCTATGAAGACCTGCGCAAAACCACCAGCAGCATTCTGGAGCACCTGCCGGTATTCGGCAAGGGGATGGAGGAGGCCTTGGAGCGGGTGAAGAAAGGTATCCGCATGGCGTTGCCCGCCAGCCAGATGTTCGAGAGTATGAACATTCCGTATTTCGGGCCGGTTGACGGGCATGATGTGGAGTCGCTGGTCAAGCTGTTCAAAGCGTTCGACCATCTGGACCACCCGGCAATCCTCCATGTCTACACGAAGAAGGGCATGGGTTTCTGCCCGGCCGGCAGCACGCCGACGCAGTTCCACTCCACCGGGCCATTCAAGATCAACGGCAAGACGGTCGAGCCGGAAGTCTACAGCGGCCGCGAGACGTTCACGGAGGCCTTCGGCCGCAGCTTGACGGCCCTGGCGCAGGAAGACGAGCGGATCGTGGCGATCACGTCGGCGATGTGCGACGGCACGGGGCTGGGCCGGTTCCGCAAGGCCTTCCCGGACCGGTTCTACGACGTGGGAATCGCCGAGAGTGCGGCGGTGGATATCGCGGCGGGGCTGTGCCGCAGCGGCCTGCGGCCGGTGGTGTGCATCTACTCGACATTCCTGCAGCGGAGCTTCGACCAGGTCTTTCAGGAGGTCTCGCTGCAGAATCTGCCGGTGGTCTTCTGCGTGGACCGGGCCGGGTTCGTCGGCTCCGATGGGCCCACGCACCACGGCCTGATGGATATCGGGTACCTGCGGATGATGCCGAATCTGGTGCTGACGGCGCCGTCGAATGCCGTGGAAATGCAGGGGGTGCTGGCGTTTGCCCTGTCGCACGGCGGCCCGGTCGTCATACGGTACCCCAAAGACGTGGTCCCGCCCGAGAAATCGGTCAGCCCGGCGTGTGCGGCGGCGTTCGAGTGCGGGCGCAGCATCGTGGTTCACCCGGCCGAGGATGCAGACCTGTACATTGTCAATTACGGAAGCCTGCTGGCCGAGGCCCTGGAGGCGGCGCAACTGCTGGCGGGTGAATCGGTCTCGGTCGAGGTGATCAACGCGAGGTTTGCCGCGCCTGTCGACGAGCATCTCGTGGAGCTGGCGGTCAGGGGCAAGGCCGTGGTGACGGTCGAGGACCATTCCCAGGCGTGCGGCTTCGGGTCGGCATTGTTGGAGGCGGCGGTACAGTCGAGTGCGCACGGAGTCGGGCATAAGGGCAGGAGGTCGAGGGCAGGGAATAAGGCGGTAGGCGGTATTCGTGTCTTGGGTGTCGGGCGCAGTTTTATAGGACGTGACTCGCGGGGTCGCCAGCTCATGGAATCGGGCTTGAATGCCGAAGAGATAGCGACGGCCGCCAGACGACTGCTGCAAGGACTCGGGGCCACGGAGCGCATACCATGTCAAAGGTGAAGCCATTACCCAGGCTGGTGGTTTTTGGAGATCCGTCGAAGGGTCCGGTGGCGGAGGCGATAGCGGATTTCTCGGACTTTGTGCGCGGCCGGGCGGTGATAGGGGCAACGTGCGGGCTGGAGGACTGCGTCGGCGGGCGGCTTGAGGACTGCCGATTTGCGGTGATATTCGGGGGCGATGGCAGCATTATCTCGGCCGCCAGGCAACTCAGCGTCAAGCGTGTGCCCGTAATTGGCGTTAATATGGGGAAACTAGGTTATCTGGCAGAGTTCAGTCTGGGGGAAATAAAGGCGCTTTTTGATGATATACTGTCTGGGAAAGCGCCGATAGAGAGGAGAATGATGCTGGGCTGTCGCGTTGCGCGCGACGGCCGTGAGCAGTTTCGCTCGACGGCGGTCAATGACGTGGTGATCACGGCTGGGCCGCCTTTTCGCATGATCGAACTGCAGATGGCGGTCGACGGCGAGCCCATCGGAGGGTGTGTGGGCGATGGTCTTATAATATGTACGCCCACGGGCTCGACGGCGCATAACCTGTCGGCGGGCGGACCGATCCTGGCCGGCTCGATGGAGGCCATGGTTATCACGGCGATTTGCCCGCATTCATTGAGTTTTCGTCCGCTGGTCATCACGGCCGGCAGTGTGGTCGAGGTAACGGGCGTTCGGGTCAACGATGGCACGACGGTCTCGATTGACGGCCAGGTATCCATGCGGTTGACCAGCGACGACGTGGTTCACGTGGCGCGGGCCGACGGCGATTTCCTGGTGGTCGGCAACCCGCTGCGAAGCCGGTGGGATACGCTGGCGACGAAGTTAAGCTGGGCGGAGAAGCCCAGATACAAGCAATGAGGGCAGGATACCCTCGATTCGGGTCCGGATGGATGTTGTGGTGTCCGCATCCGGTTTTTGACGGCAGAACAAGGGATTGACGACGGTAGTATAAGATAGAGGGCCTTTACGGAGAAGGGGTGTGACAGGTTCAGATCTCCAAATGGAGGTGAAGCATGTCTGTAAAACGCATTTATTCGACTAGAATGGGCATTTCAGGGCGGCGGGGCGTAGTTCTTGCGGCTCTTGCGGCGGTGATGTGCATGGTGGCGGCGGCGGAGAGCCGTTATGCGGATCGCTACAGCGTGCCTTCGACGCAGCGTCGCGTATCGACGAATCCCATCGGACCGGGGACGATGCCCCCGACGCGCTACCAGGATGGGCTGGTTTCCAGTCCGGACCCGACGAACGACAGCGGGAATATGCTGGTGACGGGCAACGTGGCCGGAGGGCTGCACTTCCGCGGCCCGGTTCCGTACGGAAGCAGGACGGATTTCTACGCGCCTCTGGGCTCGACGCAGTTCGACTCATTCTTGAGGATGTCGGCAGGGGGCGAGAGTCTGCGGCAGTACGATTACCGGGGCAGTCACCAGTATCAGCCATATTACTCGACGGGCTCGACGGTGGCGACGCAGCGCTGGGGCTACACGGGGGGCTACGACTTGAGCGGAGGCCGGCTTGTGGCCCAGCCGCAAGTCTACGGATTGCAGTCGCTCAATAACAGCGCCATGGTGATGGACACGGCCGAAACCGTGCGGACGCGGGATGACATGGGACCGCTGCTCTCGCGGACGCCGGGGGAGCTTGAGCGGATTATTACCAACGAAACGCGTCCGCAGGCCACGCTTCGCGGCCTGACGGCCGAACAGTATCAGTTGGAGATGCGGAGCATGCAGGCGGAAGTCGAGAGGCTGCTGGCCAAGATAGAAGCGATGGATAAGGAGCAAGCGACGGATACGAAGCCGACCGGCGGAACCGAGGGGGTCGTCGGCCGGCCGCCGCTGGCGGTCGAGGACATGCCCGGAACCTCCCTGGATGAGACGCTCGAACAGATTCGCGCTCGGCTGCGCGAGGAACAAACGGCCTCGAAAGAGAAGGCCGATTCGCCGACGGGCGCGCCCGAGGGGACAGCCGACTACGGCAGAACGTCCTATCCGTCCGGCGAGCAAAGCGGTTCGGACGACGTCAAATCGCAGATAGACGACCTCATGCGGCGTCTCGATGTGGCCGAGTCGGAGATGGCACTTAGACGGCCGACGGGTCTGCCGACGGAACGTGGGAGCGGCAAGACCGGCGCGGTCGAGCCCCAGTCACGGCCGACGCAGTACCTGGACAACGCCATGAGCCGGGCGATGGCGCTGGACCGCACTCCATCGGCGCCGGTCGATCCGGAAACCGGTCGGCCCATGCGGCGCCTCGCCGCTACGGCCGCTGAGCGCATAGAGAATCTGTCGCAACAGGAAATCGCGGAGCGCGCCGAACAGATCATGGGGGTCCACAAGGACCTGGAGTCGTACAGCAAGGCCCAGAACCAGCAGTACCTGCACGCGGGCGAGACCTACATGCGGCAGGGCCGGTTCTACCGGGCTGTTGACGCCTACAAGATGGCGCTGCTGTACGAGCCTCGCAATGCCCTGGCGTGCGCCGGGCGCAGCCATGCCCTGTTCGCCGCCGGCGAGTACATGAGCAGCGCGCTGTTCCTGACGCGGGCGCTGAGCGCATTCCCGGAGTACGCACAGCACAAGGTGGACCTGGTCGCGCTGATCGGGACCGAGACGCTGGAGACGCGAATCGCCGACATCAAGGACCGCCTGAACCTGATCGACACGGCCGAACTTCGGCTCGTGCTGGGCTATGTCTACTTCCGCATGGGCGATATGTCCGCGGCCAAGTTCATGCTCGACGCCGCCGCGCCGGCCCTGGGCGACAACCCGGCGCTCAAGGCCATCCGCGACGCCATGGCGAAGTAGGATTCGTGGTTTACGACAGCCGATTGTCGATTGAGAAGACTCACCGCCGAGACCGCATAGGAGAATCTGGATTGTAACTCTCGAATCCAGCTTTTCGATCGTGCGCGAGAGGCGCCAGAGCGGCGTACGGAGCGCCCGGTCCACCAAACAAGGCTGCGTGATACTGAGCCAGCCGCCCGATGGGTGTGAGATTCAATCCCGGGCCCGGATGCTCTGCTACGCGCAGCGTGACGACGGACGGGTGGCGTCATACGAATGCAAGTTCATTTAGCGGTGGATGACCACGTCGCGTGTGGCGCTAATGAGACCGTGCAGTCTTAACGTGTCATATACGGCCTTGATGGTAAGGACTTCCTCGTCGCCTTGCATTTCAAAGTCGTCCGGTACTCGCCACGAGTACCCGCATGTGCCGTCTCAGCCAAACGGCATCGTGCCTGAAGCGACGGTGCGTCCGTCCGAACGCGTGATGGAGACGACCGGGACGACGTCGTGATACGTCGCGGGCGGCGACAGGACTTCGAGCAACACCAGACACGCGATGAAAAGTGCGATGCCGACGACGGCCCCCACGGGTAGAAGGATCAGAACCTTGTACTTGCGAGAAGCCGCCATGCCGAGTACGCCCATCGCTAACAATGCGGCGATGGGCCACCTCCTGTGGCCGCTGAGTTCCGCCTGGGGCTTGGCGGCCATGCCACGGATCATCACGTCCAGATCGGGATACACAAGTACCGCCTTGACCAGCAGTTCTTGCCCGAGCATCAGCCGCTGGTCCGCAGCCGGCGACGCGAACAGCACCTTCGGTTTCCTGGATAGGTCGAGTGTGAATATCTCGTCCTTGCGTATCCTGATACCGCAGGCAGTCTGCTTGTCGGAATCCCTCGGTTTACCGTCAGAGTGATAATTGTCGGAAAGGACCAGTCGCATCCCGGCGAGCGTTACGGTAAGGTGCGCGGGGAAGTAGTCGCCCACGGGCAATCGGCAGCGGTCAGCCGGCGCAGGACTGCCATCGCGCGCATACCCTCCCACAGCAACATTCGCTTGCGGCCCTATCAGAGAACCGCGCATGTTGCCCCCGAACACGGAACGCCGGGGCGGACTGACTTTCAAGGTCCCCCAGTCGCCCCGGTATGGCGCGACCGCCAGGCGGTCGCCGGCAGGCGTTGCGGAGAACCTGTACAATACCCCGTCAATTGAGTGCATGGCCCCAAGTCGATCCGAACCCAACCAGGAGGCTGTCACCTGAGGGCTCAGGTACAATGCAGTCGCAGGTTGCTGGAGCCAACCGGTGATGCGGCGCGAGTGCCCCAACAGGACTTCGCAGGCGTGGCCTGCCACCTGGATCTGGCCCCGGCGAGCCTTTGTGGTCACCAGCCAGAGGGTCGTGTAGTCGTCTTGCTCACCGATGACCAATCGCGGCATCATCTCCAGCGGTCGGCGGTCGCCGGGGCCGAAGTCAAATTCGACCGCCACGGCCTCGAAGCATATCTCCTGCCTGACGCCCGGAT
Organism: Phycisphaerales bacterium UBA2266; assembly: GCA_002347125.1. Lineage (GTDB taxonomy): Bacteria > Planctomycetota > Phycisphaerae > Sedimentisphaerales > Anaerobacaceae > UBA2266. The sequence goes on from DDXG01000242.1 coordinate 6,942, forward strand.
AGCCCAGGATCGCCCCCGGCGGCGGATCATCCCTACGTCGCACGGGCGGGTCATTGGTGAGGTCCATATCGGCGTTCGCATCGAAGTACAACAGGTCGAACGCGGCATCGGACCCGCCGACCGCATCGACGGCAAAGACGTGCACGCTTGCATTGGTGTTATCGCCGGGAAAGACGCCAAGAACGGCTCGGCCGTAGATAACCTTCTGTGACGTGAACTCGGGGTAGACAACAGCGGGCTCGGGCACGTCCGAACACACGTGGAACTGGCCCGCTGCGAAGCCGCTTTGAGCGCGGGTGGCGGCATCCAGGTCGAAGACGCTGATCTCCTGAAGCTCGAATACCGCCTCATCGGCTGTTTCGCCGGGGGTGCTTGCCGCAACGCAGAGCAAGCACAATGTAAGGCTTACGAGGGGCCGGCGTGTCATGCGGTGCTCAGACATGGTTCACAATGCTACTCAGCCGGCGCGGCGGAGTCAAGGCGCCAGGACTGGGGCAGAGGGTTGTATTCTACATCGGGGTGGGGATAATCGGGGGATGGAAAATGACTTTATCAGTGAGGTCTTTGCGCCCGGGGGGGCGATCTGTCGATTCCTCGCGGGCTACGAGCAGCGGGTCGAGCAGGTGGAGATGGCGCGGGCGGCGGCGGCCGCGTTCGAGCAGCGTAAGCGCCTGGCCGTCGAGGCCGGCACCGGCGTCGGCAAGAGCTTCGCGTATCTGGTCCCGGCCATAGACCTGGTGCGGCGCGGCCAGGGCAAGGTCCTCGTGAGCACCTACACCATCACGCTGCAGGAGCAGTTGATCAACAAGGACCTGCCCGTGCTGGCGTCGTGTACGGGCGTGGAGTTCTCGGCGGTGCTGGCGAAGGGCCGGGGCAATTACCTCTGCAAGCGGCGGCTCGAGTACGCGGTCCGGCGGCAGCGCGGCCTGTTCGATGAGTCGGCCGAGGAGCTGGAGCGCCTGGCCGGCTGGGCGCAGCAGACCGAGAACGGCTCGCTGAGCGAACTGGAATCGGCCCCGTCGCCGGGCGTCTGGGACGCCGTCCGCAGCGAGCACGGTAACTGCCGCGGCCGCAAGTGCCCGCATTACGGCAAGTGCTTCTACTGGCGGGCGCGGCGGATGCTGGACAAGGCCGACATCATCGTGGCCAATCACGCCCTGATGTTCAGCGACCTGGTGCTCAAGGAGCAGGATGTCTCGCTGCTGCCGGACTACGACTACATCGTCATCGACGAGGCGCATAACCTCGAACACGTCGCGGAAAAGCAGTTCGGCATCGACATCAGCAACCATCGCGTCAAGTGGCTGCTGGACGGCCTGTACAACCCGCGCGCCCGCAAGGGCCTGCTGGCGTATCGGCGCTCGGACCCGTCCACGGCCGAGGCGATGGACCTGGTTGCGCAGACCACCGCCGCGGCCAGGGGGTTCTTCCGCGACGTGGCCGACTGGTACGAACAATCGGGCGGGCAGGCGAACGGCCGCTGCGAGAAGGACTTCGTCAAGGACCGGCTCAGCGGGCCGCTCAGGAAACTCAAGGCCAGCCTCTCAAAGATGGCCAAACAGGGCGAGGACGAGGATGAGCGATTCGAGGTGCTGCGGTGTGTGGACCACTGCGCGGAGCTATTGGCGGATTTGAAGGAGTTCCTCGACCAGCAGCGCGACGATTACGTGTACTGGGTGGAGGCGGCCTTGCGGCACGGGCATCCCATTCGCTCCGCCCAGGACGGGCCTGCCCGTGAATCGACAACGTCGAGAGGCCGCCAGTCCGTCCGGGGCTCCGGACGCGGCGACGGGCTGTATCTCCGCAGCGCCGCGCTGAACGTCGGGGCCGATGTGAAGCGGTGCCTGTTCGATGCCTATGGGCCGGTGGTGCTGACCAGCGCGACGCTCTCCAGTGGGCCGGCCGCCGGGCCCGGCAAGGCACAGGTGGTGCATGAGGCGCGGGATTTTGCGTTCTTCGCCGGGCGTATCGGCCTGGAGGACTACGATGCGCTGAAGCTGGGCTCGCCCTACGACTACCCGCGGCAGGTGACGGTGTACGTCGAGCGGGACCTGCCCGAGCCGAATGATGGCCAGTTCATCGCGGCCGCGGCCGAGGCGGTCAAACGCTATGTGGCCCGGACGCAGGGCCGGGCCTTCGTACTGTTTACGAGCTATGAGATGCTAAAGCGGATGGCGTCGTCGATGGAGCAGTGGTTCACCGCCAATGGGATTGAGTTGCTCGAGCAGGGATCCGGCCGCGAGCGCGGGCAGTTGCTGCGGGAGTTTACCTCCGGCGGGGCCAAGTGCCTGTTCGGGACCGATAGCTTCTGGCAGGGGGTCGATGTGCCGGGGGTGGCCCTGAGCAATGTGATGATCGTGCGGCTGCCGTTTGCCGTGCCGAACCAGCCGCTGCTGGCCGGACGCCTGGACCAGATCCGCCTGCAAGGGGGCAATCCCTTCATGGATTACCAGCTTCCGTCGGCGATCATCAAGTTCAAGCAGGGCTTCGGACGGCTGATTCGCAGCAAGACCGATACAGGCATCGTCGTGATTCTGGATTCGCGCATCGTCCAGAAACGCTACGGCCGCGAATTCCTGGAGGCAATCCCGAAATGCCCCGTGAAGATCGGAGCCACGGATTTCACAGATTGTTTAACTACAGATTGACACTGTGTAAGGAGCAACGAGGATTGTAGGGTGGGCAAGTGTCGTTCTTGCCCACGCTGAAGCCGGCTGTGTAAGGAGAAACAAGTATGATGTCACCTAGGTTGCGGATAATCGAGATGACGGCCGAGGATGCGGGAAGAGTTCCGTTGTGCGGGTGCAAGGACCCCGGAAACGAAGGTTATCGGCACAAGTTCCAATGGATCCGGAAACGCATGTCCGAGGGTCTCAAGGTGAAGGTGATTCGCACACCGGACGAGGATCTTGTCGGGTATATCGAGTATGTGCCGGGCGAACGTGCATGGAGGGCCGTGAACGCTGCGGATTACATGTTCATACACTGCATATACATGGAGAAAAGGTGCAAGGACAGAGGTTATGGCACGCTCCTCTTGCAGGAGTGTGTGAAGGACGCCGGGAAGGCCGGTATGAGCGGCGTGGCGGTTGTAACGCGGGAAGGCGCCTGGATGGCCGGCAAGGCGTTGTTCCTCAAGAACGGATTCGAGGAGGTGGATAAGGCGCTTCCGGATTTCACGCTGCTGGCAAGGAGATTCAGGAAAGCCGCACCGGCGCCAAGCTTCAAGGGCCAATGGGACAGGAAGTTGAAGAAATTCGCCAAGGGCCTGACCATCATAAGTTGCGGCCAGTGCCCTTTTGGTGCGAAGATGGTCGACGCCATTGCCCGGATAGCGAGGGACAGATACGCAATAGAACCGAGGATAGTCGGGTACGACAGCTACAGGCAGGCCCAGAACGCACCCTGGCCCTACGCCGTTTCCGGCGTGATCTACAACGGCAGGCTCGTGGCCGATCACCCCATAAGCGGCAGGCGATTCCAGAACATCATGGAGAAAGAGATAGGGCTAGAAGCCAAGAAGAGATGCTGATCTGAGAGCTTCGGGCGGGGAATATGGTAGGGTGAGAAGAAATGTGTGTGATGTCGCCGAAATGCTCAACTCGTTCTGGATGTGAGTTGACACTGCTTCTTCGGCATTCGTCTACCCAGATAATGAGGTCTGTTGCTTGACGGCCGGGCATGGTGTATTATACTCGGGTCGTACCGTTGTCGGCAGTCCTTCGGAAACATGAACTGTCGAGCGATCGCGTTTGTATGGGCATGATGGGCAGCGGCAACGTGCGGCCTTTGACCGGTGGTGACTGTGATGTTCTGGACCAAGAAAGAGTAGCACAGTGTATAAGAGTGCACAATACGCTCGTCTCCTTCTTCTGTGCCGTGATCTCTTGGTGAGACATAAGAGGAACGCATTGTTTGTCTGTCGTTCTTGGGGTAAGGCGAGGTAGCCTATGGCGCAGAAATGGTATCACAAGGCTGGCGTTCAGGCTGCGATCGTTGCCGGTCTTTTCTTTCTTGTCATCTGCATCATTCAGATTCTACACCAGCGGTCCGGCCTGAAGCACCAAGTCGACAGCCTCAATGAGGACATCACTAGGAAAGAGACAGACATTCGCAGGCTCAGTCAGACAGTTACTGACAAACAGGCGGCTATTGCAGGTCTGGTGGCGGAAGTACAGCGACTGGAGACCGTCCTGACACCGTTTCGTACAATGGCTGTTGAGCATTTCGTCGAGTCTGGCGAGACTGAAGCACTCCGGAAGCTCGCGGAGTATGTCACGACGCTTGAGGCTCGGCTCAATAAAGCAATGGTGGAATTAGAACAGACTCGCTCAAGCGTAAGCGCAAAAGCGCTGAAAGAAGTCGCCAACATCCGCCCAAACGGGGAGCAGGTTGTGTTCGTGGGAGGTACGCGGTGGACACCCGGTTCCATATCCTCTGAGACCCCCTCGATCATCAGCAATAGGCTGAGCCGGGCTTGGGAGGCCGCGCAGACGAACGACATGTCCCAATGTGTTCAGCTCCTGACAGAGATCACAAGAGAACTGCCGGAGTGGCCCTATGCGTACTATTACCTTGGTGTTTTGACGCATGACATTGCGTTTCATGAAGAAGCAGCAAGACGGTTCGCGGCTATCCGGTTGGCGGGTGTCGAGGAGCCCGAACTTCTGTTTGTGGAGGCTTTGAACCTGACCTTCCTCAGGGAAATCGAGGCGGCTGGGAAGCTGCTCCACGGTGCTGAGGCGAAGTCGCAGGTTATGAGTCTGATTCCGATCATAGACTACGCTCCCATTACACCTGCACCTCTGGCGGAACGAATCGGCGTACTCACAGACCTCAACGCAAAGAAGGCCGATGCCTTATCCGAGATGAGGTAGTTATTGCGCCGTTAGAACCAGCGGGCGACAACGTTTGGTCAACGGGCGTGCGGCCCATTTTCTGCGGGCATGTGCCTCTATCTGCGTGGGCAAGAACGGCGTTCGCCCCGCCCTATATTCGAGCCCGCCTTCGGTCTAGGGCGGCACAGGCGGGGTTGCCGTGTGTGTGACAAGTTGCTCCTTCATGGGCCAGATGCTCCACTGCCGTGTCAGGAAGCTCAGCGACAGAGCCCCGGCGTGCGCGTATCCGAGACAGGCTACCAGAAGTTTGTGGTCTGCGGTCTGTGGTCTTGCGTCAGGACGCGACGGACTGTTCCAGTTGCGCAAGGATGGCCGCGGCCCTGGCGATTCGGTTGCCGGTCGGTCCGGTCCAGTTGACCTCGGCGTTTCGCTGAACGAGGTCCTCGATCTTCTGACAGGCCAGCAGAACGGTGGCGTGGTTCTTGCCGCCCATGAAGCGGCCGATCTCGGACGACGACATCCGGGTGTGTTTGCGCGTCAGGTACATGCTGAAGTGGCGCGCCAGGGCGACCGTGCGGTCCTTCTTGGCCGAGTGGATATTCGCCGGGGTGATGCCGAAATAGGTCGCCACGGTCGATTCGATGTCGGAGATGTGGACGATGGGGTCCGTGCGGGCCAGGTGCTCGCTGAGGACCTCGTGGGCCATCGCCAGGGTGATTTTCTCATCCTGCAACGAGGCGAAGGCGATGAGCTTCAGCAGCGCCCCTTCCAGTTCGCGGACGTTGGAACGGAGGTTCTCGGCGATGAACTTGATGACGCTGTCGGGGACCGAGGGCGCCGGCTCGGACCTGCCTCGGCGGCCGCCGAACGTGCCGGCGGCGATGGTGTCGGCGTACTGGCGGCAGATCTCCATGCGGGTCTTGAGGTCGGGGCTGTCGATCTTGACGACCATCCCGGAGACGAAGCGGTTGACGAGCTTCTCGGACAGCTCGCCGATCATCTTCGGGTGGGCGTCCGAGACCAGCACCACCTGCTTGGCGACGAGGCTGATGCTGTTGAACGTGTGGAGGAATTCCTCCTGGATGGAGGGCTTGCCCGCCAGAAAGTGAATGTCATCGATGGCCAGCAGGTCCGTCTGGCGCATCCGGCGGCGAAACGCCTCCAGCTTCTTGGTCTTGAGGGCCAGGACGAACTGGTTGGAGAATTCCTCCGCCGACAGGTACAGCCATTGCGTCTGGGGCCGCCGCAGGCGGACGGCGTTGCAGAGGCCCTGCAATAGATGCGTCTTGCCGACGCCGTAGCCGCCGTGGATGAACAGCGGATTGAACGGGCTTCTCTCCTCGTTGACGACGGCGCGGGCGGCGTTGAAGGCCAACTCGTTGGAAGCGCCGACGACGAAGGTCTCCAGCGTCAGGCGCAGGGCATTGCCGTCGGCGGCGGATTTGGCGACCTTCGGGCCGCGGCGAAGGGCGGCGGCGTTGACCGATCCGGCCTGCGAATCCAGTTCCGTGCGCTTCTGTCGGCCGGCGAGGTCCGGGTCGATGGAGAAGGTTACCTTCACGCCGCGTCCGGCGACGGCCGTGGCGGCGCGGGCGATGTCGCGGGCGAAATGGCTCTCCACCCAGTTGGCGATGAAGAGATTCGGCACGCCGACCTTGAGGTATCCGTCGATGAGCGACAACCGGGCGGAATTCTTGAACCAGATACGGAACTTCTGCTGTCCGATTTCTCTGGCAATGGCGTCGCTGATGTCCTGTACCAATGTTTCCGTGGAGCGGAGCGGCTCATCCGTGATCGTGCTCTGCATTCTGATCTCCCCTATGCGGCGCTGCGGCCGCGGGTCACAACTGTTCACACACTACTGTTATCCGTCTTGTTATCGGCCACCTCCTTATCAGTGTCCAATAGGGGCCATTATGAACAGCCGGCGGCGCAATTCAATGCGCTTTTGGCACAATAGTTTTCCACTTGGGGCAGGTGATTGTGCGTATTGAGGTTACGTCAGAAAAATTTATGTTTTTCACAGGTTATGCACAGCGCAAGTGGCGGATGAGGAAAACGTGTGGATAGTCTTTGTGGCGGTTTGCCGGCGCCCGGCGGCTCGTTTTCAATGCTGTCGGGGGCGATACGCGGCCGAAGGACCTGTCGGACCGTCTCCGCCCCGGACTGTCATCGTCGCAGTTATGCACAAAGCCGCGGTGCGGGCTATCGGCGCAATAAAATGGTGGCATAGGCCCCGTCGTGGTCAAAGGGGCCTGCGGCCGGCAGCAGCAGCTCCTCGCCGACCAGCTCGAATTCGTCGTGTTGCTTGAGAAAGGCGTCAATGACGGCCCGGTTCTCACAGGTCTGGATGCTGCACGTGCTGTAGCACAGGCGGCCGCCGGGCTTGAGGGCCGCCGCATAGGTCTCAAGCAGCCGCCTCTGGCCGGCCGCCAGTTGGCCCACGGCGCCGGCCGTGATGCGGTGGCGCACCTCGACGCGCCGGGCGAGCACGCCGGTGTTGGAGCAGGGCACATCGAGCAGGACCGCGTCGATGGGGCCGGCGGCGGCGATGGCGGCAGGCAGGTCGGCGTGGGCGACGGTCTCGACCGACCCCAATCCCAGGCGTTCGGCGTTCTCGCGGACCCGTTGGAGGCGGCCGGCGTTGATGTCCGAGGCAATGATGCGGGCCTTGTCGCCGGCAGCCTCCGCCAGTTGCGTGGTCTTTGTGCCGGGGGCGGCGCAGGGGTCGAGGATGGTCCAGCCGCCCTGCGGCGCCAGCAGGGCGACAGCCCGGGCGGCGGCCGGGTCCTGGACGCTGAACAGACCGTCGGCGTACCCCGGCAGGTCCGCCACGGCGTGGGGGCTGTGCAGGCGAATGAGGCGGCCGTCGGGCGTTATTTGGCCGTCGATGCCCGCCATAATCATCGTTTGCAGGAGATTATCGGGCGTTGTGCGGAGGGCGTTGGGGCGGATATACAGGCCGGGATTGCGATTGGAGGCCTCGCAGATACGCCGGGCATGGTCGGGGCCGAGACAGGCGAGCCAATCGCGGACCAGCCACACCGGCAGCGAGAAGGCGGCGCTGAGATAGGCGGCGGGTTCCTCGTCGGGATCGGGCAGGATGTCGGTGTCGAAACGGCAGCCGCTATCGGGCGTCTGCGGCAGCGTGCAGCGGGCGGCGGCAGGCTCCAGGGGCCCCTGCCGACTGACGATGTGCCGCTGTATCCGACGGCCGACGGCGTTCACGAAAGCGGCCTGCCTGGGCCCGCGGCTCTGCTTGGCGGCCTGGACGGCCTCGCTCAGGATCGAGTAGTCCGGGGTCTGCGGGCGGTAGATCAATTCGCAGGCGGCCACGCGGAGGATCGCCAGCAGGTCGCCCGTGATCCGCTGGACGGGGCAACCGGAGAATGCCGTGATGGTATGATCGATGGCGGCAAGGTTCCGAATGACGGCAGAGACCAGATCCGTGGCCCGCTGCTTCTCCAGCGTATCAGCCAGCAGCGCCTCGGTGTCGATACGCTCGCGCCGCGGATCGAAGCGCGCAAGAGCCTCGGCGGCGGCGGTGCGTGCGGACTTGTGACTGGGGTCAGGTCTCACAACAGTGGCTCGTGGTTGGCGGCTGAATGAAGTTGCATTCGTATGATACCGCCCGCCCCTTGTCATGCTGAGCGTAGCGAAGCATCTGGGTCTCGGATTACATTTGACACACGTCGAGCAAGTGGCCTCAGCATCGCACAACCTCATTTGGCAACTGGCGGCCGGGCCTCTGGTTCATCACGGGCTCGCGAGGTCGCTGGTAAAGGCATCCCCGCAGGCGGCGTGCTGGCCGTTGACGAAGTCCTTGAACTTCATCAGTCGCCCGCAGGCGGGTTTGATCCTGGTTATCTGGAGAGTGCCCTGGCCGCACACGATGCACAGGTCGCGGTCGAGCGTGCCGGGCGGCCGCGGCGTGGGGTCGAACGGCTCGACGACCTCGGCGGCGGCAATGGCCACCGGGATGGACCGGCTGGTCTTGACCGAGTGGAAGGTGCAGCACGCACAGGGCCAGGGCCACAGGCCGCGGATCCGCCGCTCGACGGCCTCGGCGGGAAGACTGAAATCGAGCAGCCCGGCGGACTTGTGGAGTTTCGGCGCGGCCGTGGCGCGGGAGTGGTCCTGCTCGGTGTAAGTGGCGGTTCCGTCGGCGATGCGGTCGAGGGTCTCGACCAGCAGCGGTGCCGCCAGTTCGGCGAGCCGGTCGTGGAGTTCGCCGGCGGTCTCTCTTGGGGCGATGTCCGTGGCGCGTTCGGCCAGAACGTCGCCGGCGTCGATGTGGTCGCAGACGGTGATAATGCTCACGCCCGTGCGTGTCTCGCCGTTGATAATGGCCCAGTTAATGGGGGCCGCGCCGCGGTACTTCGGCAGCAGCGAGGCATGGACGTTGATGATGCCCCTGGGCGGCAGGTCGATGAGCGTTCGGCCGATCCGCTGGCCGAAGGCGATGACGACGATGAGGTCGCCCCCGGCGGCGGCAACGTGTTCGATAACGGGCGGGGCGTTGCAGCACGGGGTCTCGACGAGCGGCATATTGCGATGGGCGGCCCATTCGGCCACGGGTGTCGGGCGCGGCCGGCGTCCGCGGCCGGCGGGGCTGGCCGGCTGGCTGACTATCAACTGGATACGGTGAGACGACCGCTTGATGGCCTCAAGGCTCGGGATACCGAATTGTCCGCTGCCGAGGTAGACGATGTTCATGGTTCACGTTTCAGGCCACAGATTCCAGGTTTCAGTTCGATCCTGGATTCTCGATACTCAAAGCCACAACTCAAAACCCAGGGCTTGGGGATGGTGCAACTCAGGCCAACCCGCCTGGCCAAAGACCAGCGGCTCATTCGGCCGTCCCTTCGCTGACGCGAAGAACTGCCACCCCGGGCGTTTGGGATTTGGGTCATTCGTGCTTGTTTCGAGTTTCGTGCTTTCGAGTTGGTGGGGCAAGCCCACCCTGCCTTCCTGACCAGAGACCCTCTGCGGCCTCTGCGTGCTCGGCGGTGAGCTATGCCTGGTCTTCGTATTCCTTCTGGAGCTTCTTGAGCTGGCGGCGGTGGGCGATTCGGGCGGTCGCGCCCATGCGATCGGCGATGGTCATACCCTCGATGTGGTCGTATTCATGCTGCAGGGCCCGGGCGTAGAGGCCGTCGGCGTCCTCAGTGAACTGCCTGCCGTCGAGGTCCGTGGCCGTGACGCTGCACGTCCGGTAGCGGCGGACCTTGGTGTAAACGCCGGGGATGGACAGGCAGCCCTCCTCGTTGGCGTCGAAGTCGTCCGAGGTCGGCGTGACGGTCGGGTTGATGTAGGCACGGACGTCCTTCTTGGTTCCGGTCAGGGAGATGATGAAGATTCGCAGGCCCACGCCCGCCTGCGGCCCGGCCAGGCCGACGCCCTTGTTCGCAATCATGATGTCGGCCATGCGGTCGACGAGGGCCCGAATGCCGTCGTCGATCTGCTCGACCGGCCGGGCGGCCCTGCCCAGAACCGACGCCGGGTATCGCGTCAACTCCACTTCGTCGGGATTGTACTGGCTCATGGCGTTTATGTTAGCAGTCCCGGCCCGTTTGCTCAAGTACATCCGCCGAAATCCACCACAGACCGAATTGCAGACGGCATCCCACGGCGGCCCGAATCAGGCTCCAGGTTTGGCGTTTGGGCGTTGAACGTTAAACGTCTTTGTCGTCCCGGACTCCATCCGGGCCCCGGACCCCCCGAACGCCCCGCCACAGGCGGACTCCCTGAACCCTGAACTCTGCGCCCTCACTGCTCACTGCTACCTGCTCACCTGTTCAAAAAAATCGGCCCTCGCTTCGCTCGGGCAAAGGGTAAACGGGTAAGAAACCAAAGTGTTATAAGTCCAGGACAACACGAAACCCGAAGTGGTAGTAGCGATAGGCGGGCCCGTCGTTGACGCGGTCCGCCACGCGGCAGTAGTAGGCGATGAGGCTCCAACTGCCGCCGCGCAGAACACGGTACGAGCCACTGGATGGACCCGTGGGATTGCTGGAAGGACTGGAACTGTAATACGAACTTGAATACCAGTCGTTGCACCACTCCCAGACGTTGCCCGCCATGTCATACAGACCATAGCCGTTGCCTCCGTTTGTCGTCTGGCAACTCGTTGCACTGCCTGGCCAGTTGTATGCAGACTTGTACTTCAACGTCCCGTCGAAAAAGCCCACCGGTGATGTGTAGGGATATACCCCGTCGTTCCACAGGGGGTGGTAGCCCCTTGTGGGACCTTTGTCATAGGAGTATGAGCTACTACTGTAGTAGTTGGCCTGCGTGTGATAGATGTCATTGCCCCAGGGAAAACGCCTGCCGGTCAGCCCTCCACGGGCGGCATATTCCCATTCAGCCTCCGTCGCCAGACGAACGCCGTTACGCAGGGGGTAGATCGGCAGGAGCGTCGAACTGTCGTAGCAGACCTGTTTGCCCAACTGCCCGCTTCGCCAGTTGCAGTAAGCCACGGCACCGTACCAGCTAACCTCGACCATCGGGTCATTGGCCATGTTCCGTCCGCTCTTGGTCCGGACGGAGAAGGTGCTCCCATTGTAGGCGATCTGGCTGTAGGAACTCGATGTCGAGGTGTCGCAGTACGGATAGCTCGTCCCGGAACCGGCCTTGTAGACCCGACCACTGGTCACTGTAATCAGCCCCTGGCCGTTGGCCGAATTGAGGAAGTCGCAGTACTGCTGGTTCGTCACCTCGTACTTGCCCATGTAGAACGAGTCGACCGTCACCCAGTGGACCGGCCGCTCATCCGAGTCGCCCTCGCCGAAGCCGTCGCCCATCTGGAACGTGCCGCCCGGGATGAGGACGAACTCGCCGGACAGGTCCGGACGCCGCACGATGCGAAAGCCGCCGCTGTGGGAGCGAAAGCCCGATTGCAGGCCGCTCCAGCCGTAGCGGAAGGCTGCGCGGCAGGTTGCTGCGCCACTGTCCCAGCAGCCACCTCGAATCACGCGGTAGGGGCCACTCACCGGGCCTGTTGGGTTATCGGCCACCCCAGAACTGTACGCCGTGCTTGAGTAGCGGTCGTTGCACCACTCCCAGACATTGCCCGCCATGTCATACAGCCCGAATCCATTGGCCGCGAAGCTGGCTACCGGCGCGGTGTACGGCTCGATCCCGTCGTTCCACGTCGGATGATAGCCCGTCGTTGCACTGACATCGTAAGAATGGGCCGCGTAGCTCCAGTAGTTGGCCTGCTCGTGGGTGATGTCATCGCCCCAGGGAAAGCGCTGCCCTGGAGTCCCGCCGCGCGCCGCATGTTCCCACTCGGCCTCCGTTGGCAGCCGATAGCCGTCCTTGCCAAAATCACACTCCCAGGTAACGGGGTCATAGCACTGCCCAAAACCCTCCTGTATGCTCATCCAGTTGCAGTACGCGGCCGAGCCGTACCAACTGACCGCCACCATCGGATCATCCGCCATACCCCGTCCGCCCTTGCTGCGGACGCTGAACAGCCCAGCCGCAAAGTCGATTTGACTGTGGCGACCGGCCGCCGACGTGTCGCAATACGGA
>DDXG01000261.1 GCA_002347125.1 Phycisphaerales bacterium UBA2266
CATCCCCATAGCCCTGCGGGACCCCTCCGGGCGGATACAGACGCACGAACTGCCCGCCCCGGCGGCGCCCGTCGCCTACGACCGCCTGACCACACAACTGCTCGACCACCTCCGCCGCCGCCTCAAGCAGACCCCCTGAGACAGTAGGGATTCGGCTTGATTCTAGGCTTCGCCCGCGGTAGCATGCGGGGAGCAATTGAGAGCAGTTGACTTTAAGGAGCCACGAGAAATGAAGACCGCGCTCATCAAGTCACTGGTTGTGGTGGCGGTATGCTTGGCTGGCTGCAAAGGCCGACAGTCTGGTGGGGTGTCGCCGACGACCTCCGACGGCGAATCGCTCGTCAATTCCATCGGACTGCGGATGATCTACATCAGGCCCGGCGAGTTCTGGATGGGCAGCCCGGGCAACGAACCCGGCCATGAAGAGGACGAATCCCCCCAGCACCTGGTCAAGCTGATGAGGGGCTTTTACCTGGGCGCCACGGAGATTACCCAGAAGCAATGGGTCACGGTGATGGGTTCGCGTCCGTGGAGCGGCAAGGAGTACGTTGAGGAGGGCGATGAGTGTGCGGCCAGCTACGTCAGTTGGGATGATGCGGTGGCGTTCTGCAAGAAGCTCAGCCAGACGGAGGGCCGCACTTACCGCCTGCCGACCGAGGCCGAGTGGGAGTATGCCTGCCGTGCCGGCACGAAGACGGCGTACAGCTTCGGCGATAGCGCATCGCAACTCGGCGAGTACGCCTGGTTTGACGGCAGCGTCGGCGGGCAGAAGTATGCACATGGCGTCGGGCGTAAGAAGGCCAATCCATGGGGTCTGTTCGATATGCACGGCAATGTGTGGGAATGGTGTGCTGACTGGTATGGCAAGGCCAGTTATCCAGTCAATCCGGTAAGCGATCCGACAGGCTCCAGCAGTGGCTCGTCTCGTGTTGTTCGCGGCGGCTGTTTGTACGATGATGCGGCCTACTGTCGCGCGGCCCGTCGCAGCATCATCTCGCCCGGCTACCGGAACGGCTTCATCGGTTTCCGCGTTGCCCTGGACTTGAATTAGCCCTTTGCCCTCTTGCCCTTTTACCCTTTGTGGGGTGCAGGGGCGCAACAACAACACGCCCGACAACCGGAACAACAACATCGGTTTCCGCGTTGCCCTGCACTTTCAATCGGAGATGCTGATGCGACCCGGAATCGCATGGTTCACGGACCCTGCGAGTGTGGTCATGAAAGTCCTGGCCGTGTTCCTGAGCCGCGACGGCGTGTAGTAGCGTCGCGGCCGAATTTACGTCGTAAGGCCGGGTGGGTCTGGTAGGCACTTCGCCGAACGCCCCATCCGGCCCTTCTTCTCCCGGCTCATGGCTTGGCCGGGCCTTGGGCGGACCAGTCGGCTGGGGGATTCTCCGCCGGGGCTCTCCAGACATAGCCGAGGATGGGGCCGTCCGCGGCGTCCGATTCGCGCAGGGGGATGATTGTGGGGTTGCTGTCTGGTTTATCAGCCAGGGCATGGAAGAGGGGCACTGCGTTGTCGGACGGGCGCGTCTTTGTCAGGGTCGTGCCGCCGGTTCGGTAGATGGGAATGAGGCTGTCGGTCTTTCGGTCCGGGCCAACAGCGTAGAAGGCGATGGCCGATGGCCGATGGCCGATGGATCGCCGGAGTTCCTCAGCAAGCATCAAAGTGGTTTGGCTGTCGGCGGTTTGGACCTTGTAGACGGGTTGGGGCAGGGTCAGGCGCGGGTCGGCCAGGTCCAGGCTGTACATGATCTGGTTGTAGTCGTATCGGGGCGTGGCGTTTTCGGGCGTGCCGCTGAAGGTATGCGTGTAGGTGCCTTCGAGGAAGATGGTGCGGCCGCCGTCTTTGTCGAACTGGGGATGGTGCGCGGGGTTGTAGAAGGAGTACTTGTCGTGGGTAATGATGCGCCGGGCGTAGGTGAACGGGCCCACCGGCGTATCGGCCTCCGCATACCAGGTCTCGCCGAGCATGGAGGGCTTGCCGTAGACCTGGCAGACGATGGCGATCCATCGCTTGCGATACGGGTTGTAGCTAACGGTGCCGTTGTGCGAAACCACCTTGTCGCCGGTCTCAATGTCGTAGAGGTGAATGTCCTTGGTTTGCCCCTTGAGGGCGTCTATGACGGCCTGCTTGCCGCCCAGGGCCTTGGCAAGGTCGGCGTAGCAAACCCAGTTGAAACTCGATGCCCCAGTGCCTGGATGCCTTGATGCCTCAATACCTGAAGCCTTGTGCTCTTGTGCTCTTATGCTCTGCTGCATCAGGTCGGTGAGGACCTCGTAGCGATTGGGGTCGGTGGCGTGGTCGTAGTCGGCTTTGACGCGGAGTCTCGGGGCCGCGGGGGCGGGGGCGCTGAAGTAGTAGTACCGTTGGCCCGCGACGTCTACGGGGAAGGCATGGGCGGTGTTGGAGAAGGGCAGCAGGTCCTTGCCGCCGCGGACGACCGGCTCGAATCGCTCGCTATCGTCGTTCCAGACCATCAGGCCGCGTTCGAGGACGACATCGAGGTCCTTGAGGCGGGCGAAACCGGCGACCATGCGTGTGCGGCCGGTGCTGTCCGGGACGGTCATGAAGCCATCGAGCCAGACCAGGCCGCCTTCTTTAAGGGGCGCGACCGGCCTGCTGAAGCCTGTCTCATCGACGAAGTACCCCAGATCGACGCCGACCGAGGGGTCGAGGCCGCCCTTGGACGGCAGTTGCGAGACGGCCCCGCTCATAGCGAAATGGCCCAGCGGGTACGAGGGCCGGGCCGTATCGCCCCAGAACCAGTAGAGCCTGTCCTGGTAGACAACCGTAAAGACGGAGTCCTGGCCCATGACCAGGCCGTTGATGACGGGGTTTTTCAGGGGTGTGGGTGTGCCCGTGAGGATGCTGTCGCGGTAGATGCCCTGGCCGGTGATGCGGTAGAGCCGCTGGGCGATGTTGGTGCGTTTGATTTCGATTACGGCCGAGCCGCCCGGCTCGACGAGCAGGGCCTTGCCCACGGAGCCGAAGCCGTCTTTGGGGTAATCGTAGCCGTGGCTGGAGACCGTGAAGAAGACCCGCTGGCCCATCAGGCCGGGCTCGTTGACGGCCACGATGCCGTTGCTGTCGGTCCAGTAGCGGATGGAGTTGGTGGTGCGAAGCTCCACCAGCGGCACGCCGCGCTGGGTCTGCGAATCGACGACGGTGATCTTGAAATACTCATCCGGCCCGGCCCAGACGCTGGGGGAGCAGAGGGTCATTAGGGTCGATAGAGATAGCAGACTGATCCAGAGCGATGATGTTCGTGGCATCTGAGTGAAGCCCTTTCGTATCCGTGGATGTAAGGTGCGTTTTTCGTTTTTTCGTTTGCGAGCAACCAGTGGCAGGGGAGCCAGGCAAACCTCTACGGTAGCAGACGCTGCCCGCATGTTCAATGGTCCGGAGACTGTATTTTTCTTGTTGACCGCGGTCGGTGAAGTTGTGTAGAATTACTGAGAACCGGGTCTGCCATGATGGGCATTCGGGTTGTGGCACGGCCGGCCGGTGTCCGTGGAGGCATCGGCGGATTGGGAAGGATCGATGATGTGACCAGGGTCAAGGGCATCGGCAATGAGAAATCCACTGATGGTTTCGATTGTATTGCTGACGGGAGCGGCCTGGGCGGCGCCCTACAGCGGCGGCAGTGGGACGCAGGCCAATCCTTATCGGATCAAGACCGTGCTTGACTGGCAGGCCCTTACGTTCGCGGCGGGCGACTGGGGCAAGTACTTCGTTCTGATGTCCGATCTGGATTTGGCGGGCGTGGCGGATCTGAAGCCGGTGGGCGGCCCCGGCACGCGTTTCACCGGGGTGTTCGATGGGCAGGGGCATACGATCCGCAACGCCGTTATCAACCGACCGGACACGGACTATATGGGTTTGTTCGGACGTCTGGGCGAAGGCGGTTGGATCTGGAACCTCGGTGTGGTCGACGTCAATGTTGTGGGCCGGGACTACGTTGGCGGCTTGCTCGGGGAGAATTACGGTGGTACAATCACCTCCTGCTATGCCACGGGGATTGTGACCGGACAGCAGTATGTCGGCGGGCTGGTGGGACTTGATATGCTTGCTCGTACGGTTGATTCCTGTCACGCCGCGGCAGCCGTCAGAGGAACCCGATACGTGGGCGGGCTGGTGGGATTCGGCGGGGGCACAATCGCACTGAGTTATGCCTTGGGGACCGTAGAAGGGCAGGAGTACGTGGGCGGGCTGGCCGGGCGGAGTAATTCTACCGTCTGCTATTCCTACGCGAAAGGGGATGTTACGGGACAGCGGTATGTCGGCGGACTGGTGGGACAGAATAGTGGGAGTACGATTACTTCCTGCTGTGCGGCCGGGGCGGTCAGCGGCCAGGACTATGTCGGGGGCCTGGTGGGGTACGAGTCCGCGGGCGTATTGGCCAGGGATCTGTGCTATTTGTGCTACGCCACCGGGGCCATCAGTGGAGGGCGGTATGTCGGTGGGTTGGTTGGATTCAGCGACGGACACCTCACCGCCAGCTATGCGACCGGGGCCATTAGCGGAGATGAATACGTCGGCGGGCTACTCGGCTGCAACTCGAAGGGCAAGGTGGCTCACTGCTACTCCACAGGCAGACCGACGGGCGCGGCGTCCGTCGGCGGTCTGTGCGGGGGCGTCGTCACAGGCGCCGGCTATGAGAATACTGGGAATTTCTGGGATACGCAGACCTCCGAGATGCTCATCAGCGCGATGGGAACCGGCAGGACCACCAGCCAGATGCAGAGAGCCTCGACATTTGCCGGCGTCGGTTGGGATCTTCTCGACGTGTGGGAGATCATCGATGGGATAGACTACCCCCGGTTGCGATGGCGGCTTTCACCCGGGACGTACTCAGGCGGCAGTGGCACGCAGGCGGACCCGTACAGGATCGGCGCGGCAGAGGATTGGGTGGAGTTGATGGTCACGCCGGTTGATTGGAGCCGCCATTTCGTTCTGGTTTCGGACATTGATCTGACGGACGAGCACGTCAGGCCGGTGGGCGACAGTCTGGCTGGGTTTGACGGTGGCTTCGATGGGCAGGGGTACGCGGTCAGCAACGTTACGATTGTCCGTCCGGGCGACGGCTTCCTCGGCTTGTTTGGGATTGCAGGTAGTCGTGCGTGGATCAGGAATCTGGATGTCGTGAACGTGGACGTTCAAGGAACAGGGACGGTGGGTGGACTGGCGGGTCGGCTCGACGGCAAAGCCAGCTTCTGTTCGGTGACCGGGTGGGTGGACGCAACGCGCGGGTATGTCGGAGGGCTGACGGGTTATAACGTTGGCACTGTGACATCGTGCCATGCGGCGGCGAGAGTGAGCGGAATGGACAACAACGTTGGCGGCCTTGTGGGTTATAATCCCGGGACGATCACTTCCTCCCATGCGACAGGCGTGGTGAGTGGATCAAGTGATGTCGGAGGGCTTGTGGGTTATAATCCCGGTACGATCTTATCCTCGTATGCGACAGGGACAGTCGGGGGAACCGGCTACAAGGTCGGCGGGTTGATAGGCAGGAACAAGTACGGCACGGTGATGGATTGCTATGCGAGGGGCTCGGCCTATACATCGGGCGAGCAGGTTGGCGGACTGCTGGGCTACAACGACAGCGGCAAGGTGATTCATTGCTATTCAACCGGAAGACTGACGGGCATGGGCGCCGGAGGGCTGTGCCCAAGCGTGACGAGGGGCACGGGTTTTGAGGATACTGGGAATTTCTGGGATACGAAGACATCACAGAAGGACTTCAGTGCGATGGGCACGGGCAAGACGACGAGCCAGATGCGGATGCTTTCGACGTTTACGGACGCGGAGTGGGATTTTGAGCAGATATGGGCCATGAGCGAGGGCATCGGGTATCCGTGGCTGCGGGAGCGGCCTTTGGCTGCAAGATATTCCGGCGGCAGTGGGACGTGGGCCGATCCATACAGAATTGGGACGCCCAGTGACTGGAAAGACTTGATGGCCACGACGGACGATTGGGACAAGCATCTGGTTCTGACGTCGGACATAGACCTGCAGTATGAGACTCTGACGCCGGTAGGCGATTCCGTCTCGCCGTTCACGGGCCTCTTTGACGGCGTCGGGCATACGATCCATAACGCGGCCATCCGTCTGCCGGACAGGGACGACGTAGGGCTGTTCGGATACGTCGCTTCCGGTGGTGGCATCGAAAACCTCGGCATGGTGGGGACCGATATGCTTGGACGCGACCATGTCGGCGGCCTGGTTGGGGTGAATGCGGATTTCGGTGCGATCCAATTATGTTACGTGGACGGAACCGTGAGTGGCCGGTCTTCCGTGGGCGGCCTAGTGGGATACGACAGCATGGGAATGATCCACGCCAGCTATGCGAGGGCTGATGTCAACGCAACGGGCGATTACGTTGGCGGGCTCATCGGGCGCAGCATGGCGGGCAGAGTGACCCATTGTTATTCCACCGGCAGGCCGACGGGGGCGGCGCTCGTGGGCGGTCTGTGCGGGGGCGTTGCCGGCAGCGGCCAGGATACGGGGAATTTCTGGGATACGGAGACGTCGGAGATCGGCGAGAGCGCGATAGGTGCGGGCAAGACAACGGAACAGATGCGGACGCTTTCGACGTTTGCGGCCGCAGAATGGGATTTCGCTGATACCTGGGCGATTTGCGAGGGGACAGGTTATCCCCGGCTGCGGTGGTCGATCGCGGCTGCGGATTTCGAATGTCCGGACGGCGTAGCGTACGAGGACCTGGGGTATTTGGCGCAGCGCTGGCTGTTGGACGATTGTGCGTCCGTCGAGGAGTGCGGCGCGGCGGACCTGGATGGCGACGGGCGGGTTGACTTGATGGACCTGGCCATCCTTGCGGACCATTGGGCAGTGGCTGGGCGATAGCTGATCGTGGTCGGGGGTGTGCGGGCACTTGTTGGTAGTCATTTGTGTGTTCCTCGTCTGTCGTCCATCGTGCGTTAGCGGGGGATTGATATTGGGGGGTGCGGGGCTTAGAATTGTGGGTGGCGTCGGGGCTTCTCGTGGGTCGGCCGTGACGCTGCGTGGCATCGGCATGGTGGGGCAAGCCCCACCCTACCTGTTTTGGTTCACGGGCTGGAAGCCCGTGCTACGNNGAATGCAGGTGCGTATTGATGGAGGTGCATAATGGCTATTGATGGGATGGATCGGCGCGGTTTCATGGTTCAGGCGGGGTCGTTTGGTGCGGCGGCGTTTCTGGCGGCCGTGGCGAGGGGGGAGCAAGCGGGCAGGACGCCCGGCCAGCGCGGCGGCGGCCAGCGTGAACGCGGGCAGGGTCGGGGGGCGCCCGGCAGCACGCCCAACGCCCGGCGGCTGGGATGGACAATCTCATGCCAGATGTACACATTCCGCGACCGCAGCTTCTATGAGACGCTGCCGGTGCTGGAGACGCTGGGAATACGGGCGGTGGAGCCGGCGTTCTTCCTGCCGTTGAGCAAGGAAAAGCCCGACCTCAAGACCAGCGAGGATCTGTCGGCCGAGATGCGGGCCGAGATGAAGCAGCGCCTGGCCGACCACGGTATCCGGATGCTCAGCTACTACTCGCCCATCGGCGGCGATGCGGCCGTGTATCGCAAGATATTCGATTTCGCCAAGGAAATGGGCGCGCGGGTCATCGTGGCCGAGCCCCCCGCCGAGGCCTTTGACAAGATCGAGCCCCTGTGCCAGGAGTACGAGATCGACTTGGCGATTCACAATCATCCGAAGAGCCCGGACTCTCACTACTGGAATCCCGAGAGCGTCCTGGCCGTCTGCAAGGACCGCGGGCCGCGGATCGGGGCCTGCGCCGATACGGGTCACTACGTCCGTTCGGCCCTGGACCCGGTCGAGAGCCTCAAGAAACTCAAGGGCCGCATCATCGCCATGCACCTCAAGGACGTCATCGAGGTCGGCAAGCCCGAGGCCCGCGACGTGCCGCTGGGCACGGGCAAGGCCAACTACAAGGCGGTGCTCGATGAGCTTCGCGAGCAGCAGTGGCGCGGCATCACCACGATCGAGTACGAGCACCTTTCGGACAAGCTGGTCGAGGAAGTGGGCCAGTGCGTGAAGTTCGTCGAGGACTACGCCACGTCGGTCCGGCCGCAGGGTGGGCGTTCGCAGCGCTGAGCGGCTCAAATACGAAGCACGAAATCCGAAACAAGCAGGAATGACCAGAATGCAAGAACGCCCGGCCCGTCGGGGTGGCATCCCTTCACGCAAGCGAAGGGATGGGCGAATCGCCCCAGGCCGTTTAGTTCGGCCCGATCTACGCCATCCCTTGCCTTCGGCAAGCGATGCCGCCCACAGTGGGGCGACAGCGTTTCGGGCATTGGGGTTTCGTGCTGTGGCTTTGATTCGGATTTCGGATTTGGCAACCGCGCGCCGGCAGGGTGCCCTCGACACGGGCGCTGCCTCCGGTATAACAGTGACTTGTGAAAGGTGGTGATGTTGGACCGTAGAACCGTTCTGGCTCTGTTGATTTGTGTGGGTCTGGGCGGCGCCGCCGGCCGGGCTGCTGCGCCCGGATCGCTGTGGGAATTGCTGGACTTCGAGTCGATTCCGCGGGTCAAGGACTGGCGGACGTATCAGGCGTCAGGCTACGACCGCGGCGGCGGCTTCTACGATTCGGGCAACTTCCTGCGGGTCGAGCCGGGGCAACGGTACGTGCTGATGGAATCGGATGGCCCCGGTTGCATCGACCGGATGTGGTTCACGTACAAGCGGCCGCTCGGGCAGGAACCGTACGACCTGTTGGTTTATATCGACGGCGGCGATGAACCGGCCATTCGCATGGACCTCGATGCGCTCTTCTCCGGTCAACGGGCGCCCTTCGTGGCGCCCCTGGCGGGCACATGCGCCGCGGCCACGACGCCCGGCCGCTACAGTTACGTGCCCATCGCCTTTGCGAAATCGTGCAAGGTCGTCCTCGTGCCCACGGCAGCCCCCGATGTATACCTGTACCGCACGAACAGTCTCGGTGAAACGATCCCCCACGTCTACTATCAGATTACCTATCGACGATTTCGGCCCGGCACGAAGGTGCAGCCATTCCAATGGGAAATGACGTCCTGCGAGCAGGAGGCGTTGGCGAAGGTGCAGTCGCTGTGGTCCGATGGCGGGCGGTCCCCCTGGGGGCCGTCAACACCGTTGCTGCGGCGGCACGGTAGCCTTGTGGTCAAGGCCCGCGACACGGGGACTCTGCTCGATATCCAGGGCGGCGGGACCCTCTGCGAGCTGCGGCTGTCCGCTGAGAACCCGGCCGGGCTGCGGCTGTTGATGACGTGGGATGGTGCGGCCGCCCAGGTGTCCGCGCCGCTGGGGCCGTTCTTCGGCTGCTCCGATGCCGGTCCCCCGGCCGTGGAGGTCAAGGGACTGTGGATGGGTCTTGCCGACGGTTGGTTCTATTGCTACCTGCCGATGCCATTTCACACCTCCGCCAAGATCGAGATCGCCAATGACACGGATGCACAGGCCGCCGTCACCGCACGGGCCGGATGGATTGCCCGGCCGCCGGATGACGATGCGGCGCACTTTCATGCCAGGCGGTACGACCACGCCCTCGTCGAACCCGGCAGGGATTATGAGGTCCTGGACGTCACCGGACGTGGGCACTTCGTCGGGCTGGTGATGGATCGCCCGGGGCACATGGAGGGTGACGATTCCTTCTTCGTCGATGGGGCCCGGGAGCCGGTGATCCGAGGCACGGGCACGGAGGACTTCTTCAACTTCGCATGGGGCCTGAGCCACACGGGGGCCTACGCACTGCATGGAATCACGATCCAGGGCGGCCCGGTGTGCTATCGGATGCACATCCCGGCGACGGTCCCGTTCGCCAGGTCGCTGAAGATCTCCTGGGAGCACGGCCACGACGTCCGGACCGGCCCCAATACCCACCAGGACCGTTACAGCGGCGTCGTGTTCTATTATGTGTTAGGCGAATGATATGGCGGACAATGGCGGCATGGTGAATATCGGCGGCAAGGATGTCACGCAGCGCCGCGCGCAGGCGTGCGGGACCATCCTTTTGGGGCCGGCGGCGTTCGAGGTCGTTCGGTCCGGACACTGTCCCAAAGGGGATGTGCTCCAGACCGCCCGCATCGCCGCAATCCAGGCGGCCAAATCGACGGCGACGCTGATTCCGATGTGCCACCCAATCCCCATCGACGCCGTGAGCGTGGACTTCGAGTTGTGCCCGGCCCGCACGGCCCTGGCGATCACGGCAACGGTCTACTCGACCGGCCGCACGGGGGTCGAGATGGAGGCGCTGACGGCCGCGGCCGTCGGATGCCTGACCGTTTACGACATGCTCAAATACACCGGCAAGGACATGGTCATCGCCGATGTTCGGCTGCTGGCCAAGAGCGGGGGCAAAAGTGACGACTACCAGAGGCAGGATTGAGGCCATATCGATCTCGCGGACCCGGGGCATGAAGAAAGCCAATGTCCCGCACGCCGAGCTGCGCGCCGGCTGCGGCCTGCTCGGCGATGTTCACGCCGGGCCGGGCAGACGCCAGGTGAGCCTGCTGTCCGTTGATTCGATTGCGACAATGCGGCGGCAGGTCCCGGACATCGCGCCCGGCGATTTCGCGGAGAACATCACAACCTCCGGGCTGGACCTGCCGGCACTGCGCATCGGCGACAGGCTGGCCGTCGGCGATTCGGCGCAACTGGAGATTACACAATTCGGCAAGGCCTGCCACGGCCGGTGCGCTATATTCGAGCGGGTCGGCGATTGCGTGATGCCGCGGGAAGGCGTATTCGCGAAGGTCGTTGTCGGCGGCATGATTCGTGTGGGCGATACTCTGGAGGTCATTCATGATCAGGACGGCGATATTGACGGTCAGCGATAGCTGTGCGGCCGGGCGCATGCAAGACGCCGGCGGGCCCGCGATTGCCGAGATGCTCGACGCGGCGCTGTATGAGGTCTGCGCCGCCAAAGTAGTCCCGGATGATGCCGGGGCCATCCGCAATGAACTCAAGATGTTCTGCGACGTCGAGGCGGTGGATATGGTCCTGACCACCGGCGGCACGGGTTTCGGGCCGCGGGATGTCACACCCGAGGCCACGGCCGAGGTCTGCGAACGGCTCGCGCCCGGCCTCGGCGAACTCATGCGCGCCGAGGGCCTGCGGCACACGCCCACGGCCGCCCTCTCCCGCGCCGTCGCCGGCATCCGCGGCCGGACCCTCATCATCAACCTGCCCGGCAGCCCCAAAGGCGTCCGCGAGAGCCTCGCCGCCATCCTGGGGGTCCTGCCCCACGCGGCCAGGATGATGGCCGGCGGCGGCCACTGACGCCGGACACGGATTCACAGGCTCTGTCATGCTGAGCGGAACGAAGCATCTCCGCCCGACACACGGATGCACAGAGTCTGTCATGCAAAGCGAGGCATCTCGGCGCAGAGCACGGCAATCGCGGGCGGACACATCGACCCGGCCCCTCTCGCCTCTGCGCTTTTTACCCTTTACTTTTCGCTTTCCACCTGCTCACCGCCGCCGGCCGATGGTAGAATACCCATCCCGGCAATACTCAGTCAGGGCTCGCAGCTATGAAGCAGTACGGTTTGATATTCGACGTCGATGGCGTCATCGCCGATACCGAGGCCGTCAACGCCCGCGTCTCGATCCGCGTGTTCGAGGACTTGTTCCGGGTTTACGGCGTCAGGCGCGAGGACTTCGCGGCGGGCCTCGGCCGCGGGGCCGCCGACTACGTCCGGGCCGCCGCCCGCGTTCACGGCCTGCAACTATCCGATGAGCAGGTCGAACACGCCACGGCCCTGCGACAGGAGTATTTCCTCAAGGTCCTGAACGCCGAACCCCTGCCCCCCCTGCCGGGTGTCATGGAGCTGATCGACGCCGGCCTGGCGAGCGGCGACTTTCGCCTGGCCATCGCCACCAGCGGCACGCTCGAAAAATCCCGCGCCGTCCTCGACGCCACCGGCGTGCCCTACGGCCGCATGGTCTACGTCAACGGCAGCGATGTGAAGAACAAGAAGCCCGACCCGGAGCTGTTCCTCACGGCCATCCGGCGACTGGCCCTGCCCGCCGACCGCTGCGTCGTTATCGAGGACGCCCCCAACGGCATCGAGGCCGCCCT
Source organism: Phycisphaerales bacterium UBA2266 (assembly GCA_002347125.1). Taxonomy (GTDB): domain Bacteria; phylum Planctomycetota; class Phycisphaerae; order Sedimentisphaerales; family Anaerobacaceae; genus UBA2266. The sequence goes on from DDXG01000261.1 coordinate 12,078, forward strand.
CGCCGCCGGCGCCAGGGTCGTCGCCGTCACCACCTCCACCACCGAAGACAACCTCGCCGACGCACAACTCATCGTCGATTCCATCGAAGAACTCGACCTCAACATGCTGCGAAACCTCATCGACCCCTAAAACCGCCGCATCCACCGCCGAGTCCGCGGAGCCCGCCGAGAGCCACGAGGCGGTAAGGAATAGCCATACGCAACATCGCATGAGTTTATCGCGCTGGAGGCCCCGGAATGGGTGAGCGGGGCAATCGGGGCCCAAGCCGTCGTCAGCAGCGGCGCTTTCGGGCTGCGCGGGGCAGTCTAATCCTGCGCGGCTTTGGCTCGGCGTCCACTGAATCGCGGAACATGCGGTAGTGGCGTTTGATGCGGGCCATGTAGTCGGGGTCCGGGATGAGGATGTCGCGGGCGATTTCGAGGAGTTTGGGGGCATACTTGGATCGTGGGCTGCCGGCGTTCAGGATGGGGCCTTTGAGTTCGGTGACCATGTCGTGGTCGGCGAAGCCGAGCCATTGGGCGTAGAAGGAGCGGTCTTCCCAGCCGTAGGTGATGACGGCGAGAATCCTTCCCGGAAGCTGCTTGCACAGGACCATCCAGAAGACGCGGCGGCAGTCGCAGCCGGGATCGTCGCAGTACATCTCGAAGAAGATGTATTCGCCGGACGGCAGGCCGACGTCACTGCCGCGGGGCACGGTGATCGAGCGGGTCTCGAGTTCGCCGAGGTCGGGGAAACGGTCGATGAAGGGTGAATATGGCATGGCGTAAGGATATGCGGCGGAAGGCGGGCAGTCAAGGCAGATGTCGGGCGCGACTGAAAGAAGCTGCTGCTCCCGGGAGTCCGTGCCTTGGCGGAGGAGTCGAGGGGCGGTCTATAGCTTTCTGGCTTTGAGGGCAACCAGCGGCAGATTGTGCGGGAGTGATAGGTCGATGGGTACGGTGGGAGCGGCGGATGACGAACAGGTGTTGGGGGCGTAGAGGTGCTGGACAAGGCGGATGATTGGGGTACAATTGAAAGGCAGGAGTACTGCTTCGGCGGCTATCAGGATGATTCGAGGCAGGTGCCGACTCCATTGGGATTGGCAAAATGAGTGAAGAAGAACTCGAGACGTCGGAAGCGGCGGTTCCGAACGCGGTGTGGTGGGGGTACAGGGCGCTTGTCTGCTTCTGGATCGTGATGACCGCGGGCGGCCTGGTTCTGCGATGGTCCGGTTATCGTTATCAATACCTACGGGGCTACACCTATCAAGCGTGGATTGAATGGTTGCTGCCCAGCGTGTTCCTGGCGGCGTGTGTCTGGGGCCTGACGAGAACAGATGGTGCGATTCACGCGGCGCGGGTGACGGGTGTCTGGCTGCTGGCGTTGTTGTGGTCGGGGACTCCGGACCTGGGCAGACTGGTGATGGAACGGTGGAAGTACGGTGACCCTCTGGATATCACGGGAATGTCTTTTCTGACGTCGTCAAGCGGGTCCGTGACATTGATGTTGTTGGGACGACTCCTCAGACTGATACTCTTGATGGCGCTGGTTCTGATGGCGCACGGCATCTATGAAAGGCGGTATCTCAGGCAGGCGGCTTCAGGCGACGCGGAGCGTGGGCGGTCGAGAGGGCACGATCGGCTATTAACGGCCGGGCTGGCGGGTATTGCGGTGGGGCTTGGGTTGCTGTGGCTGGGGCGACATGTGATCACGACGATGCATGTCGATGTTCTTGGGGCATACGTGCTGATGGGCGGCGCCATGGGTCTGCTGCTGTGGCATTTCATGGGGCGGGCGTTTTCCCTAGCCGCAGCAATCATCGGTGCATCGGTTGTTATCCTGGTTTACAGAAGCTATTCCCCGGTGGGTCTGGGTGCAATTGCGTGGGTGCCTCTGGTTGGGCTGGGTCTGTGGAATGTCCGGCGGCTGTGCGTCGGTGTTCGACTGCGGGTGGCGGGGGTGGTCGTGCCGGTTGTGTTTGGCGCTGTGACTTTTTCGCAGTGGCCCGTGATTCGTGTGGCTCCCCTGTATTTCAGGCTGTACCCCGGGCCGATGGCCGAGCGTCCGGCGGAGTTCCCTGAGTATATGCGTGTGCCAGATGGAGCGTATGATGTGGAGTACTATGGCGGGCGTGAATGGGCGATGTCTTTCAGCGTCGAGGGATCCTATCCGGCGGCAGAGACTCTCGGGTTTATTGGCAGGCTGCTGGAGGAGGCCGGGTGGCAGAGGCTGGATTATGACCTGCTGGGGCCGAAGGTTGAATCCTCGCATGTGGCAGGATGGCACGAGATGAGGGGCATTGATGATAACCAAGATAATGAGGATTATGAGGGCGGGCGGATGCGTTTCTGGAGGGCGCAGTGGATCAATGATGCCAATGATGTCGTATGGGTGGGGCTATATGGACCGGGGGCGGATGACGGAAATGAAGTGACTTTGCGTGGCGATGTACATCTGCAGCGAGCCTCCTCAGTGAGGGGACTATTGGAGAACTACCGGCGGGTTCGTACTGAGGAGGAGCGTTAGGGGCAGATTCGTGCTTCAGCAGTGTCCGCGTGTGCAACTAGTTGCACACCCTACGCCGATGGTTGGTGATGACGCTGTCACTGCGATGCGAGTAGATGCGGGCAGCTACGGGGGGCTGCCTCTGCGACGGGGATTATGTGGGCTATTGGACTGTGACTGTGACGCGTTTGGGGTGGTTGGGGAAGGTTAGCAGGAGCGTGTTGGGGGCGGGGTGGGTTTGGACTTCTATGGGGGTGTTGTCAGGGGTTTGGGCTGTGATCTTCAGGGCGCTGGGGTTCGGGGCGGAGACTCTGACGGTGGCGGGGGTTTGCGCCGGGCCTTTGATGGTGAAGGTCAGCGTACCATCGGCGTAAGATTGCTCCATGAGGCGGTGCGTGGTGTGGAGGATGTTGGGGCGGGGTTGGGA
>DDXG01000343.1 GCA_002347125.1 Phycisphaerales bacterium UBA2266
ACCTTGCCGACGACGGCTTTGTTGCCCCGCCCGTCGATCTCCACCATATCCCCGACATTCACCAACCCAGCGCGGCCCTTCTCATGGTACAGAAAACCCACCCCCCGCGAATTCACCACCTCCGCCTGGTAGCCGGAGATCACCCACTTGTCCACCTCCTTGCTGCGGTACTGAATCCCCGAATTGCCGTTCTCAATCCGGAACTTGATCTTCAGGACGAAATCCCGCACGTTACCGCCGCGCCAGACCAGGAACGTGTTGCCCTTGGCCGGGTTCTCCGCCGTCGTCTGCCCACGAATCGCCCCGTCTACCACCGACCACAGCCGCGGGTCGCCATCCCACCCCGTCAAGTCCTCCCCGTTGAACAGGCTGACAAATCCATCCTCGACCCCGGCCTGCCCCGCCGCAACCGCCCCTGCCCCCATGGCCACAACCACCAATACCACAAGTGCCATTCGCCAGACTGTTCTTTGCATGATCCGTTCCCCTTATGGCGTGAGTCATTCATCGTCAATCGGTTCGGCCTTTCGCTGCAACAACGGCTCTCAGTAATCCCGATTGTGACATCTTTCAAGACGCCGCATAACCAACTGTCTGAACCGGGCCTGCGGCAGATCGGGGCAGAGCTTGCGCAATCCCTCGATGAAGAGCCGCTTCGAGAATTCCGACAGGTCAAACGCTATGGCGAGCCGCTGTTCCGGCGTCAGCCGCCTCATCAGCCTGATATAGATAGCGTGGTTCAGATCGTCCTTCATGGCTCTTGCCGCCGGCGGCCATCCTATCGCCTTCAGGAGGCAGGTTCAACTACGATATTGTCAATCAGACGGGCCGTCCCAAGCCGCACCGCGACGGCGATCATCACACGGCCGGCCACCTGCTTGAGTTCCTCCATTGTCCGGCCGTCAACGACACTCAGATACTCCGGCTGGATCAATTCAGATTGGCCCAGCACCCGCCGCATCTGTTCCTGAATCGCCTCGACGTTTCTTTCGCCCTTGTCAACCGCCGCCCGCGCCGCTTCCAGCGATTTGTACACCAGCGGCGCTACCGCACGCTCCCGGGCCGTGAGGTATTGGTTGCGGCTGCTCATCGCCAACCCGTCCGCCTCCCGCACCGTCGGACAGACCACGATCTCCAGCGGCATGTCCAGGTCCTCGGCCATCCGCCGGATCACCGCGGCCTGCTGCCCATCTTTTTGCCCGAAGAACGCCGCATCCGGCCCGACAATGTTGAATAGCTTGGCACAGACCGTCGCCACGCCCCGAAAATGCCCCGGCCGCGACCTTCCGCACAAGCCCTCGGCCAAGCCTTCCACGTCTACCCATGCCTTCTGCGGACGCCGATACATCTGCTTGGCCGACGGCGCGAAGACCACGTCCACCCCCGCCTCGCGGCATGTCCGCAGGTCCTCGTCCATCGGTCGCGGATACGCCTGGAAATCCTCGCCCGGTCCGAACTGCGTGGGATTGACGAAGATGCTCACCACCACGAAATCGCAGGCCGCCCCGGCCGCCTCAATCAGCGAAACATGCCCCCGGTGCAGGGCCCCCATCGTAGGCACCAAGCCCACGCGCCTGCCCTGCCTGCGAGCCTGCGACACCAGGCTGCGAACAGCTTCAATCGTTTCAGCAATCTGCATGAGGACTCACAGTGAACGACTCAAGACACACGACATCCGACTCACAAAGCGCTCGCACACAGGCTTACCACTGTGGTTGTCATTCTGAGCGAAGCGAAGAATCTGGCATCTTTGCCGTCCAGACCCTTCGCTTCGCTCAGGGTGACACGCCCCGGGGGTATCGGCGACGACCGGCTAGCGATTACTGACGTACCATTTTATCTGCTCGGCCAGGCGCTGCAACTGGTCGCGGTCGCGGCCATCGAAGCCCGCCACATCCAGCCGAATCACCGGACAACGTCTCCAATCGTGGAACAACCCCTCATAATCCTCCGACAGCGCCTGCAGGAACCCCGCCTCGATCCGCTGCTCATAGGGCCGATTGCGTCTGTGGATCCGTCCCAGACACCCGGAGACCGTGTCCCGCAGGTATATCACGAGCACCGGATCGGCCACGTGCGCCCACACCGGCGGGAATATCCGCTCGTACAACGCCAATTGCCTGCCGTCCAGCAGGCGTCGAGCGTAGATCAGCTCCTTATCGAATACGTAGTCGGTGAACGCCAGGGCGCCGGCCGAGAGCCCTTCCCGGTCCAACTGCTCCATCCGCCCTGCCAGGAAGTACAGTTGCGAATCCAGCGCCAGGTCGTGATTGCCGCCATAAACCGCGGCTAGAAAAGGATTTGTGTCGTAAGGCTCCCTCAGCAACAGCCCCCCCATCGCGGCACTCAACCCCTCCGCCAGGGTCGTCTTGCCGACGCCAATGACCCCGGCGACGCTCACAAGCTGCGGCCGGGCGGCATCCAACGCGTAATCGCCGCCGCCCAGACGCCGGTAGAGTTCATCCACCGTCTCGCCCAGCACCGGATGGACCAGCCCCGGCGCGATCTCGCACAGCCCCGCCAGCACGAACGACCGCAGGTGCATTTCGCGGTGCGGCACGTGCAGGTCCGGCTCATCGACGACCGCATCGCCGTAGAGGATCACATCCAGGTCGATGCTGCGCGGCCCCCATTTCTCGCCGTGGACCCTGCCGAGCCGGTCCTCGATGGAACGCAACACCACGGGCAACCGGCGCACCGGCAGGTCCGTCTGGATCTCCGCGACGGCGTTGAGGTATCTGCCCTGCCCGGCCGGGCCCAGAGGCTCGGTCTCGATGAACCGGCTGCACCGCACGACCCGCATCCGCGAGTCCGCATCCATCGCCTCCAGGGCCTGCGTCAGCGCAGCGGCCCTGTCCCCCAGATTCGACCCAAGTCCCACGTAAGCAACCACCATCAACACACCGGCAACTTTGAATTGGAAGTTCTACGAGTGGGGTGGCAGCCTCTCGCGCAGCGAGGGGCTGGTTCGGCTCGGCCCTTGCCTGCGGCAAAGGCCGCCACCCCGCCGAGTATCGAGCACCCAGAATCGAGGATCGAGCATCGAGCATCGAGTATCCAGCATCGAGTCACAGCTTCTCAATCCGCCGAAGGGCCTCGGCACAGTGTTCCGGCGTGCCGAAGGCCGTCAGTCGCAGATACCCCTGTCCGGCCGAACCAAACCCGGCGCCCGGCGTGCCCACGACGTGGGCCTTCGTCAGCAACAGGTCAAAAAACGCCCACGAATCCATCCCATTGGGCGTCCGCATCCAGATGTACGGGGCATTGACCCCGCCATAGACCTCATAGCCCAGCTTCTGGAGCGATTGGCGAATCAGCGCCGCGTTGCCCATGTAGATGTCGATGGTCTGTCGGACCTGGCGGCGGCCTTCGGGTGTGTAAATGGCCGCGGCGCCCGCCTGCGACACATAGGAGGCCCCGTTGAACTTGGTCGTGTGCCGGCGGCTCCACAGCCGGTTGGCGTCCACCGACTCGCCCGCCTTCGTGTAGCCCTTCAGGGCCTTGGGCACGACGGCGAACCCGCACCGGACCCCTGTGAAGCCGGCCGTCTTGGAGTAGCTGCGGAACTCGATGGCTACCTCCTGTGCACCGGGGATTTCATAGATCGAGTGCGGAATGGCCGGGTCGGTGATGAAGGCCTCGTAGGCGGCGTCAAACAGGATGACGGCCTTGTGCGCCCGGGCGTAGGCCACCCATTCGGCCAGCACTTGCCTGCTCGCGACGGCCCCTGTGGGGTTGTTGGGATAGCACAGGTAGATCAGGTCCACCGGTTGGCTCGGTGGCTGGGGCGTGAAGCCATTCTCGGCCGTGCAGGGCATGTAGACGATCCCGGCATACCGACCGGCCGCATCGCCCGCCCCCGTCCGACCCGCCATCACGTTCGTATCCACGTACACCGGGTAGACCGGGTCGGTCACCGCGACCACGTTGTCCAGGCCGAAGACCTCCTGCATGTTGCCCGTATCGCACTTGGCCCCGTCGCTGACGAAGACCTCATCGGCCGCAACCTCGGCCCCCCGCGACCGATAGTCATGCTCGGCAATCGCCTCCCGCAGGAAGGCGTACCCCTGCTCGGGCCCATAGCCGCGAAACGTCCGCGGGTCGGCCATCTCCTGCACGGCCGCCTTCATCGCCGCCACCACCGCCGGCGCCAGCGGTTGGGTCACATCCCCGATCCCCAGACTGATGACGTCCGCCCCCGGGTTGGCCGCCTTGAACGCCCGCACCCGCCGCCCGATTTCCGGAAACAGATACCCCGCCTTCAGCTTCAAGTAATGCTCATTAACCGTTGCCATCGCACCTTCTTTCCAGATCCGTCGACCGCCCACCGCGACCCTGTCATTCCTGCACAGGCAGGAATCCCCGCGGGGCCTGCCGAACGACCGAAACCAGCAGATGGAAACACACCCATGGCCCCAACAAGAAGCCGGATTCTATCCCCCTGCCCGCCCCCCGTCAACCTTACCCTCCGAGCCTTTAGCACACCTGCCGCCCGATGGACGCCACGTCGCCACACCCGACGAAGTGCGCTCCGGCCCGCCGTCAATCCGGGTCCCCAATTCTGTGCCATGCCTCGCGGAATTTCTGTTTGTCGTATGCGGCCGGCTGCAGCCAGTATGACACTTTTCCATCCTTCACTCCCCGGTGTGCCAATTTCTCAACCTCCTGGGGGCGAAGGACATACGTTTGGGGCGACGCAGCAACGTTGTTCACGATCACCCAGAAATCGCCCATGATCTTATTCAGAGACGGTCCAAGAGGGACGGGCGGCGTTTTGCTCAGTGTTTTCACCTGGATACTGATCGTTCGAGTACAGTCACGATTGTAGGCGAGAATGTCTACGCCCCGCGCATTTCTGGATGTTGGCATCGCATTCCACCCCATCCGTGACAAATGGTAACATGTCCAATACAGCCCAACATTTCCAATCACCTGATGGTCTCTTGTCATATCTCTATCCTATGCGGCCTTACCTCTGATAGACCACTTGCGCCTCCCTGAGGCCCCGGTCCCGAATATACTTGCTCAGCGCCGCCTCAGTGACCATATCCACCCGTTGTCCCCCCGCCTCGGAAAGACCCCGCTGAATCCGCACATACTCGAAGAAGCCGATCTTTGCATCATCCGTAAATCGAACCAGCACATCGACGTCGCTATCGGCCCCGGCCTCGCCCCTCACATAGGAACCGAACACCGCCAGCGACCTGATCGCGTCGGCATACGCATTGGTCCTGACTCCCTCCACGAGCTTGTCTCTTATCTGCTGCAAGTCCATATTGCCAAGCCTAAACCCCTCGCAAGCCTGCGCCAACACAATTCCGTCCCACGCACATCCCTCGTTGTCCTTGGCTCTTTCCACGCCCGCATCTGGACGCTATACTCGTCTGTGAACCATTTCAACATTGTGAAAGGAATGACAGAATGATCGCCACAAAGCCCACTAAAGTGCTGATGGTCGCCCTGCTGCTGGCCCTGTCCGCCGTGGCCGCCGCCGAGACCCTCTATATCGCGCCCAACGGCAACGACGCTTGGTCCGGGACCATCCAGCAGCCAAACACCGACAAGACCGACGGCCCCTTGGCGAGCCTCAATGGGGCCCGCGACCGCATCCGGCGCATTCGTGCCGCCGCGCCCACCACCGTCCGCGTTATCATCGCCGAGGGCCGCTACACGCTCAATGAGCCCTTGACCCTGACGCCCGCCGACAGTGGCACGGCGGATGCCCCCATCACCTACGAGGCGGCACCCGGCGCCCGGCCCATCTTCTCCGGCGGCCGTCGCATCACCGGCTTCAAACAGGCCCCCGACGGGCTCTGGACCGCCACAATCCCCGATGTGAAGGCCGGCCGGTGGTACTTCGAGCAACTCTTCGTCAATGGCAGCCGTGCCATCCGGGCCCGCGAACCCGACAAGTTCTACTTCTACATGCTCGGCATCAACGAAGCCAGCCTTGAACCGGGCCAGGGCAAGGCCGGCGCCGCGTTCCGCCAGACCATCGGCGCCCGGCCCGAGGATATCGCCCCCCTCAAGGCCCTCGATACAAAGGCCCTCAACGATGTGATGCTGGTGGCCTATCACAAATGGGACAACACCCGCCGCTTCATCGACGGCCTTGACCCGGCCGCCAACACCCTGACCACCGACGGCGGCAAGATGAAGTCATGGAACCCCCTCGTCAAGGGCACGCCCTACCACCTGGAGAACTACAAGGCCGCCCTCGATGAACCCGGCGAATGGTTCCTCGACCGCGACGGCACCCTCTACTACAGGCCGCGCCCCGGCGAGGCCATCGACTCCGCCGACGTCGTCGCCCCCGTCATCGACAAGCTCATCCGTATTGAAGGCGACCCGCGGGCCGGCAAGTTCGTCGAGCATGTCCGCCTCAAGGGCCTGACCTTCAGCCACCAGCAACTGCTCACCGGGCCCGAGGGCTTCGACCCTGCCCAGGCGGCCGCTCCCATTGAGGCCGCCGTCATGGCCGACGGGGCCCGCAATATCCTACTGGAAGACTGTGAAATCTCCCATGTCGGCGGCTACGGGGTCTGGTTCCACAGGGGCTGCCGCGACTGCCGCATCCAAGAGTCGTACATCCATGACCTCGGCGCCGGCGGCATCCGCATCGGCGAGACGGACATGCGGCAGAACACCGACGAACAGACCAGCCACATCACCGCCGACAACAACATCCTGCTGGCGGGCGGGCGCATCTTCCCCTGCGCCGTCGGCGTCTGGATCGGCCATTCCTCCGATAACCGCATCACCCACAACGACATCGGCGACTTCTACTACACCGGCATCAGCGTCGGCTGGCGATGGGGCTATGCCGCCAGCCTGGCCAAGCGGAACATCATCACGCACAACCGCGTCCATCACATCGGCTGGGCGGTGCTCAGTGACATGGGCGGCATCTACACCCTGGGCCCATCCGAAGGCACCCGCATCACCGACAACGTCTTCCACGACATCTACGCCTACACCTACGGCGGCTGGGGACTCTACACCGATGAGGGCTCCACCGGCATCGTCATGGAGAACAATCTCGTCTACAACGTCAAGACCGGCGGCTTCCACCAGCATTACGGCAAGGAGAATATCATCCGCAACAACATCCTGGCCTTCAGTATGCTCTACCAGGTCCAGGCCACCCGCGTCGAAGAGCACCTGTCCTTCACCTTCGAGAACAACATCGTCTACTACAAGACCGGCCAACTGCTCTCCGGGCCCTGGACGAAGGTCCGCGTGAACATGGACAACAACTGCTACTTCAACCCGGACTCGTCCAATCACAGTTTCGCGGGCCTGGACTTCGAGAAATGGAGGCAGACCACCGGCCACGACAAGAACTCCATCATCGCCGATCCCGGCTTCATCGACCCGGATAACGGCGACTTCCGCCTCAAAGACGACTCGCCCGCGCTCAAGATCGGCTTCAAGCCCTTCGACTACTCGAAGGCGGGCGTCTATGGTGACCCGGCATGGGTAACGAAGGCCCGTTCCGCGACGTTCCCGCCGCTGGAATGGCCGCCGGACCCGCCGGCCGTTTCCATTCACGACACCTTCGAGAACACCCAGATCGGAGCCCGGCCCGCCAACGCCGAATCCAACGTCGAGAACAAGGGCGATTCCATCGCCGTCACCGATGAAACCGCCGCCTCCGGCTCTCGCAGCCTCAAGATCACCGATTCCGAAGGTCTCCAGCACCCGTATCATCCGCACCTTGTCTACGCCCCCAACCACAAGGCCGGCCACAGCCTCTGCGAGTTTGACTTCAAGACCGGCCCCGGCGTGCGGATGAACCACGAATGGCGGGACTGGACGGGCTCGCCCTACGATCTGGGTCCCAGTTTCTGGATCAACGACGACAAGCTCCAGGTCCGCGGCCGCACCCTCATGACGTTGCCGGCCGACCAGTGGGTCCATATCAAGGTCGCCGCGGCCGTCGGCAAGTCCGCCGCGGGCCGATGGGACCTGGCCGTCACCGGCGCCGACGGGCAGACCCATGAGTTCAAGGGCCTCGAATACGGTTCGCCCCGGCTGGAAGAAGTCACGTGGATCGGCTTTGTCAGTAATGCGGTGACGCGCACGGTGTTTTACCTTGACAATGTCTCCATTCGCCAACAGGCCCAGTGAGCGATGCGAGAAGTCCGGGCGTCGAGAATGAGAGATGCTTCGCTGCGCTCAGCATGACAAGTTGGGGCTCAGCATGACAAATTGGGGCTCAACATTGCAGACTGGGGCTCAGCATGATGCGTTTGGGTCGGCGTGGCAAGAGGGCGTCAACGATACAATCTGTGTAATCTGTTACATCTGTGGCTACAAGGTCAGTAACATAATCCGTGATATCTGTGGCTAAAAAGAAGCAAACCAAGCCCTCGCCGACGCCTATCCGGGTCACCGGCTCGGAGATCGCCCGCGGGCTGGCCTTATTTCTAGGCGGGTTTTCACTGCTGAACCTGGTCGCGGCCCTGCGTTACCCCGCGTTCGACCTCAACGCCTGGTGGATCGACTTTCGCCCGGTGGCCCCGGTGGTGGCGCACGGCATCCTGGCGGCGGCCGCGGCCGTGATGATTATCTACGGCCTGCGTCCGCGTCCGTCATTTGAGCGGCGGCTGCTGACGCTGGCGTTGCTGGCGGCGCTGCTCATCGTGACCGGCCGCAATATTGCCTCCTTCTACATCCTGCTGGCCCGCCGCCAGATCACGGCCGCCTTCCCGGTCCCCTTCGCGCTGTTTATCGCCCTGGGCCTGGCCGGCGTGGTGCTAGGGGTCATCTTCGCCGGCCGCATCCCGGCCGTCCACGCCCGCCGCCACTACGCCGCCATCGCCGCGACCGTGGGCGTCTGCATCGTGGCCTTGCCGCTGGCCCAGATGCACTGCTTCGGCAAGATCGACGAGCGCCGCCCGGCCGATGCCATCGTCGTCTTCGGCGCCCGTGTCTACGCCGACGGCAGCCTCTCGGACGCCTTCGCCGACCGCGTTCGGACCGCCTGCCAGCTCTACAGTGACCGCTACGCCCGTACGATTATCGTCTCCGGCGGGCCCGGCGACGGCGGCATCTGCGAGGCCGACGCGGCCCGGCGGGTCATCACGCAGTACGGCATCCCGGCCGCGGCCGTCATCGCCGACCCCAACGGCCGCAACACCCGCAGCACCGCCGCCAACACCGCCCGCCTGTTGCCCGAGATTCACGCCGAGCGGGTCCTGGCCGTCAGCCACTTCTACCACCTGCCCCGCGTCAAAATGACCTACCAGCGCCTCGGCCGGACCGTCCACACCGTCCCCGCAGAGGAATCCTACCCCCTGACCAAGATGCCCCTCTTCATCCTAAGAGAAATCCCCGCCCTATGGCTGACCTATCTACAACCCCTGGTCCCGTAAGGTGGAATCTCGGTCACGCAGATCTACGAGATGTGGTCGCCCATATCCTCAAATGTCCGCCCGCAGTCCCTTGGGCTTAGTACCGTGTCGTAAAGACCGACGTCTTCGCCCGCATGTTTGTCAATACCGGTGTAGATCAAGCTGGCGTCCTCATAGCGTTTGAACTTGTACACCGCATCGTTCATCAGTGCACTATTGAATACACCAAGAGTCACCAGCAACTCGAAGTCTTTCACCGTCAAGCCTGTGACCTTCTTGAACAGCCCAGGCTCCAGTTGCGTGATGACGTCGCGCAGACAGCGTTCCCTATAATCGGTCAAATACATGAACACCGGCACCCGCGTGGCGAACTTGATCAGTTTCTCCTGAATCTGCTTCCGCAGG
>DDXG01000311.1:0-1240 GCA_002347125.1 Phycisphaerales bacterium UBA2266
GGAGGCGGGGATCAAGTGGGGGCGGCAGGATTTTACGTGGAGCCGCATCGAGAAGGAGCCGGGGGTCTATGACTGGCAGGGGTATGATGCGCTGGTGGAGGCGTGCCGGGGGCATGGGCTGCTGCTGTTCGGCAATCTGGCGTATGCGCCGAAGTTCCATGATCCGCTGACGGCCGAGGGCGTGGAGGCCTACTGTGCCTTCGCGCGGGAGGCGGTGAGGCGGTATCGGGGCAAGGTGAGTTTCTGGCAGATATGGAACGAGCCGAATGGGGGGTTCTGGAAGGGCACGCCGGAGCAGTACGCGGCGCTGCTGGCGGCGGCCGGGCGGGCGATCCATGAGGCCAGTGCGGAGGCGCGGGTGCTGGGGCTCAATATGGCGTTCTGCGATGTGCTCTGGGCCGAGCGGATACTGAAACTGGTGCCGTACGACTGCTTCGATATTGCGTGTTTCCATCCGTATCGGCCGCCGTCGGGGCCGGAGGAGCGGTTCGACTGGTGGGAGCTGGACCAGTATGTCAAGAGCTGGCACCGGCACGACCTGACGGAGGATTATCCGCTGGTGCGGATGAGCTTCCTGGAGCAGACGCAGGAGCTGGCCGGGGTGATGGAGCAGTTCGGGGAGCCGAAGCCGATGTGGATTACCGAGATATGCTGGAATACGCATATTCACCCGTACGGGACGTCGGAACTGCGGCAGGCGGATATGGTGGTGCGGTTTCACGTGCTGGCGATGGCGTCGGGGCGGATCGAGAAGGTGTTCTGGTGGACACTGAAGGATGGGGGGTCGAGGCAGTTCGACCAGGCGGATATGGTGGGGCTGGTGCGGGAAAATCTGGAGCCCAAGTATGCGTATTATGCGTTCGGGTGGATGACGCGGATGCTGGAGCCGGCGGCGCGGCTGCGCAATGAGGTTCTGGGGCCGGAGGTGTATGCCGTGGTGTTCCGCGATGAGGCGGCGGGAAGGGACGTGATGGTGGCGTGGAGCGTGAAGCCTTATGCGTATATCCGGGTGAATAATCCGCAGGGGCTGACCGTCTACGATGTGTTCGGGACGCGGCGGTTCGTGCCTTACGACCGCGTGCGGACGGGCAGTCTGAGCGTGCCGCTGGGGGAAAGCCCGGTCTATATCGTGGGGCCGCTGGGGCTTAAGGGGGAGGTTCGCAGGGATCCGGGGTGGTAGGGGGACGAGGGGCGATGGACGATGGACGCGTAGTCGGTAGTCGAGGGTCGTTAGTCGTTA
>DDXG01000311.1:1305-8225 GCA_002347125.1 Phycisphaerales bacterium UBA2266
GTGGGATTTGTCGCTTTGGGCCAGGAACATGGTGAGGTAGTGAGGAATGAGTATGATGTATCCGGAATCGAAGTCTGCAACACCAAGTACCGCATAGCTGATGTGAGAAACGGAGCACAACGCAATGAAGGCAGAAGACACGCCGTTTACGGGATTGTTTGAAGGTCCGAAGCAATTCATCGTGCCGGTGTTTCAGCGCGACTACAGTTGGGGAACGAAACACTGCCTTCAGATGTGGAAGGACATTATCCGTGCCGGGTCGAACGAGCATGTCAAAGCTCACTTTATCGGTTCCATCGTCTACGTGGCAGCGGCGGAGACCTCCGCGACTATCACACGCTGGCTGGTTATCGACGGCCAGCAACGGCTGACGACGGTGACGCTGCTTCTGGCAGCGCTGCGTGACAGGCTGCCCGACGGCCAGGGCGAGGAGGAGACCGCCACGGAAGATGACTTGCCGACACGCGAGGCACTGGAGGACTACTACCTGTGTAACCGCCACGGCAGAGGCGACCGGCGCTACAAGCTTCACTTGCGCAGGGCCGACCAGGACACCCTGACGGCCACGCTGGACGGCGGGGCGACGCCGAAGGTAGCTTCGGAGCGAATAACAGAGAATCTTGCGTTCTTCAAGAACCAACTCGCCGACGCTGACCTTGACGTAGTCTACCGCGGCATCAAGAAGCTCGTAGCAGTTGATGTCTGCCTCACCCGCGGGCAAGACGACCCGCAGATGATCTTCGAGAGCCTGAACTCCACCGGCCTGGACCTCACGCAGGCCGACCTGATCCGCAACTTCGTGCTCATGCGGCAGGACGAGGAACGGCAGACCCAGCTCTACCACGGCTACTGGCAGCCGATTGAGTCGGCCTTTGGCGCCCGCTACCGCACGGACTTCGACAAGTTCGTCCGCGACCACCTCACGCTGCAACTGAAGCCCAGCAAGCAACTCAGGTCGGACGAAATCTACCAGCGGTTCCGCGGGTACTTTTTCGACACGGTGAAGGACGACCAGGTTGAGGACGTGTTGTCCGCACTGCGCCGGTTCGGCGGCTTCTACATCGCCTACAGCCTGGGGCAGGAGACGGACGCGAAGCTGGCCGAGCCTTTCCGCCGGCTGCGCCTTCTGGTCGAGGTCGCTTCGCCAGTCGTCCTGCGGCTCTACGACTGCTACAGCCGGGCCAAGACGCTCACGCGAGCCGAGTTCATCCAAGCGGTTGAACTGGTGGAGAGCTACGTCTTCCGCCGCTCCGTGTGCGGGATGCAGACCCGAAGCCTGGGCCAGATATTCGCGACGCTGGCATACCGGATCAAAGAGGACTCGCCGCTGCTGAGCCTGAAAGTGGCTCTCTATCGCCAAGGCAAGAAGCGGCGTTTCCCCACGGATGCCGAGTTCCGTGAGGCCCTCGAAATGCGCGACTTGTACGACATGCGGCACTGCCACTACTTGCTGGACCGGCTGGAGAATCACAGCAAGGAAGTAATCGACACGTCGAGCTTCACCATCGAGCACGTGATGCCGCAGAACGACGACCTGCGCCCCGACTGGAAGGCCATGCTCGGCAAGGACTGGGAGAGCGTCCGGGAAACGTGGCTCCACCGACTGGGGAACCTGACGCTGACCGCCTACAACACCGAGTACAGCGACCGTCGCTTTGCGGAGAAGAAGAAGATCAAGGGCGGCTTCAACGACAGTCCGCTACGACTTAACAAGTTCATCCGCGAGCAGACCCAATGGACGGCTGCCGAGATGGAGAAGCGCGGCAAGGACCTCGCCGCCAAGGCGCTAGTGATCTGGCGTCCCCTCGACGTTGACGCTGAAGCGGTCAAGACGGCCGAGCTTGAAGACCGCAAGGCGCAGGCCGCGCGGTACAGCCTGGACAAGCTGGACTTCGAGAAGTCGAGGCCGCTCTTCGATGCGCTCCGCGAGCAGGTGCTTGCCCTGGGCGACGATGTGATCGAACTCTGCGGGCCGAACAGCGTCACCTACCGGGTCTTCGATTTCTTCCTGGAGGTGATCCCGCGGAAGCGCCGGCTGTCATTGCTGCTGAACCTGGACTTCGGGGAATGCGACGACCCAACGCAAAGAGTGAAGGACACCAGCGAGTGGGCATTCGTGGTACATGCGTCGGAGAGTGGCGGCGCGCTGTTCAATGTTGACGATAAGACGCAGTTGGCTGCGGCGATGCACGTCGTACGGCAGGCTTATGAGAAGGTGTCGGAGTGAACTTACGTGACTTCACTCACTTCAATAGCGAGCACGTGCTCCCGCAGAAGAGCTTCGTGGCCGCGTCCCGCTACACGTGAACTGCGGGGACAGCGTACCGGCTGTACCTGTGGACTTACCACATCCAATATTCTTGGTATATCGCCATTCGTATTTCGTGTATCGTAGTGTATCGTGAGTATTGCGTATTGCATCGGTGGAGTCGCTGTTCTCGTATTTCGTCGTTCGTGTTTCGAATGTCGCTGGTGGAGTCGCCGTTGGGAACGTTGTTTTCATCGCGGGCGAGACGCCCGCGACACGCTCACGGGCGGGACGCCCGTGCTACTTCTGTTCACGGGCAAGATGCCCGTGCTACGCGCGGGCGGGACGCCCACGACACGCGAGGGCAGGATGCCCTCGACACGCAAGGGCGGGACGGCCTCGCCACCATGCCAGGGGGGGCGGACGCAATACGCAATGCGCATGACGAATGAGCGCGCCCATGCTGCATCCACGGGCAAGATGCCCGTGGTACTCATGGGCGGGACGCCCATGCTACTCACGGGCGAGACGCCCGTGCTACTTTCGCGGGCAGGCCTGTCCTGAGCGGAACGAATGGGATGGCCGTGGTACGGTTATTCGAGTTGTTGGAGGTGGTGGAGGCGGCGGGATAGTTCCATGCAGGCACGGCCGTTATGGTAGGGGGCCTTCCATTCGGAGGCCTTGTGGGCCTTGGGGTCGGGGGCCTTGTCCAGGGGGGCGACGGAGAACCACTCGCCGTGTTCGCGGTCTACCTGGTGGGTGAGGATGAACTGCCAGTTGGCTTTGGCGGCGCGGAGGAAGCGCTTTTCGGGGCGCAGTTCCCAGGCGTTGAGAAAGCCGACGGCCGTCTCGGCCTGGGCCCACCAATGCTTGTCGCCAATGGTGATCTTGCCGTGCTCGGCCTCGTAGAACAGGCCGCCGTCTTTGTCGAGGGCCTCGGTGAGGCAGGCGTCGGCCATCTGGATGGAGATGGCCTTGACGTGCTCGAAAAGCCGGCCATCGCCGAGGACCTCGGCCGCTTCGGTGAGCAGCCAGGAGCCCTCGATGTCGTGGCCGAAGGAAACGACGGGTTTCTGGGAGTTCCATTGGGCGTCGAAGAACAGCTCGAAATGGTAGGTGTGCGGGTTGATGATCTTCGCGGTCAAGAGGTTGATCATCTCACGGAGGCGCCTGGCGAGCAGTTCGTCCTTTGTGGCGCGGTAGAGGTTGGTCCAGGCCTCCAGGACGTGCAGGTGGGTGTTCATGGTTTTGGCGGCTGAATCGACGCCGTAGGCGAGGCGGGCGTTGGGGGCGGCCGTCCAGTCACGGGAGAAGGTCTCGAAGTAGCCGCCGTGGTCGTTGTCGTGGCATTTGGCGTCGATGAGGCGGAACAGGTCGAGGGCCTGAGCGAGGGGCTCGGGTCGCTGGGAGGCGAGGTGGTACTCGGCGAGGGCGTAGATGACGAAGGCCTGGCCGTAGAGTTCCTTGGACTCGTCGGTGGGGTTGCCCTTGCAGTCGAGCATCCAGTAGGCGCCGCCGTGCCGGGGGTCGAGGAAGCGGGCGGCCAGGTAGTCGTAGGCGCGGTCGGCCATGCGGAGGTAGGCGGGGTTGTGCTCGCCGCGGAAGGCGGCGGAGAAGGTCCAGAGGATGCGGGCGTTGAGGACGAGGCCCTTGGGGGCGTCGGGGATGGGGGTGTTGTCGTTGGTGATGCGGCCGAGGAAGCCGCCGTTTTGCGTGTCGATGCTGTGGGCGAGCCACCAGGCGAGGATGTTGCCGTTGAGTTCGGCGCGGGCGGATTGCTCAAATTGCCGCAGGGTGAGAGGTTGGGAAGGCGCTGGTCCGCCGGTTGCGAGCAAGGTCGAGGCCAAGAGGGTCGTTGCCAGTAGAATGATCAATGCGGGTCGCATAGCTTCGATCTTTCACAAAGGTGCAATAGGTTTGTTGTGTGAGGTCATTGTCGCGGAAGACGGTGGCCCTGTAAAGGGGATGGCTGGATGGGCGAACGCCGTGAGGGCTGCGCCCCCTGCCCCCGGATTCACCGCTGGATGCATCAGAGCGGGAGGGGGCCGGGCGAGGACGCTTGGCTACTCGGACTCGGTGCGGCGTTCGAGTTTCGGGTGACGGGAGATGTGCTCTGCGACGAGAGCATCGAGTTCGGCGTCGGACGGCAGTTCCGTAACGACGAAACGGTAGGAGGCGATAATGTCATGTGCTACACGCTCGCATTGTTGCGGGTCGGGCGCATTGATGACAATGCCTTGGGTGATGGGGACGGTACGCGCGAAGATATGGGGATTGCTCCGATTCTGGGAGGCGTGACTGTACACAATGGCATCTATGTGGGGGCCGTGGAACACCACGACCTCTCCACGGCCACCGCACATGAGGAGCACGGACTTGGACCAAAGCCGCAGCAAGTAGCGCATTGACTCTCGCGAATTCAGGGAAAAGGCCTGCATTGCGGTCAGCGGCACCGTGTTCAGGCAGTCCAAATCATGCTGGAAGGGATGTTCGATACGTTGCCTGAACATTTCGGCGGCGACAGATTGGCTCATGAGGACGTCTGTCCTGGAAGGTGGCTTGGCGGCTGTGGATACAATAGGCCAGTGAAAACCGTCGTCTTCGACGTAAGCCATGAACTGCTGGACAGTGAGATTCTGCGGCGGGAGGAGGGCGACGGCAGCGTCTCCACATCGAATCATGACGGAACTGCCGGAATTCCTGATGCTGGTGATGGAATTGGGGTCGATGTGGAGCTCGGCGTAACCTACGGATATCAGGGGGGCATTGTTGACGGCCTGCAGGTCCAATGTCCGTGGTTTGACCGCAAGAGCCGCGGCGTCGGCGAGGCCGGCCTTGATCTTCTTATTGGCATAACAGACGGCGAGGCGGGGAATAGCGATGATGGCGGGGATCTCCATCAGGGACACGAGGATCAGAAGAGATGCTGCCAGCTTCGCGGACCGGGGCACCGGCATCTTCTTCCTGATGGAATGACAAATCAAGACGATCCTCCGAAGCGTGTAGATGGGCGTACACCAGAATATGCTCAGAACGGCCAGGAAAGCCAGACCAGGGGCAGGTCTAAGGAGCGGATTCTCGTTTGGGTGCTCCATGATAGCGAGCCACCAGCCCCCCAGGACGAGTACGACCCACGTTGTAGGCACAGCGATGCACCACGCCCACTTCTTGAGACGGATCATGAGAAAGATCGAGGTGGCGGCGGCAATGACCAAGACAATGGTGCTTTGTATCTGCGGGCTCATGTCCTACCCTCGGAGATGACAGGTATCGCGGGTGCGTGTTACTTTGTCTTGTATTGCTGGTTAGTCCGTGCCGGTCATCAGTTTCTGTCGCTGGGATTCGAAGAGGAGTTTGTGTCGGACCTCCTGCTCGGCGAGGGCGATGAGCACCTCCCTTGCGGCCGGGTCCTGGATCTGCGGGATGAGGCTGACGTAGAGGCGAAACGAGGAATCCTCCTTCTCGACGGCCAGTGTGAGGATGTCGGCCGCCGTCATGTCCAGCTCCAGCTTGCCGGTGAACAGGATGTCGGCCGGGTCGGTCTGTTCGGCGGCGGGCGTGACGGTTCGCCCGGTCTTGAGAATCTCCAATTCCAGTTTCTCTATGTGTGTGCGTTCTTCGGCGGCGAGTTCTTCAAGCAGGCTGACGACATCCGGGTGGCTGATTCGCCCGGCCAGCGTCCGGAAGAGGCGGATTGCCTGGCGTTCCTTCCAGATGGCGAACTCCAGGATTTCGAGGTCTGTCTCGGGTTTCTTCATTTTTCTCGTTTCTCCGTGCGAAAACGGGCGACGAAGACGGTGCGGGGTCGGTATGATATTAGCGGTTCGGCCGGCCGTGGCAACGGCAAAATCCAGCAGGATACTACTGAAAACCGAAAGGAGACAGTTATGAGACGGCGGACAGTTGCGTTGGCGGCGGCGTTGGTGGTTTGTGTGGGGACGGCCTGGGGGTTTGAGGGGCCTTTGCGGGTGTGTGAGAAGAACCCGCGGTACTTCGCGGATGGGCGGGGCGAGGCGGTCTACCTGACAGGGTCGCACACGTGGGCGAATCTGGTGGATATCGGGCCGAGCGACCCGCCGCCGGCGTTCGATTTCGAGAAGTGCCTGGCGTGGATGGAGGGGTATGGGCACAACTTCATCCGGCTCTGGACGTGGGAGCCGGTAAGCTGGAACACCACGGCCAACAACGAGAACAAGGTGCATACGGCGGCGCCTCAGCCGTGGAAGCGGACGGGGCCGGGCAATGCCCTGGACGGCAAGCCGAAGTTCGACCTGACGAAGTACGAGGACGAGTATTTCGGGCGGCTGCGCAGGCGCGTGGAGGCGGCGGGCGAGCGGGGCATCTATGTGTCCATCATGCTGTTCGAGGGTTGGGCGATGCAGTTCTCCAAGGGGGCGTGGGAGGGCCATCCGTTCAATAAGGCCAATAACATCAACGGCATTCATGGCGATGTGGATGGCGATGGCATGGGGCTGGAGGTCCATGAGCTGGTGAACAAGGATGTGACGGCCGTGCAGGAGGCTTATGTTCGCAAGGTGATCGACACGGTTAATGACCTGGACAACGTGCTGTATGAGATCTCGAATGAGAACCATCCGCCGTCGACGCCGTGGCAGTACCATATCATCCGGTTCATCAAGGAGTACGAGAAGGGCAAGGCCAAGCAGCATCC
>DDXG01000311.1:8250-14884 GCA_002347125.1 Phycisphaerales bacterium UBA2266
CACAACGTAATCTTCATGGACCCGTACGACGGCGATGTGCTGGGCGGCAAGTTCGAGAGCCGGTTTGAGCCGGTTCGCAAGGGCATGGGGTACACGCGGCAATACGCCGAGCGGATGGACCTGACGGCGATGCGGCCGCGGCCGGAGCTGGCCTCCACGGGCTACTGCCTGGCCAGGCCGGGGGCCGAGTACCTAATCTACAATCCGGATGCCAAGGCGCGGTCGTTTGAGGTGACGCTTGCGGCCGGGGGGTATGAGTGCGAGTGGTTCAATCCTTCGACGGGGCAGGTGGCAAAGAAGGAGCGGGTCGAGGCGGGGGACGGGAGGCGGGAGTTTACGGCGCCGTTCGAGGGGGATGCGGTGCTGTATCTGCGACGGACACGATGAGGGCTGATGTGCGATTGATGGTTGAAGCCACAGACTTCACAGATGGACACAGACGTGCGGGTCAAATCGGGTATTACCAGGAGATTGTGAATGACCACTTCTGTTAAAGAGTGCCTTTGTGCTATTACCCTGTTGACGGTCGGCGTGCACGTGTGGGCTCTGAGTGCCTCAGAGCGACGTTCCCATATGTCGGTCTCGGGTCAAGTATTCGATGCCAATGGGCTCCCAGTGCCGGATGCTCTCGTGGCGGTTGTTGGGTATGGGTCTGTAGAACAGTCAAGTGGAATCACCCGTACAGACTCTGCTGGGCGTTTTACGATTGACGGATTGTCTGAAGGGGCGCTGTACATTCGAGCGGTTACGACCGGCAAGGAGTTCCTTGAAAGCCTAAGCACGGTGCGGGCGGGCGATACCGGAATCAAGATCACGCTGAGAAAACCTGGAGTATCGTCGTATTGCCCTGATGTTGTCACTATAGCAGGGCGAGTTGTGGATACAGCTAATCGTCCCGCCGCGGGTGTTATCATCACGTTGCGGCCTGGCCCGCCGAATACATTCGTGGTGTCGGGGCGCGATGGCCAATTTGAGCTGACACAGGAATGGACTATCGCCCGCATGCGTGTTCCGGATCCTAATGCGTACATTGTTGCCCTGCACCCGCGTCGTAATATAGGTGCTATTGCTCAGATTAGCGAGCCACGGCGTAACGTAATTGTCAAGCTTGACAAGGGAAAGGTCCTTCGTGGTTTCGTCGGCGATCCTAATGGTGCGCCAATTCCGGCGGCGAAGGTTGAGGTTAAGCTGCGCACTCGCTTCTGGAGCCAGACTGTGACCCACCCTGGCATAGTGACGAGGAAAGACGGGAGATTTGATGTGCCGGGCATACCCGATGGTTACAACTACGCCGTGTCGGCTACGGCGGGTGGTTACGGCAAGGCCGAACTTCAAGTGTCGCTCGCTGAGAAAACGCGTAAAACGGATATTATTGGACTCGACCCATTGGTTCTGCAACCAGCGCCCTTGTCGGTGTCCGGGGTAGTGTTGGATGTTGGAGGCAATCCTGTGGCTGGCGCGCACGTTCTCACTTACGGACAAGGACAACCCGAAAAAGAGGCGACAACCAACGGTGAAGGGAGGTTTGGCATCAAGGGTCTGTGCCCCGGAGAAGTGTGGCTGAGTATTACTCTTCCCGTCGGCGACTTGGAAGAGCAGGTGGCAGTGATGGCAGGCAGTAGCGACGTGGTTGTTCGTGTGTCACTCCAAGAGGAACGCCAAGGCGATACCGAGACACACATTCATCCGCCGGAAGACGGGGGCAGTTGACCATTGTTCTGCGTCCGGCTGCTGTAGTCCAGGGGCCGACCGAGGCGAGTAGTTCTGATGGGCAGGTATCCACCATTACGCATATAGAGGCCGATATCGGCGGCTCCACGGCCCAGACCACGGTCTATACCTGCGACGGGCTTGACCGGATTACGGCGGTGGCGTATCCTGATGGCTAGGGCGATGCCGAGACGACTGACAATTGCGGCTACCATGAGACTCAAGCAGCCTGTAACTGCAACAGGTATGGTACTGACCCTCCTGATCTGTCCGGGCCGCCTCGATGGGGCGCGGCCTGC
Source organism: Phycisphaerales bacterium UBA2266 (assembly GCA_002347125.1). GTDB lineage: Bacteria > Planctomycetota > Phycisphaerae > Sedimentisphaerales > Anaerobacaceae > UBA2266. The sequence continues at coordinate 10,260 of DDXG01000311.1, forward strand.
GGCCGCGAGGGGTGTTGGCCGCCTTTGGGGCAACCAGCGGCGGCCAACGGGAGCGGGGTTGGCGGGTTTTGCTTGACGGGCGGGCGATGGTGTGGCAGGATTGAATCGGCCGTTTGAAAAGCCAAGGTTGTTGGAGATGCTGGANNCCTAAGGATGGCAGACACGTCCTCTCTGGTAGAACACGGCAATCGGTCGTATTGTGCTCTACCACAACCAGAAAGGCGAACGCGTATGGCTACTGTAGAGTTTGTTATGCAACCGGAATCAAGAGACTTCAGCAAGGCACTCAAAGACCGGATGCTCGCTTCGCGCGCGTTCTACTTCTATGGCATGATCCTTCTGCTTATCTTTGTTGTGACTGCGGCAGTTGGTGGCATCTACAGTGGTTCAGGGTACGATGTCTTATTCGTCTTGCTCTTGGTGGCATGTCCTCTAGGAGTCATCATTCCATTTCGAGCAGCGCGTCTCATTGGACAAGGTCATTTCAGGTCATGGAACAAGTATGGTGAGAGACGATTCCGTTTGGACAAAGAAGGTCTCGGCTGCAAAACAGACCTCTATGAATGGCGTATGAGATGGCCCATGTTCCGGCGCATTAGAGAGACCGAGCAGTTCATCTTCCTATACGAAATTGAAGGCCCTTGTCGCACAATCTACAAGACCTGCTTGCCGGGGGACACGCTTTCGGCCATCAGGACTCTGATTTCGACCGTTCCGGTAGTGGATAAAGAAATGCTACGGCAGGCAGAAGGGGCTTTCTCTTGCCCGGGACAATCTGGTGCCTAATGGAGCCGGCGAATGTTGGAAGGCCCGGGGGCCAACTATCCGGCCAGCAATACTACAGCTTCATAAGAGAGCCTAGTCCGCCACCTGTAATAAGGGCAGGGCTGGTTTCGGCAGGTGGCAAGAGCGTTTTTGTGACTGCAGCAGATCGTTCATTCCAAGGAGGCCATTGTGCACAGAACACTTGATCATGGGAACTCAGTCCTGTGGATCGCTCTCGCTTCCATGACTACTGGCGTCACCTTGCTTACGATGACAGGATGCCGGCGCAATGACCCACAGTTGCATGCGCCGGAATCGTCACAGCAGAATGCCTGCCTTATAAGCGGTATTGTCAGCGATCGTGCAGGCAAGCCCGTCTCACGGGCCAGGATTCACTTGTTTCCGATCACCGTAGCGGTTCTTGATGCCCAGTACATCTCCTACACGAGGGCTGACGGCACGTTCGAGGTTCAACGTGATCCGAATGCGGTGGAGACCGCAACATTTCCCGAATACCTCTTTGCGTGGGCCCCCGACGGGCGGAAGTGCGCATGCGCACAGATAGACCGAGACAAGCAGCGGTATCATATTGTCCTGGAAGACGGTATTGCCCTTTCAGGGACGGTCAAGGATGCCAAGGGTAACCCAATTGCCGGCGCCACGGTGTACGTGACCGCCAACGTCCCTGGGCAACCAGGAAGTGATATCGGCGCGGCCACTCCTTCTACGGATACGGAGGGGACTTTCAGAGTGCCATCTGTCCCCAAGGGGATGCTCTATCGGCTGTCAGTCAACTCGCTGCAATACGATCAGAAAGCTATCGACGTTAATCTTGCAGATGTTTCGGCCGATCACGTGAGCCTTGAGCCGCTGATACTGAGTGATGCGGTCATGTCAGTGGCCGGGCAGGTGTTGTATGAGGATGGGCGACCACTGCCTAGAGCCAGAGTTGTCGCTGTCGGCCACCCGAGGCTATACCATCAGCCTTTCCGAGAGGTCAACGCAGACGCGACTGGTTCATTCAAGATAGAAGGCTTGGTCCCTGGGCCTGTTTATCTGGTTGGTAGTGATTTGTTTGGTGATGACCCACAACTTCGAGGCAGCGTCAAGACTGCGGCCGGTGACCAGGATGTGAAGATCGTGCTCGGAGTCGAAGCACCATTTGAGTAGCGCCGCGTTGAATCGAGCCCCGCTACGCTCTTTCCGCAGCACCAGCAGGCATAGCCGCCGCTCAACAACATAGGGATGATAGGCTATGAAGCCGTGATCGCCCTTCCGCCCAGACGACGGTCTATACCTACGACGGGCTTGACCGGATTGTGGCGGTGGTGTGTGTATCCTGACGGCAACGATATCCGGTATGCGTGCAATGCGGCCGGCAAGGCGGTTGGGCGGATTGACCCGCGGGGTATTGTGACGAGGTGCGGTTACGACGGCACACCGCACAGACAGTCGCCAATGTGGCGTGAATGTCAGATCAAATACCGGCTACTACGGGGGTCCGGCGAGGGGAGTTTATCGGACGGGCTCAGATTTCTGGGGATTTGGGCAATATGGGGGGCTGGGGGCGTAGATTTTTTGCAGAAAAAGCCCATTTGGTAGCGTTACCGCGGGCCATTTGGGCGTCTCTTATAGAGTAGAAGAAACAACGGGCGGCCAATCGGACGGCCGCGGCTTTTTTTGAGAATTGAAGACCTTTGCAGATAAGCCCGTCCTGGGGCGGGAGTATAACGATGGAATCCGAGAATATGCGACTGGAGTTGGAGGCGTTTCTGAACCGTGCGTTGGAAGGCGGGCGGGCCGGTTGGCCTATGCTCAGGGAGGACGTGCGACCGATGGAGTCTCGACGGCGATATGCGGCCGAGCCGGTTGCGCAGTTTGAGGGCTTCGGGTTCGGTCGCCGTGGAGGGATGCGGAGAACCGCGTGAGAGACGATTGACGAGGGGATGCTCGATGCTTGATACTTGATGCTGCACGGGGGCTGTAACTGCAAACTCAAATCTGAAAACCCAAAGCCACAACTCAAAAGTCAAAGCCCGTGCCCAGCCGCGGGGAGGGTGTTGAGTTTCGGGTTTTGAGCTTTGGCTTTGCGTTTCACGTTTCGCGTTTTGCGTTTGTGATGGCGGGCAAGCCCCACCCTGCGGTTCTACGACTATGGGACGGGCCTTTCGAGGATGAGTTCGTAGTAGGTGGCGCCGCCGTAGGGGCCTACGCCGGGCGAGAAGATCTGGATGAGCCGCCAGCCATCGCGGGCGTTTTCGTGGATGACCTGCTGGTATTGCTCGCGGGCGGCCCTTTTGACGCCCATGAAGCCCTGGCCGAGCCTTACGAACTTGTATTCATACCGTTGCGACATCTTTGACTCCTTGGTTGCCTGCCGTGATTGGCTGTCATGGGGATTATACGCACAAGCCTGCAGCTGCCTTGCGCCATTTCAAAGGGATTTTCAACAGAGCATTGCGATGGCGGCCGGCTTGGTGGTGTAGTGAATCTCGGTGGGCAACTGGGGCAGGCACTCGCCGTCGTTGTTAGCCGGGGCGGGCCGGTCGAGTTGGATCGTTAGAGTTGCGGTGCGAAAGGCTGTTACCATCGGGTGGTCGGCGAGCCGGCCGCGCAGGACACGGGGGATCATCGCCACGGCCTGCCTCCGGGTAACCGGCGGAACCAGCAACACGTCGAGAAGCCCGTCGGCCGGGTCGGCGGCCGGTTGGAAGGGCAGCCCGCCGTAGCGCGGCATGTTGTTGACGAGCACTACGCCGAAGTCGCCTTCGTATGTCGCGGTGTCGGTCGTGAGGGTCATCCGCCAGGGGTCGGGCATGACGGCCATGACCTTGAGCGCGGCGGCGACATAGCGGACGGCCCCGGAAAGACCCCTGAGCTTGTTGCTCTCGGCGGCGACGGCGGCGAACAGGCCGACCGTCGAGGCCATGGCGAAGTAACGGCCGTTGATGCAGCCCAGGTCGATGGCGCGGGTCCTGTCGGCGAGGATCGTCTCGCAGGCGGCTTTGGGGGATAGTGGGATGCCCAGTGTCCGGGCGATGTCGTTGGAGGAGCCGGCGGGGATGATGCCGATGCGGGGTCTTCTCGCGCCGGGGGCCGAGCACAGACCATTGATGACCTCGTTGACGGTGCCATCGCCGCCGCAGACGATGAGGGTGTCTGTGTCGGAGGCCGCCTGGGCGGCCGTTTGCCTGGCGTGACCCGGGTGGCGGGTCGTGTGGAATGTGAAGGCGATGGAGCGGCCGCGGAGGCACTGTACGGCGTCGCGGATGGTGCGGCGGCTTCGGCCCCAGCGGGAGCGGGTATTGGCGATGAGGACCGTGCGGCCGAGCGGCGAATCAGAGCGTCCAGGGCTTTCGGTATTCGTAGTGCAGGAGGTTGTTGGCATCCGAATCGTTGGTGATTCTGAGGTTGGCGCTGTCCCAGTGGAGGGTCTTGCCGCCGGCGCGGACGCAGACGGTGCCGAGCAGGACGGCTTCGGTGAGCGGTCCGGCGAAGTCGAAGTTGGAGCGGGTGGGCGAGCCGGTCTTGCATGCCTGGATCCATTCTTCGTAGTGGCCGATGGAGCGGGGCAGCGTCTTCGGGGGGCGTTTGTAGGCGTTCATTCTCTCTTCGGGGATGAGGCGCGGGCTGTGGCCGCCCCAGCCTTCGACGTACATCGTGCCTTTGTCGCCGATGAAGAGCAGGCCGTCTTCACGGGACAGTTCGCGGCCGGCGTCGAGTTCGGGTGGTCGGGCGGGGATGATGCCGCCATCGTACCAATGGAGTCTCAGGCCCGGCTGGTTGCCGCGGGCGGGGAACTCGTAGTGGACGGTGCAGGCCAGGGGCAGGGTCTCGTTGTTGAAGAGCGTGGAGGAGGC
>DDXG01000084.1 GCA_002347125.1 Phycisphaerales bacterium UBA2266
CTTCATCTCCATGCAGATCGGACGCATCCCCCTGTCCAGAGCCAGGGATTTCGAGAACAGCCTCCAGCCTCTGCCGTCGCTGGCGGTCCCCATGGGGCAGGAACAGGATGCGGCTCATTACCTCCTGATATTCATGAAGCGGGACCGTGAACAGTTGGAGAAGATACTGGCCAAGGCCGGATGGGTGGACGTCGAATTGCCCGCCGAATTGCGGTCGGTCAAGAAGGACGCCGCCAGGGAACTGACCGCCCGTCTCGACAAGCTGCGAACCGAACAGAAGAAACTCGAGACGGCGGTGCAGGACACCATCCGCAAGGAGGCCGAGCGCCTCAGCGGCGTCTGGACCGGCCTGCGCGTCAACGAACTGCTTCACAAGATTCAGATGCACTTCAAATCATCGGCCCGCACGGTCCTGTTCACCGGCTGGTTGCCGTCCGAAAAACGCGAGTCTCTGACCCGCGAGATCAGGAAGGCCTCCGGCGGCCGTTGTTATGTGGAATGGCGGGACCTCGACAGCAAGGATGGCGTCGAGGAAGACGTGCCCGTGGAATTCCGAAACCCCAGCCTGCTGGCGCCGTTCCAGATGCTCGTCAGCAACTTTGGCATCCCTCGATACGGAACCATCGACCCGACCCCCTTCGTCATGCCCCTGTACCTGGCCATGTTCGGACTGATGTTCGCCGATGTCGGCCAGGGCCTCGTCCTGGCGGCCCTGGGGGTCTTTGGCGCGCGCCTGTTCAAGGGCCGCAAGACGCACGAAGGGACCTACCGTCTCGCCTGGCTGATCATCTGGTGCGGCGTGTCGTCGGTGTTCTTCGGCGCCTTGTTCGGATCATATTTCGGCATGAGGCTTTTCGAGCCGCTGTGGTTCGATTTCCACGGCATCGTGGCCGGCCATAGCTCGCATAACCCCGCCATTACGAACGTATTCGACATTCTGGCCATCACCATCTACTTCGGCATCACCGTCATCGGGGTGGGACTGCTGTTCAACTGGATCAACATGATCCGCGCCGGACTCTGGATCGATTTGCTCTTCGACAAGGGCGGCGTCCTCGGGGCCTGGATGTATGCCGGCGGCATCTACATCGCCTTCTTCTTGGTGTCGCACGATTACAGGACGCTGCCGGCCGGCAACACGCTGTTCATGCTGGTCGGACTGCCCGCCCTGTTGCTGTTCGTCAAGGAGCCCTGGCACTACTTTGCGCACGGCGACGCCCACGCCGGCAAGAGGTCCAATCCGGGGATCGCCTTCATGTCGTTCCTTATGCAGTGGATCGTCGAGCTGCTCGAGATCTTCAGCGGGTATCTGTCCAACACGCTGTCCTTCATGCGAGTCGCCGGCCTGGGCATCGCCCACGTCTGTCTGATGATCTCGTTTTTCACCCTCGCGGGCATGACATCCGGCGCCATGTCCGTTCTCATACTCGTCATCGGCAACGTCCTGGTGATCGGCCTCGAAGGGCTCTCGGCCGGCATCCAGGCGCTGAGGCTCAGTTACTATGAATTCTTCACCAAGTTCTTCCACGGTACGGGAAAGCTGTATTCCCCCATCTCGTTAAGAAGTGAAAACTAGCCGTTCTGGCAAGGCACAGGAAAGGAAGCATGGCAATGGTCGAAGCACAGAAAAACATGAAGCTGCACATTACCCAGAGTCTGATTGTGCTCTTCACAATCATGGCGATTATCGGGGTCCTCTTCGGAGGCAAGGCCCTGGCCGCCGCAGGCGAGCCGACGGAGCAGGAGACCCTGACAAAGTCCGATCCGGATGCGGCGGGCGTCACCAAATTCGCCCTGATCGCCGCCGCCGCCGCCTTCGGGCTCGGCGCCATCGGCGCCGGCTTTGCCATCTCCCACGTCGGAGCGGCCGCCATGGGCGCGGTCGCCGAAAAGCCCCAGATCGCCGGACAAGCCCTTATCTTCGTGGCTCTGGCCGAGGGGCTGGTGGTCTTCGGATTCATTACGGCGCTGATGATTCTCGGCAAGGCGTAATTGCCCCATGAAGTACGCAATCATAGGTGATGAGGATACGGTTCTTGGCTTCGGCATGGTCGGCGTCCAGGGCAGGATCGTCCGCGATGCCGAGCAGGCCCTGCGGGCCTTTCAGGGGCTTCTCGAAGACAGGGAAGTCGCCATCGTCATCATCACCGAACGCGTCGCCGAGATGATAAGGTCGACCGTGGACAAGTATTTGTTCACCGTGAGTTTCCCGCTGATCGTGGAGATTCCCGACAGACACGGCCCCAGACCGGGCCGCCCCACAATCAAGGAGATGGTCAATACCGCTATCGGGGTCCGCCTGTAACGGGGCGGTTCGGATGGGCGTGTGCGTGATGGGCCAGCCAGCGAAGGAGCATCAACTCAGAAGAGGCGCAGGATCGATGAAATCGGCAAACGAAGACAACGCCGCATTGCTTACAGGTATCGAAGCGGACGCCCGCGACGAAGAACAACGGACCATCCGCGAAGCCGAGCAGCAGGCCGCGGAGAAACGCAAATATGCACAGAAGAAGGCCGATGCCCTTCTCGAGGAGGCCCGTCAGCGGGGCCGCCGCCAGGCCGATACGATCCTGCGCCGCGCCGCCTCCGCCGCCGACCTGGAGGCCAAGCGCCGGTTCATGAGCTTCCGGGCCCAGGCCGTGCAGAACATCCTCGACCGCGTCGAGCAGAAGCTCCAGGCGATGGTCGACCGCCAGGAGTATGCGTCCATATTGAAACGATGGATCGTCGAAGCCGCCATCGGTCTTGACGTCGAAGCCGCCGAGGTCGGCGCCTCCCAGGCTGAACGCGCCCTGATCACCGACAGCCTCCTGGCCCAGGCCGCCGCCGACGTCGCCGCGAAGATCGGAAGACAGGTCTCGCTGCGACTGTCCGAAGGGCGCCCCTTGAGCTTCCAGGGCATCATCCTGACGGCCGCCAGCGGCCGCATCGCCTTCAACAATCAGGTCAAGACGCGAATGTCAAGAAATGAACGTGAAATCAGGCGGTTGGTTTACACCGCCCTGTTCACCGATAATCCCGAAGAACAGCCATGAGCGACAGAATAATTGGACAGGTCAGACGGGTCAACGGGCCCGTGATCGAGGTCATGGGCATCACCGACGCCGAGATGTTCGAACTCGTCCGCGTCGGCGAACAGCGGCTCATCGGCGAGTTAATCAAGCTCGAATCCGGCGGCGCCGTGGTCCAGGTCTACGAAGACACCACCGGAATCGCCCCTTACGACCCCGTCTATGGAGCCGGTATGCAGTTGTCCGTGGAACTCGGACCCGGCATGATCGGCACCATCTACGACGGCATTCAAAGGCCGCTGGAAGTGATCCGCGAAATGGCGGATATCTACATCAATCGAGGGATCACCGTCCCGTCGCTGGACCGCGAGAAAAAGTGGCATTTCGTGCCGGCTGTCCGCCCCGGAGACGCCGTCGGCGGCGGCGCCGTCATCGGCACGGTACAGGAAACCGAGAACTTCACGCACAAGGTCCTCGTGCCGCCGAAAGACTCCGGCCTGATCGAGTCTATCGTCCCCGAAGGCGATTACACGGTCCAGGATGTCGTCGCCGTGCTCCAGACCAAGGACGGCCGCCGGAAGGACCTCTTCCTCATGCACCGTTGGCCCATCCGCGTCCAGTTANNGACATCCCGCTGATCACCGGCCAGCGCGTCATCGACACCCTCTTTCCCGTCGCCAAGGGCGGAACCGTAGCAATCCCGGGCGGCTTCGGCACCGGTAAGACCATGACCCAGCAGGCCGTCGCCAAGTGGTGCGACGCCGACATCATCGTCTACATCGGATGCGGCGAACGCGGCAACGAAATCACCGACGTGCTCGCCGAATTCCCCGCCCTCATCGACCCCCGCAGCGGCCGCAGCCTGATGGAGCGCACCATCCTCATCGCCAATACGTCCAACATGCCCGTCTCCGCCCGCGAGGCCAGCATCTACACCGGCATTACGATGGCCGAGTACCTCCGCGACCAGGGCTATCACGTCGCCGTCATGGCCGACTCCACCAGCCGCTGGGCCGAGGCGCTGCGCGAACTGTCCGGCCGCATGGAGGAAATGCCCGCCGAAGAAGGCTTCCCGGCCTATCTGCCCACCAAGATCGCTGAATTCTACGAACGGGCCGGCTACATGGAAGCCCTCAACGGCCAGACCGGTTCGGTCACAATTATCGGCGCCGTCTCCCCTCCGGGCGGCGATTTCTCCGAGCCCGTCACCCAGCATACCAAGCGATTCATCCGCTGCTTCTGGGCCCTCGACCGCCACCTGGCCAACGCCCGCCACTACCCCGCCATCTCATGGCTGGACAGCTATAGCGAATACCTCGGCGACGTTGCCGTCTGGTGGGAGCAGCAGGTGGGTTCCACATGGATCGACGATCGCACCGAGATCATGGACCTGCTCCAGAGGGAAGTGCGGCTTCAGCAGGTGGTCAAACTCGTCGGCCCCGACGCCCTGCCCGACACCCAGCGATTCATCATCGAGGTCTGCACCCTGTTCAAGAATGCCTTCCTCCAGCAGAACGCCTACGACAAGATCGACATGTTCTCGGTCGTCATCAAACAGGCCCGCATGTTGCATATCATCGCCGAATACTGGAAACGCGGCCGCGATGTCATCAAGGCCGGCGCCACCCTCGTCGAACTGCGAAAGATGAAGGTCTACCAGGACATCATCAAAATGAAGTTCTCCGTACCCAACGATGACCTGTCCGATCTGGACAAGATCGAAGCCCGCTTGAGTCGTTCCATGGATCAATTGGAGGCCTTACATGCCTGATTTGAAGAACAGGCGTCTTCTGTCGGCCCGTGAATATATTGGCGTCGAGAAGGTCGACGGCCCGCTCATCTTCGTCGGCAAGACGCATCCCGTCGGCTACCGTGAGTTGATCGAATGCGTGGACAGGAACGGGTATGTCCGAATGGGTATTGTCCTGGAGTCTTCCACCGACCTGGTCGTCGTCCAGGTCTTTGAAGGCACCGCGGGATTGACCCTGCCGTCAACGAGAATCCGTTTCTCCGGCAAACCCCTGACCATCTCCGTGTCCAAAGAGATGCTCGGCCGCGTCTTCAACGGCCTGGGCAACCCCATTGACGGAGGACCGGCCCCGCGAAGCGACCTCGACCTCGACGTCAACGGCATGGCGATCAATCCGACCGCCCGCCAGTACCCCCGCGACTTCATCCAGACCGGCAT
>DDXG01000124.1 GCA_002347125.1 Phycisphaerales bacterium UBA2266
TCGACCTGATGCGAAAGCACCGCGGGGCCCGGCGCAGAGAGACGCTCGGCCCCGTTCAACCTGCCGGGCGGTGACGTTCAGTGCCGCATCGATTTGGCGCAACCACGCGCTGTGGACAAGCCCAAAGCGTGAAATCCAAAGCGTAAAACCAATGCGAGAAACCCCGAACCGCACATATCCCCCGCCGAATGAGAGGCTTTGGGTTTTGAGTTGTGGCTTTGGGTTTACACTTTTCGGTTTACGGTTCTGTCCGGCCCTTGCCCTCAGCGCCGGCCCAGCAGCTTGAACATGTCCTGGCCGCCGTTGATCAGGTGAACCAGCGGCTGGGGCCTGTCCACGCCCTCGATGAACTTCGGCCGGGCGGCCCACGGCGCGACGCTGAGCACACCGGTCAGGTCCATCCAGTGCTGCACGCGGGCCACCGGGAGGTTCCAGGTCATGTGGAAGTGATTGGCGGGCGGATATTGCTTGTACTCGACCATCGTGGCGTACTTGGGCACGACGAAGGTGTGTGGCCAGGTGGGCGTCGTCAGATTGCACATGGCCCGGCCGAGTTCGGCGGGCACATCGGTCGTCACAGCTTCATCCCAGATGAAGCTGAACAGGCCGCAGGCCGTACTGAAGGCCAGGCGGGCGGCGATGCCCTCGATGCCTGGAGGCGTCATAAATGTCACGCTGTTGCCGCCGCCGGGGAAGTAGCCGGGGTCGGCCAGCGGCATGGAGACACCGTCCATGATCGCCTTGACGCTCGATCCGGGCTTGTTGGCCCAGTCGAAGCTGGCTGAGCCGCTGTTGTCGCCGTCGACGAGGCCTCGCTGGGCCCAGAGTTCCTTGCCCGTGAACTTGACCTTGAGCGATTTGGCCAGGGCCTGGACTTCCCACGGTTCCCAGACCTTGCGGAAGTCCATGAAGAGCGGGGGGTTGCCGCCGCTCAGATACGTCATGAAGAGCATCGTCAGCAGGCCCTGAACATCGGCCTCGGTGGCGTAGGGCTGGGCGGGCTTGGGGCCGTTGTGGTCGAAGGTGCTGTTGAACAGCGACTCCATGGTGTCGGCCACCGGCAGAGGGACCCCGCGTGTGTCGCTGCCCCATTCAAGCTGGCTCATGAAGCCGCCGCCGACGGCATTGAGGTCGGCCATCAGGTCGCGGACGATCAGGTACATTGCCAGGGACTGGTTGAACCGCTCGCTGTCGGCCTCGTCGCGCAGTTCGAGACGCTTGCCGACGTACTTGTTGATCCAGGCCCGCAGGGCTGCGAGTTCGTTCTTGTCGTAGGCGCCCTTGGCGAGCATGTCGGCCAGGAGCTTCATGTCCAGGCGGGTGATCTCGATGCCGAAGGTGTTTCGCGTCGGCAGCACGTGTGCCAGGGCGGTCTCCATGCCCATCGAATCATGGCCGAGGATGACGACGCGGCGGCCCCGCAGGGCGACCGCCGTGACGGCCGCGTAGCACCAGTCGATGAGGTTCTTCGCCGTCTGGTCGGTCATTTTGGGATTCAGCCCCGTATCGGGCCAGGTGCCGACGTTGAGGCTGACGAGTCGGCCGTACTGGGCGATGGCCCCGCTGAGTGCATGGGCGTAGACGACGCCCGGCCGGGGGCCGCTGTTGCCGCAGGTGATGTTCAGCGGGGTGTTCGACGGGAACTGCTGCAGCAGTGAGATGCCGGTCAGTTGCGGGAAGGCCCAGGTGTCCGGCACGCAGACCAGTATATCGACGCCGGCTTTGCGGAACTGTTGCGCGACGATGTCGGCCGTCGGTTCGCTGTCGACGAGAACGTCGGAATAGACCACCGGCACGGGCGTCTTATCCGGCAGGACGACGGCGCCGCTGATCGTGCCGGCGGCCATCCTGGCAATGTTGCGGCACCGCGTGCGGCTGTCGGTGTCGATCCGCGGATCGCTCGTGGCGAAGACGCCGATCACGGGAACCTTGGGCGTGGCCTTGCGAATACCCGGCAACTTCACAGCTTCTATCTTCTTAGCCATCCTACGGACTCCTTTCGTATTGCGTATTGCGTACTGCGTTGTGGTGGTCCCGAAACCGGTTCGGGAAAGGCAAGGGCCGGATGATCCAGCCCTTCGCTCCGCGAAAGGCTGCCACCCGCGGATTGTCATGCTGAGTCCCGGCGCGCCGGGAAGACATCCGGCTCTTGCATCGGATCAGTGATTCATTAGCCCCTTGGCCCCGACAGCACGCAACCCCGTTCAGAGCCCGAATGACGCGGCGTCTTCGAGTTGCTTTCTGACGAAATCGAGGAACTGGGCGGCGTAGGCGCCGTTGGCGACCTTGTGGTCGACCGACAGGGTCAGGCTCATCAGTTTGCGGACGAAGATGTTGCCGTTGTCCGGCACGCAGGTGTCGGTGATCTTGCCGACGCCCAGGATGCTGCACTGGCCGGGCACGACGATGGGCGTAAACGACTCGATGCCGAAGCCGCCGAGGTTGCTGACCGTGATGCAGCCGCCTTCGAGGTCGTCGAGGCTCAGCTTGTCGGCGCGGGCGCGGTCGATCAGGGCCAGGGCGTCTTTGGCGATGGTCGGGACGTCTTTCTTGTCGGCGTCCTTGATCAGCGGCGCGACCAGGCCGTCCGGCACCGAGATGGCCAGGCCCACGTGAATGTGTTCAGCCAGCTTGATCTTGTCGCCCGCGAGTTGACCGGTCATAATCGGAAACTTGTCCAGGCCCAGGGCCACGGCGCGGATGAGAAAGTCGTTGAAGGAGACCTTGCCCTTGCCGCTCTCGTTGTATCGGGCCCGCAGGGCCACCAGGTCGGTCATATCGACCTTGACGTTCAGGTAGAAGCAGGGGATCTCGAGCTTGGACTTGAGCATCCGCTCGGCCGTGAGCTTCTGGAGTCGGTTGACGGCGACGGCAGAGCCGAGTCTGGCCTGTGTGTCGCGGGCATCCTTGCCTGTGCGTTCAACGGCCATCCCGCCTTTGCCCGTGATGCGTGCTTCAGCCACGGGCAGGATGCCCGTGCTACGTGATGCGGCCTGGACATCCTCTTCAGTGATTCGGCCGCCGGGTCCGCTGCCCTTGACGGTGGCGATATTCACGCCGAGGTCCGCGGCCAGTTTCTTGGCCCTGGGCGAGGCAATGACCTTGCCGGTGGCCGTCGGCTCGGCGGCGGGTGCAACGGCCTGGGGGGCTGCCGCAGCCGCCGGTGCTGCCGCGGCCGCCTTGGGGGCGCCGCCCTTGAGACTGTCGATGAAGCTCTGGGGGACGGTCTCATCCTTGTCGCCGAGGACCATGACCGGATCGCCCACGGGAATGGTCTGACCGGCCTCGACAAGGATGGCTTTGACGAAACCCTCGCCCGGCGACTCCATCTCCAACGTCGCCTTGTCGGTCTCGATCTCGAATATCACGTCGCCCTTGCTGACCTTGTCGCCCACCTTGACGGTGCAGTCCACGATGGTGCCCTCTTCCATGGTCTGACCTAACTGCGGTAATCTAACTTCTTTTGCCATCTGGTGTTACCCCGATTGTTTCACCGCGGAGACCGCGGAGATCGCCGAGAAATCTCATACCAGGAGTTCTCCGCGGTCTCAGCGTGCTCCGCGGTGAACCTCATGTTCGCGCCAAGCGGCTTCAGCAGATCTTGCGGACGGCCTCGACGATTCGCTCGACGCTTGGGATGCTCGCGTTTTCCAGCGGTTCGCTCATGGGCGGCGGTACATCCAGGGCCGCCATGTTGACCGGGGCGGCATCGAGATAATCGAAGCCATGTGAGCCGTCCTCGAACTCGTATTCCATGTAACGGCCGGTGATTTCGCGGCCGACGCCGCACATGCCGAAGCCCTCGCTGACGGTGATCAACTTGCCGGTCCTACGCACGGAAGCGGCGATAGCGTCGATATCGAGGGGCTTGAGGGTCCGCACGTCGATGACCTCAGCGTTGACGCCGTGCTTCTCGGCGAGGATCTTCGCGGCATCGAGCGACCACATGGCCATACGGCTGTAGCTGACGATGGTGGCGTCGGTTCCGGGCCGCTTGATGTCGGCGACGCCCAGCGGGATGATGTAGTCGCCTTCGGGGACCGGGCCTAGCTGGCCGTAGGTGGCCTTGTGCTCGATGAACACGACCGGATTGTCGCTTCGGATGGCGGCCTTGAGCAGGCCCTTGGCGTCGTAGGGGGTCGAGGGCATGACCACATAGAGCCCCGGAGCGTGGACGAGCCATGCCTCGAGCGACTCGCTGTGGTGGGCGGCGATACAGCGGCCGACGCCGCCTTCCGTGCGCAGGACCATCGGCACCTTAGCCTTGCCGCCGAACATGTAGCGGTTGTAGGCCCCGACGTGGACGAGCTGATCCATCGAGATGGTGACGAAGTCCACGTACATGATCTCGGCCACAGGCCGCAGCCCGCGAAGGGCCGCCCCAACGGCGGCGCCGGCGATGGCGGCCTCCGAGATAGCCGTGTCGATGACCCGTCCGACGCCGTATTTCTGCACGAGTCCGCGGGTGGCCTGGTAGGCGCCGCCGTAGAGGCCGACGTCCTCGCCGAAGACGATGACATTCGGGTCGCGCGCGAGTTCCTCATCCTGTGCGGCGGTCACGGCCTGGGCGATGTTCATCACGTCCATGCCGTATTTGCTCTTGATGACGCCGCGGGCCTCATCGGTCTTGTCCTTCTTGGTGCGGGCCGCGGATGCCGCCACGGCCGCTTCGAAGGCCTGCGTTGCCTCCACGACCTGGGCCGCGGTATGTTTCTCGCGGGCGATCATCTCGGCCGGATACGTCTCTTCGACGTAAACGTCCTTGGCCACGTCCGCCGGGTTCGGCCAGGGGCTGTCCATGGCGAACTTCGTGGCGTCTTCGATGGTCTTGAAGGCGGTGTCCTTGATCTTATCGAGCTCCGCCTCCGTGCAGAGACCCTCCGAGGTCAGCTTGCCGCGCAGGACCGTGATCGGGTCGCGGTCGTGCCAGACCTTCTCCTCGGCCTTAGTGCGGTAGGCCCGCGGGTCGCTGCGGCTGTGGCCGTACCAGCGGTAGGTCTTGGCCTCGAGGAGGGTCATCAGGTTCTCTTTGCGGGCCCGCGCGGCCGCCTCGCCGACCGCCAGGAACACCGCGACGACGTCCTGGCCGTCGACAATCATCCCGGGCACGTTGTAGGCGACGGCCCGCTCGGCGATGTCCGTAATGTTGCTGGCCTTGAAGGTCCCATCGACCTCGCTGCCGGAAAACGGCACGCTCATGCCGTAGAGGTTGTTCTCGATGATGGCCACCAGCGGCACCTTGAGGGTCGAGGCCATGTTCATGGACTCGTGGAAGGTGCCGGTGTTGCAGGCGCCGTCGCCGAAGAACGACAGGACGACCTTGCCGGTCTTGCGGTATTTCTCGGCCAGGGCGGCGCCCACGGCCGGGGGCTGGTTGCCGCCGACGATGCCGGTCGAGCCCAGGTTGTTGCACTTCTCAACCTCGGCGATGTGCATCGAACCGCCGCGGCCCTTGCAGTAGCCGGTTTCCTTGCCCATCAGCTCGGCCATCATC
>DDXG01000255.1 GCA_002347125.1 Phycisphaerales bacterium UBA2266
GACCCAGGTCTGGCCCGCTCCGTAGCTGAAGGACGGACACGGCTGAATAGGAACACATCGGGGCTCGCATCCAGGTGCGGGCCCCGTTTGCTTTGCGCAAGGTGTACGGCGACTCCTACTCGTGCCGCAGGGATACAATCGGGTCCATCGTGGCGGCGCGATACGCCGGATACAGCCCGAACGTCAGGCCGATGGCGCCGCTGATCCCGAACGCCAGCAGCAGGCTTGTACCTGTAATCACCGTCGGCATGTGGCCGAAATACGTCACCAGAATGGGGATGAAGCAGCCCAGAACAATCCCCAGCACGCCTCCGGCGAGCGTCAGCATCAGCGTCTCGGAGAGGAACTGGACCACGATGTCTCGCTGCTTGGCGCCCAGGGCCCGGCGAATTCCGATCTCGCGGGTTCGCTCGCTGACCGTCGCCAGCATGATATTCATAATGCCGATGCCGCCGACCAGTAGCGAGATGGCGGCGATGGAGCCCAGGACGATACTGAAGATGCGTTTGGTCCGCGCGGCCTGCCGCAGCAGTTCCAGCGGAACCACGATCTGGTAGTCCTTCTTGGTGTGGAAGCTCTGCAACAGGGACTCGAGGATATCCCGGGTCGGCAGAACGTCTTCGGTGCTCTTGACCTGCACGGTCAATTCCTGCAGCTCGACCTTCTCCGCCTGTCGGGTTCCGCCGACGAACTGCACCGTCGTGTCGCCGAAGCTCTCCTGCATCGAGGTCAGCGGGATATACACGTTGCCGGTCACTCCGCCGGCACCGGCCCCCTGCGACCCGTCGGTCTGGCCGTTGTTCATGGGGCCGGTGGACGTCACGATACCGATGACGCGGTAGTAGGCTTCATTGATCTTGACATCCATGTCCATGGGGTCGTCCACGATGAACAGTTGTTCCACCATCTGTTCGTCGACGACGCACACCTTTTGATGGTAGTCGAGGTCCACCGAGGAGAGGAATCGGCCCCGAACCAGCTGCACCGGATGCACGTTGGGGTACCACGGCACGGTGCCGACGACCTGCACGGTGGTGACCCGATTGCGGTACCACGTCTGAAACGTGACCAGCCGTTTCGGGACGACCTGTTCGACGTCCGGGACCGTCAGGCGAATCCGTTCGGCGTCGGCATAGGTCAGGCCGTAGGCTTGTACGACGTCGGTGTTCGTCTGGGCCCGCTGCTCCTCCGCGGGCTTGATGGTCCGAATGATGATGTTGTTCGATCCCAGACGGGCAATCTGGTCCTGCGCCTCCTGGCTGGCGCCTTCCCCGATTGCCAGCATGGCAATGACCGAACAAACGCCGAACACAATACCCAGGGCCGTCAACGTGGACCGGAGGCGGTGCATCCAGAGGCTCTTGGCCCCGAGTTTAAGCGTTCGTTTGAGTCGAAATAGAAACATGGATC
Source organism: Phycisphaerales bacterium UBA2266 (assembly GCA_002347125.1). Taxonomy (GTDB): domain Bacteria; phylum Planctomycetota; class Phycisphaerae; order Sedimentisphaerales; family Anaerobacaceae; genus UBA2266. Next base: position 1,411 of record DDXG01000255.1, read on the forward strand.
ACTTACGATTGGTCTCGATGCGCTCGACGCGTCCATCGAGCATGTGAATCACGCGCTGTGCCTTGTGACTGACATGATCGTCGTGCGTGACGACAATCAGTGTCTTGCCCTGCCGGTGCAGTGAATCCAGGATGGTGAGGATCTCTGCGCCGCTCTTGGAGTCGAGGTTGCCCGTGGGCTCGTCGCCCAGGATGATCAGGGGGTCGTTCGCCAGGGCCCGGGCGATGGCGACCCGCTGCTGTTGGCCGCCGCTGAGTTCAAACGGTCGATGCTTCAACCGGTCGCCCAGCCCGACCATCTCGGCCAACTGCGTGGCCCGGCGGTGGCTCTCGGACTCGGAGACGCCCTGGTAGAACATCGGAACCTCGATGTTCTCGATGATATTGAGTTGCGAAATGAGGTTGTAGGACTGAAAGATGAACCCGATTCGGGCCCCCCGTATGGAGGAGAGGGCATCATCATCCAGGCCGGATACGTCCTCTTCGCCCAGGTAGTAATGTCCACTCGTGGGACGGTCCAGGCAGCCGAGCAGATTAAGAAGCGTCGACTTGCCCGACCCGCTGGGTCCCATGATCGCGACGTATTCGCCGGCCTCGATGCGGATGTCCAGGCCGCGCAGGACCGTCAACTCGAACGTGCCGAGTTGGTAGCTCTTGCAGAGGTTGTCCGTGCGAACGATAGACATAGTATACGAACCTGGGGAGCCGGGCCTCGACTGCATTCCGGGGCTGTCCGGGCGGCTCAGTTTCCGACGGGCCTTCCGGTCGCGCCTTCCGGTCGCCCTGTGCCGGGACCGCCGCCGGGACCGGTCGCCGGTCGAGCCCCATCGCCCTGGCCCCGACGCCCTCCTTCCGGCCGCGGCCCCCGGCCTTGTGAAGGCGTTTCGCCTTGTGGCGGGGCACCGCTTGCGCTGCCGTCGGATCCGGTCGAAGGGGTCGCCCCTTCTTGCGACGGAAGATCGCGGTTCTCCCGCGGTTGCCGCCGCCCGTTGGCGTCGCCGGCGCCGGCTTTTTCCTGGTAACGAGGGGGCGTCAGGGAGATCACATCTCCTTCTCGCAACCCCTTCTTGATCTCGATGAACGTATCGTTGAACTGGCCTACTTCGACGAGGCGGGCTTCGAGTTTGCCCTGGTTGACGATATAACAGAATTTCTGCTTGCCCTGACTGGCCACGGCCTGGACCGGAACGCACAAAACGTCGTGGAGTTCATCAATTACGACCTCCACCTTCGCGCTCATGCCCGGTCGAATCTCACTGGTGTTGCCCCCAATGGCAACCGTCGTTGAGTACACCTTCAGGCCCGTGCTCATCCACCGGCTTTGCGGGTCGGGCAGCGGCGCCACATAGGACACCTTGCCGTCGAGCACCATGTCGGGAAACGGATCCGGCGTGACCTTGGCCGGCAGACCGAGCGCAACCCGCTGGACCCAGGATTCATGAACCCGTATCTGGGCGGTCATCCTGCCCGTGTTCGGGGTCGTCAGAAGCTTCGTTCCCTGCCGCACCTGGTCGCCGACCTGAGTCGGATTATCGCGACGGGCGAAGTAGTCCGCACTGCTGCCGTAGATCACCATCCCGGGCGCCTTTGCGACAATCGTGCAACCGGCGACCTGTGATTCCAGCTTCACCAGGCGGGTCTTCTGCAGTTCGAGGGTCGCCTCGGCGCTGCTGAGCTTGGCCCGAGTCTGGGCCAGTTTCGCCCGAGCGCTGGCCAGCGTCCGCTCCAGTTGGCGTCCGGCCTCGACATAGGCGCTGAAGAGTGTCTCGGTCTGTTTGGCGAAGTCGTATTCGAGGAAAAGTTCCAGCGCCGTCTGGGACTGCTGGACCTCGATGGCCGATCGGTCGTAGCTCAACTGATCGCGTTCGAGTTCGGAGGTGGCGACGTACTGCTTTTCATACAGCCGCTGGGTGCCGCGAAGCTGGTTGCGGTCCCTCTCCAACTGGCCCTCGGCCAGCTTGATATTCGCCTCGAGCAGTCGCTTGTTTTGCAACGAGGCCCCTCCCCAGCGAGGGTCGTTGGGGTCCCTGACCATGTCCGCGATCAGTTCGGTGATCACCTCGTCGTCGGGTCGCTCCGGCCGTCCGGTCTCGGCCAGCAGCCTCTGAGCCAGTGAATCCGACAGGTACTTCCTGAGGTCCATCAAGGCGAACTTGACGGCCAGCTCGGCGGCGGTGATATCGCTCTCATTCTGTTTGACCTGGATGTCATTGTTCTCGACGGCTTCGGTATACGCGGCTTCGGCGGTGGCGTGGGTGATGCGTTGCTGGGTCAGACGCTCGACCAAGTCGCCGGAGTCGAGCCGGACCAGGACGCGGCCGTTGGCTACGTCTTCCGGCGAAATGTGTGTGCCTTCTTCGATGATCTCCGTGATGGCCGCTCCGCCCTCGACCTCGCAGAGATAGTCCGTATAGGAGGCGGCCTTGATCTCGCCGCTTTCGGTGACACTGATGATCAGGTCCCGCGGCTGGACGGTGAAGGTCGCCCGTATGGCGGACGAACTCAGGTCCGGCCCGGCGAACAGCATCTTCCAGACGATTACCAGCACGAGCGTCGCCGTGGCCGCAATGGCGATGCCCACCGCCAACGGTTTCTTCACCTTCTTCTTGATTTCGTTTGTTATGGTGTCTTTGGTCACTGAAGGGCGTCCGATCTATTTCTCAATCAGTTGTTTCGCGTGGACGTTCAAACGCCTGGGATAGGCCATCACGGAAGCCGCCGGCTCTTCGGGCGAATGGGCGTCGGTCGTTTCGGTCTCAGGCTGTTCCCAAAGGCCGTCCGGACGAACCGAAAGCAGCCCCACGTCGCGATAGAACCGCAGCGTCGCCAGCGTGAACTGGACGAGGGCCGAGGTCTTGGCGTTCTGGGCGATCAGCAGGTCGTCCTGGGCGTCGAGGTAGTTGCGGGTGGTCGCCCGGCCCTCCTGGAGCAGGATCATCTGCATATCCACGCGCGTCCTGGCGAGGTCCAGGCTCAAGAGCTGAATCCTATAGCTCGTGTATGCCTCCGTCAGGTCGCGGTACGCCTGCCGTACATCGAGTTTGACGCGGTCCGTCTGGTCCTGGTAGGTGCGTTGCTGGGCCTCGTGCGCAATCAGGGCCTCCCGATAGGCATTGCGCTGGCGTTTACGGTCCAGGGGAAGATCGGCGGAAAGACCCAGCGAATATGTGCCGTCGCCGAGATTGTGGCGGTCGATCTGGTGGCTCGGGCTCGAAGGGATACCTGCCCGGGCGGTCAGGGTCAATCCCGTCCTGAGACTGTCCGCGGCGACCACGACTCTTCGGGCGGAGTCATCGACCTGGTCGAACGCATTGGCCAGGTCCAGTCGGAGCCCCAGCGCCGCCTCCACGGACTGCTCAAGGCTCACGTTCGGCTCGGCCACCCCCATCGCTTCGAGCGCGACCAGCTCATTGGGGTCCAGTTCGACATCCATGTCCGTCGGCAGTGCCAGGCGGATTTTGAAGCGGTCCAGAGCCTGGCGGTAGCTCTCAATCGAGCTGTTGTAGCGGTCCTCGGCCTGGAGCACGGATTGGCGTACCTCGCCCTCCTGAAAACGTGGCACGCGGCCGGTATCGGCCATCATCTCAACGCGCATCTGGTTGGCCAGCAGGCTCTCATAGTTGCTCTTGTCGTTGGCCACGCGGTCCAACGCCTGGAGCACTCCGTAGTATTCAGTCACCATATCGACGACAAACGTCTGGCGGTATCGATTGAACGTGCGAATCTGGTAAAGGGCGCTGCGTTCGGCCTGGGTGAGGCCCTCCAGCACGATATCGCGGCTGCTGCCGCGGAGCAGCGGCTGCGTGATCGTGCCGGTGAGCATCGATCCGAGCGTGGTCCGTGGATCGCCGGTCAGGAACCGCATCCAGTCGATCGCCAGGTTGGCTCCGATGACGGTCCCGGTCGCCAGAAGTTGGTTGAAGCCGAACTGTCCGGCCCCGGACACGCTCTCGTCGGCGGGGTTGCGCGTGTATCGGCCGTCGATGGTCCCGAACCACTGCCGGACGAAATCATGCCGCGCCAGCGTCAGGTCCAGGGCCTGGAGGTAGAGAAGCTCCTTCTGGCGCTGATAATCGCGGTTCTGAGCGGTGGCCAGGGCCACCGCCTGGGCCAGGCTGAGCCGCCTGGGCAACTGTGAAACATCCGGGCGCACATCATTCGGCGACGGCGGCACGCTGCTGATGGCGTAGTTGGCCTGCCGGCCGTAGCCGGGGTCCCACTTGTCGTCGATGATCTTATAGACTTCTTTGTCCGCCTCGGCCTTGTACTGTTCAGGTTGCTTGCACGCTCCGACGAACAACACCGCCGCCAGCGTACACCATCCCCGCCAGGACAAGATCAAAGGGCTGGAGCTTCTTGACATACGACTACTCCGATGCACACCCCCTTTGTGCAACACCCTCGTAATCCGTTCAAACACCATTATACAGCAAATACCCGCAGGCACAAAGGCCAAAAACCGCCTGAAGAACACACTCCTGTCCGGACACGGGGCGCCAGGCATCGGCCTGGGCCCTGCAAACGTCCGAACCGATACCGCCCGACCGGCGCGACGGTATTCGTCCGGCGTCCGTTGCGTCGCATGCCGGATAGACGCCCTGGAGCCGGCATTTGTTGCGATGAGCCCGGCCCAATGGCCCAAAAACGCCGTATTATTCTGTTGCAATCGGCTCCGGCCGCCACTACAATGCACCGTTCCAAACTGGCGGCGTAGCCAAGTGGCCTAAGGCGACGGTTTGCAAAACCGTTATTCGCCGGTTCGAATCCGGCCGCCGCCTGTAGTTATCCGGGCAGGACCGTGTGGCAGGGCGGACCCGGGGCGGACTTCATAAGAGAATGCGATAAGTAGTTGAGAGTCGATACCCATGCAGAACCATCGCAAGAGCAAGATCAAGAGGGCACGAAAGCAGGGTTTCCTGGCTAGGCAGCGCACGGGAAAGGGCCGCAAACTGCACAGCCGCAAGCGCCGCGTCGGCCGAAGCGTCACAGTCCGCCCCAGCTTCAGTTGAGAGCCGCCGGCTCAGGCCCTTTGACAGGATAGCCTAGCCGCCGGGCATTCAGGAGGCCGGCCATGAGGGTCGAGATCGAAGGTCGGGTGCTGGAACTCGTCGAAGGCGACATCACCGAGATGGACACGGACGCCATCGTCAATGCCGCCAACACCCATCTTATGCACGGCGGGGGGGTGGCCGGGGTCATCAGCCGCAAGGGCGGGCCCGCCATCCAGGCCGAGTCCAACCGCCTGGCGCCCATCGACGTGGGCACGGCGGTTATCACCACGGGCGGCAAGCTCAAGGCCCGCCATGTCATACACACGGTCGGTCCGCGGATGGGCGAGGGCGACGAGGACGAGAAACTGCGAAGGGCGACGGTCAGTGCTCTGCATCTGGCCAACGAACGGGGGCTGACCAGCATCGCCTTTCCGGCCGTCAGTGCGGGAATATACCGGTTTCCCATCGACCGTTGCGCCCGGATCATGCTCCGGGCCGCCATTGAGCATCTGCACGGACCCACAACGCTGCGGCGGATTGTGTTCTGCCTCTGTGGGGCCGACAGCTACCGTGTCTTTGAGAGCACCCTCGCCCAACAGCATGGAACAGGCCAATGAGGCCCTGGGGCCGGTCAGGCATGGCGATATCCGTGCCGTTGCGGCGCTCAAAACCGGCTGAACGACTAAACCGCGGCGGGTGAATGTCGTATAGAAAGCGGTTGAGACGGTGTTTTTGCTTGATTCTCGGCCGAATCCGTGGTAGCATACAGACGCTGAGCTTGAAAAGACCGACCAGGATAGACCGTAGCGGCCAACTGAGGCCGACCGATGGTAGTGCGTATCGGCGGGAACAATCTGCTCAAGGGGTGCCCCCATGGAGACGAAATTCAATGTCTTCGAAGTGCTCGAAATCGCCGAGAGACTCGAGACCCGCGGAGCCCGATTTTACCTCAAAACCCTTGATTTGTTCAAAGACCCCGCCTGCAAGGATGTCTATTACAAGCTGGCCAACTGGAAGGCCAAGCATCAGAAGCTTTGGGCTCGGATGAGGAAACGCTTCTCGGAGAAGACCGGCGAATTCGGCACGTTCGACCCGAACAACTACGTGTTGTCCAACCCCCATGTCATGGCCGGGCTCACGTGGCACTCCGGCCCGCCCGGCTCCCATGCGGCGCTGACCGGCAAGGAGAGCCGCACGGAGGTCATTCGCGACGCCATACGCCGCTCGAACGAGATCATCATATTCTATAACGGATTGAAGGATTTCGCCCGCGATCCGGCTACCGAAGACACACTGGACCGAATGATCAAGGAAGAGCACCGCCAGATCGAACTGCTGCTGGATTTGCAGAAGCAGGGCAGTCCGAAGGCGCCCGATCCGACCCCCAAGTGAGGGTGCCGGGGCGGATTAGGCCTTTTTTTGCGTTTGGCATATTGACAAATCGCCTGCCTCACGGTAACATCCATTCATCGACCGGGAGCATCGCGAACCGTTTTTCGGGGGCACGAAAAATGAGAATACCCGCTCTCGCCGCCATGTTCGGCATTGGTCTTGTGGTGTGCGCGATGGGTCCGGCCGGCGCAGCGCCCGCCTCCCATCGTCCCGATGCGTGGAAGCAACTCGACCAGGTGGTGGATCTTTCCGACCTTCGCCTCAACACGACCTTGCGCCAAGCCATAGAGATTATCAGGGATTCGACGAAGCCTCGTCTGAATATCGTTGTGCTTTGGCGCGATATCACGGCCAACACGTTGGTTACGGAGAACAGTGAAATCGCCATGGAGGGTGTAGACGGCATCACCGCCGGGGCCGGTCTGGATTTGGTCCTGCGAGCGGTTGCCGCGGGGCCTTTCGAACTGGGATACAGCGTTCACGGCGGAGTCGTGGTCATCGGCACGTCCGGCAATCTGCCGGCCCCCATGTACACGCGGGTCTATGACATCAGTGATCTGGTGGCCCCGCCCAGCTATGCCCAGCCGGGGCTCGGAGGCTTTGGAGGATTCGGCAGGCTGGGTCTGGGGCTGGGTGGGATGTTCGGCAACCAGGGCGCCGGCGGTGGTTATGGCGGGTACGGCAACGTCGGGGGCGGCTACGGAAACTCCGGCGGCTATGGGGGTTATGGAAACTCCTTCGGTGGATCGAGTTATGGCGGGTATCCCTCGCGTGGTTCCTTCAGTGGGGGATACAGTGCTCGGACTGCTGCGCCTGGACGCTCTCAGATTACCGGCCCGCGCGATCGAAACACCACACGAGCTTACGCGCATGTCCGACGCCCCTCGGATACGCGAGTCGCCCGTAGTCCCGCGGGGAGCCGGCAGGACGAGAGGCGATTTCCAGGCCCTTACAATGCGGGCGAGGAACTCGCCGCCCTTATCATGATTTCAACAATGCCCCGGTCAGGAAGGTAGCTCTATGGTCCGGCGTTTCACCGGACGCCTTCGGTGCCGCCGCCGAGTTTCACTGATTCGGCGTCGTCCGCAGTTTTGATGCCCCGCGATCTCGGCGTATACTTTCTGTGGGCGACGACGGCACACACGGTTGCGTCCGATAAGACCCTGACCGATTCCATCACAGCAAGAGGACAATAGACCATGGCCATACAAAGTTGGTCGGACGGCGTTCTTCTGGTGACCTTGCCATGCGAACCCAGGCTGTGCCGCGAGTTGGCTACCCTCAACGACGTCCTGAGCACACACGGCGCGCGCGACATCATCATCGACTTGGGCCACGTCGACATTCTCAGTTCAGCCGGCATCAGCAACCTGCTGATCCTCCATAAGCTCGTCAGGGACGCCGGACGGCATCTCGTCCTCAGCAATGTCACTATGACCACCCGCTGCATCTTTCGGATCGCGGGGTTGCTGGACGTGTTCGAACTGGTTCCTGACCGAAGGGCCGCTCTCGACGCTCTGAACGCCATCCGCGCGTGATCTCGCCCGCCCGCGCCATGCCCCTTAAGAACCCTCTCCATGCCGTCATCTTGTGCGAAGCGAAAGGTCCGGGCGTCGAAAACGAGAGATTCCTTGCCCCGCCCGGAATGACAAACGGCGTCTCGATGGGGTTATTCAGCGGCTGGAATGACAAGCGGCGTTCGGAGCCGGTGGTTCAGCGGCTTCGTATCAACTGATCCGGATCGTAGGCGACGTGGGGCAGGTGCGCCTTGAGGTCATTGACGAACCGCAGCCCATCCTCCCAATAACCGGCCGTCGGCCTGATGTCCGCGCCAAACTGCGAGAAATACCGGTTCAAGCACGCCATCAGGGTCTCCCGGAGGTACTTGCTGCACATCGACGCCAGCGAAACCGGCAGATACCCTTCGTCAGCGCCGACCGCGAAATGCAGCCGCATCCGCCGCCGGCTGTCACGCAATTCATAACTGCTCGTCCGCGGGCTCTCCTTCAAGATCGTCAGCTCCATCCGTGGAAACATCCGCAGCAGAGTCCGGCGATAATGCACCCGTCCGCCCTGGCGATCGATCAGGACTTGCAGCAGGTCGTCTCCCGAAGTGTCCAGCGCGGACTGAATCAGGGTGCAGGTCTGGCTGAAAAGGACCTCCGCCTTGTTGCGGACGTTGTCCACCATGCGGTTGTAATAGGCCACGTCCAGGCAACGGCTTCGCAATCCCACCGCCCGCATCCCATGTCGAGCCAGATCGTCGGCGAACACCTTGGCGGCGATTGCGACGTCGTCGGCGTCGGCCCCGAGTTCGGCTGTGTCGATACCGCTGTGCCAGGCATAGCCGGCCAATCGCTCCACTGCATCCGGACACAATGCCGCCAGCAGCCTCCCGATCGTCGAAACGTCGGCGCCCAGGCACCGCAACAGGGTCAGCGTGGCGCGCCGCAGGTGTTTGACCCCCGAAGAACTCGTGTAGGCCTTCTTGCTGTCGGTAATGAGCAGCCGCCCGCCCAGCGCCCGTTTGTGCTTGGAGACACTCTTCTTCAGCAGGTCCCACAGGTCGTCGGCGACCATCTCGTCGGGCATGGAAAATGCGCATGACGAAACCACGAGCGGCCCAAGAAGCGGCCCATACCCGGCTTCATCAATCCCCACCAAAACTGCCATCCGCCTGTTTTCCGCAATCCGTTACATTGGGCTGGGTGAAGACCCAGCCGGCCGAGGAACCCATTCGAGCACTCGCCCGAGGCTTATGGGTCCGCCTGGGTCAGGCCTTCCTGAATCGCATACTTCGTCAACTTCGCGATATTGTCGATTTCCAGCTTGCTCATGATCCGCGAGCGGTGCGCCTCGACGGTCTTGGGGCTGATATGGAGGCGGTCGGCGGTCTGCTTGGTTGAGTGGCCCTCGGCCAGAAGCTGAAGCACCTCGCGTTCCCGCTGGCTGAGCACCGAGAACGCCGACTGTTCATCGATCTGGGCGGTGATGCCATCCACGATCGAATGGCCGACGGCCGGGCTGACGTAGGTCTTGCCGTCACAGACGATCCGGACGGCCTCGAGCAACTCGTCGAAAGGGCAGTCCTTGAGCAGGTACCCCTTGGCGCCGGCGCGGAACATCTCCCTCACGTACTTATTGCTGGAGTGCATCGACAGGGCGATGACTCTGACGTTGGGCAGTTCCTTGGTGATCTGGCGGGTCGCTTCGATTCCATTGAGGTCCGGCATCGCAATATCCATCACGATGACGTCGGGCTCCAGTTCCCGGGCCAGTTCCACGGTGGACAGCCCATCGGCGGCCTGGCCGACCACCTCCATCCCGGGCTCAGCCTCGAACGACCGGCTCAGGCCGTGGCGCACTACCGTATGGTCGTCCGCCAGTATGATTCGAATCGCCATAATCCACACCCACCGTTTGCTTGCCTGCGATACGGACAGCGTCCAGGATCGTTCATACAGTATATTCCACAGCGCCCTATCGTACCCGAAAAAGAGGCCGCGGACAAGAAAATATGACGAATCTCCCGCCCGGTCCACCGCCCGTCCGGACGTTTGTCGCCATCCCAGACCCCTCTGACGCCACGGAATCGCTGCTTCCGGTGGGCTTAGGGTTTTCCCAGTGAGGAAGAAGGGTTTTCCCGATTGTTGGGTCTGGGCCGGTTTTGAGAAGCTGGGGCCATTGTTACCGACGCGACAAACTGACATTGGAGGAGCATCGTAATGATCGCCGGCACCAGTGTGCTCGACAGGGTGGCCCGAAGACTCCGGGCCGGGCCGGCACTTGTGTTGGTCCTGTCATGGGGCTTCTTCGGCTTGGCGACGCCGGGTCGCGCCGCGGTTCTGGCCGACTCCGTCGCGGACTGGCAGGCCGCGGCCGCCAATGACGGCGTGGTGGACCAGAACGAGTTTGGCTGGCAGTACGGCTATATCAGCAACTTCCTCGGCAACGAGGGCATCTTCTTCGGCTGGCATCAGAGTCCTTTCTATTGGGAGGCAAACAGCGGAATCAACATCTTCTGGCCGCCCGGACAGACACCGCCTGACATTGTAT
>DDXG01000121.1 GCA_002347125.1 Phycisphaerales bacterium UBA2266
GATCGAGGACAAGGGGCAGATCGTCCGCGTCGTGATGGAGAGCCTGGCCCTGAAGTATCGCGGCGTCATGGAGCGGATCGAGGACGTGGTTGGCCACAGGGTGGACGTGCTGCATATCGTCGGGGGGGGCATCCAGAACGAGTTGCTTTGTCAATTCACCGCCAGCGCCCTGGGCAAGAAGGTGATTGCCGGCCCGATCGAGGCGACCGCCGCCGGCAATATCCTCATGCAGGCCCGCGCCGTCGGACAGATCGGCAGTCTGGAGGAGTTGCGGGCCCTCGTGCGCAACTCGTTTGAATTGAAGGAATACACACCGCAGGACGCGGCCGCGTGGACGAAGCACTACAAGAAACACACCCTATGATTCAAGAACCCAACGAATTGACGCAGACGCTTGAGCGCCGGCTCGACAGCTTTGACCCGGACGAGCGGCGGGAGGCCCTGGACGCCCTCATCAACGAGGCCGAGGCCGGGCGGGTCCATCTGCCCGAGCCGGGGCAGGACGTCAACATGCACTGCCACACGTTCTTCTCCTTCAACACCTACGGCTACTCGCCGACGAAATTCGCGTGGCTGGCACGAAAAAATGGGCTTGCGGCGGCCGGAACGGTGGATTTCGACGTGCTTGATGCGCTGGAGGAGTTTCACGAGGCCCGCCGTAAGCTGGGTCTGAAGGGTTGCAGCGGGCTTGAGACCCGCGTCTACGTGCCGGAATTCGCCGACAAGGTCATGACCAGCCCCGGTGAGCCGGGCATCACCTACCACATGGGGGTCGGCTTTCCCACGGCCCGACTCGAAGGGCCCCTGGCGGAGTTCCAGAGGGCGCTCAAAGACACGGCCCAGCGGCGAAACCAGGACCTCATGGCAAGGGTCAACGCCTACCTGAGCCCGGTCGAGCTGGATTATGAGAAGGACGTCCTGACGTTGACGCCCAAGGGTAACGCCACGGAGCGGCACATGTGCACGGCCTATGCGCGGAAGGCACGGGCGGTATTCGGCGATGGCAGCAGCCTGGCCGCCTTCTGGGGCGAGAAGCTCGGCGCCGATCCCGGCAAACTCGAATTGCCCGAGGGACGAACGCTGCTGGACACGATCCGCAAGAAGACGATGAAGCAGGGAGGCGTCGGGTATGTCCGGCCGGACACCGGGTCGTTCCCCGGGATGGCCGAGACCAACCGCTTCATCGCGGCCTGCGGGGCGATCCCAACGCTGACCTGGCTCGACGGAACCAGCGACGGCGAGAGGCAGATCGAGGCCCTGCTGAAGGTGGCCATGAAGACGGGCGTGGCGGTCGTCAACATCGTGCCCGACCGCAACTACACGCCGGGGGCTCGGGATGAGAAACTGAAGAACCTCTACGAGATCGTGGATATATGCCGGCGGCTCGACCTGTCGATCATCGTGGGGACGGAGATGAACAGCCCCGGTCAGCGATTCGTGGACGATTTCTCTACGGATGAGCTGGGGCCGCTGTTGCCGATCTTCCTCGAAGGGGCTTACATCTTCTACGCCCACACAGTGCTCCAGCAACAGTGTGGGCTGGGCTATGTCAGCCGTTGGGCGGCCAAGCACTTTCCCAAACGGGGGCCGCGCAATGCCTTTTATCACCGTGTCGGTCGGGCCCTGCGGGTTGAGGATGAGGACAAACTGGCCACACTCAACAGCACGATGTCGCCCCAGGAGGTGCTCAAGGCCGCGGGCGTTTAAGAACAGGATACCCACATGAAGGACATACCGCGGACACAATGTGCGGTCCAGCTCGTCGGACCTGATCAACTGGTGCTTAACAGGAGCAAGGAGGTCTTTCGGCCGGGTCCGAGGCAGATCCTCTGCCGGGTGGAGACCGTGGGCCTGTGTTTCTCGGATTTGAAGCTGCTCAAGCAGTTCTCCTCGCACGTGCGAAAGGGCGAGGTGGTCGCGGGATTGGATGCCGCGGTCCTGGCCGAGATTCCCAGTTACGTGCCGGGCGACAGGCCGACCGTGCCGGGCCACGAGACGGTCGTGCGGATTGCGGCCGTCGGCGGGGAGGTGAAGGGTTTCAGCGTGGGGCAGCGCTATCTGGTGCAGACGGATTATCGCTGGCTCAAGACGGCGGCCCGGAGTAACGCCGCGTTCGGCTACAATTTTGAGGGTGCGCTGCAGGAATATGTCCTGGTGGATGAGCGCGTCGTCACATCGCCGGAGGGCGAGTCGATGTTCCTGCCCGTTGGGCAGGAGCTTTCCGGTTCGGCGGTGGCACTGGTGGAGCCCTGGGCCTGTGTCGAGGATGCCTACGCCTCGACCGAGCGGACCTGCATCAAAGAGGGCGGGCGGATGCTGGTTGTCGCCGAGGCCGATGTTGAGGATGACGCCATCGCATATCTGATGGACCTGTACGGCAAGCCGGCCACGATGGCCTGGATCAACCTTGCGACCACACGCCAAGTGGATTCAGCCTCCGGTTCACGGGCGGGACGCCCGCGACAGACACCGGGTGTTCAGATGGTCGAGGCGGTCGCGGTCGGCCAGCTCGACGATGCGGCTTTCGACGATGTCGTCTATTTCGGCTCGAACCCGGCGACTGTCGAGTCGCTCTTTGCGAAAGTCGGGACCAACGGCCTGCTTAATATCTGTCTGTGCGGCGGCCGGTTCGGGCGCAAGGTCAGCACGATGATCGGGCGGGTTCACTACGGCGGCATCCGGATCATCGGCACGTGCGGCTCATCACCGGCCGACGCGATGGACATCATCCCGCCGACGGACGAGATCCGCCCCGACGACAGGATATGCGTCGTCGGCGCCGGCGGGCCCATGGGTATGATGCACGTGATCCGCAATATCTGCCAGGGCATCGAAGGCGTCAACGTGTACGCGAGCGACGTCGACGATGGGCGGCTCGAGGCGCTGAGCCGGATCGCGGCGCCGTTGGCCACCCGGAACAACGTGGAGTACATCGCCTACAACGCCCAAACCGACCGGCCGCCGGTGAAGTTCGACTATATCGCCATCATGGCCCCGGTTCCGGCGCTGGTGGCCGCGGCCGTCGGCGACGGCGCCGAACGCGGGCTGATCAACATCTTCGCGGGTATCCCGGCGACGGTCTGCGGCGAGATCGACCTGGACGCCTACATCGAGAAGGGACTCTATTTCATCGGCACCAGCGGCTCGACGCTCGATGACATGAAACTCATGCTCGGCAAGGTCCAGGCAGGCACGCTGGACACGAATGTCTCGGTGGCGGCGGTGTCGGGCCTCGATGGGGCCGTGGAGGGCATCCGTGCCGTGGAGAACCGCTCCATCGCCGGCAAGATCGTTGTTTACCCGGCCTGCAAGGGCCTGGGGCTGACCCGCCTGGAGGACCTGCGGACGAAGATTCCGCAGGTCGCCGGGGAACTCGACGACGGGCTCTGGACCGTCGAGGCGGAACGCAAACTGCTGGAGCTTTATGCAAGCTAAAAGGCTATCTGAAGACTGTCACCCTGAGCGAAGCGAAGGGTCTGAGCGTCGAAAACGAGAGATTCTTCGCTGCGCTCAGAATGACATGCTGTCTTTTGAGATCGTCTGCGACTCTTTTTGAAAGGACTTGGCCATGATCAGCAAAGCCATAAGGATGTTCGCCTACGGCGTCGTTGGCGCAATGATGGTTCTGTCATTCTGCGGGCAGGCGCCTGTCCTGGCCGATTACGACGGCCTCGATATGGGTCTGGGGACGCTTCCGATGCTGTCGAAGGCCAGGACGCGGTCGATCAGCCCGGAGAACTTCACCGGCGAGAAGGGCAAAGGCGGCATGGCCACCGAAGGCACCGGCGCCAACGCCGCGCGCGAACTGGGCCAGGGCTGGAAGGTCTCCCCATCGGTTCGAATCAAGGCCGGCGAGACGTTCGTCATGGGCGAGATCAAGGGGCCCGGCGCGATCCAGCATATCTGGATGACGCCCACCGGGGACAATCGCTGCAATATCCTGCGCATCTACTGGGACGGCGAGAAGGCCCCTTCGGTCGAGACGCCCGCCGGCGATTTCTTCGCATGTGGCATGGGCCGTTACACCTCGGTCAATTCACTGGCGGTCTGCGTGAATCCCAAGAGCGGCTTCAACTGCTACTGGCTGATGCCCTTCCGCAAGAGCTGCAAGATCACCATGACCAACATCGACGACAAGGACATGGTCCTGTACTACCAGATCGACTACACGTTGACGAAGGTCCCCGATGACATGGCGTACCTGCATGCGCAGTTCCGCCGGGTCAACCCGCTGCCCGACAAGACGGACTACACCATCGTCGACGGCATCAAGGGCCGCGGCCACTATGTCGGCACATATATGGTCTGGGGCTCCAACAGCCCCGGCTGGTGGGGCGAGGGCGAGATCAAGTTCTTCATGGATGGGGACAAGAAATGGCCCACGATCTGCGGGACTGGAACGGAAGATTATTTCTGCGGTTCCTACGGGTTCGACAATCCCGACGGCGAGGGCTACAAGACCTTCAGCACGCCCTATGTCGGCATGCCGCAGCATTTCACCGTCGAGAACCAGCCGCGGTTCGGGCTCTACCGCTGGCACATCATGGACCCGGTCCGCTTCGAAAAGAACCTGAAGGTCACGATGCAGGCCCTCGGCTGGCAGAGCGAAGGCCGCTACCTGCCGCTCAAGGACGACCTGTCGAGCGTGGCGTTCTGGTACCAGACCGAGCCGCACGCCCCCTTCCCTCCGTTGCCGGAGAAGGACGCACTGAAGAATTGACTCTGTCGCGACATCGCCAACGGCTGGCCGTGCAATCTGTGAAATCTGTGGCTTATAATGAGTAAATTGAAGACAATTGAATCGGCCTACCAGGCCGCCAAGGAACGTTATGCCGAGTTGGGCGTGGACACCGACGCCGCCGTGGAGCGGCTCGGCGGGATTGCGATTTCGCTGCATTGCTGGCAGGGTGACGACGTGGGCGGGTTTGAGGGCGGCCCCGGCGCCTCCGGCGGCGGCATCATGGCCACCGGCTCCTACCCCGGCAAGGCCCGCACCGCCGATGAGCTTCGGGCCGACCTCGACAAGGCGATGAGCCTGATTCCGGGGCCGCAACGGCTGAATCTGCACGCCATGTACGCGGAGACCGACGGCTCGGTCGACCGCAACGAACTGGGCCCGGAGCATTTCACGGGGTGGATCGACTGGGCCAGGGCCAACGGCATGGGGATGGATTTCAACCCGACGTACTTCGGACATCCAAAAGCCGACAGCGGCCTGACCCTTTCGCACGCCGACGATGGCATCCGGCGGTTCTGGATCGAGCACGGCATCTGTTGTAGGCGGATCGCCGCGGCCGTGGGCAAGGCCCTGGGCAGTCCCTGCGTCAACAACCTCTGGATTCCCGACGGCTACAAGGACATCCCCGCGGACCGCAAGGCCCCGCGGGCCCGCCTGCGAAAGTCGCTCGACGAGATATACGCGCAGCCGATGGACAAGTCGCTCATCCTTGACGCCGTCGAGAGCAAGCTCTTCGGCATCGGCTCGGAGAGCTACGTCGTCGGTTCGCACGAGTTCTATCTCGGCTACGCGCTTGCGAAGAGACTCTTGCTGACACTCGACACCGGACACTATCACCCGACCGAGGTCGTCTCCGATAAGCTCTCGGCCGTGCTGGAGTTCGTGGATGAGGTTCTGCTGCATATCAGCCGCGGCGTCCGGTGGGACAGCGACCATGTGGTCATCCTGTCCGACGAGCTTGTGGAGATCGCCAAAGAACTGGTCCGCGGCGACTATCTGGGCCGCGTGCACATCGGGCTGGACTTCTTCGACGCCAGCATTCACCGCATCGCTGCGTGGGTGATCGGGACCCGCTGCATGGGCAAGGCCCTGCTGATCGCCCTGCTCGAACCGACCGAGCGGCTGCGCGCGGCCGAATTGACGAGCGACTTCACGACCCGGCTGGCGATGCTGGAGGAACTCAAGACCCTGCCGTTCGGCGCGGTCTGGGATTACTACTGCCTCAAGCAGGACGTACCCGTCGGCGCGGACTGGCTGGCCGAGGTCCGACAATACGAGGCCGATGTGACCCGTAAAAGGGATTAGCTGGGTTTACAGTCTTCGCTATTAGCACGATACGAAATCAAATCTTGTATCCTGCTGTTTGATATTTGCTCTTGGATTCTGAAAGGGATGCAGATGGCCAGCGAAATCAGCACTGCTATCAAGGGCATGGACAAGCTCTATGAATTCGAACGCGAGCCCGTCTCGGAGGATAAGCTGCAACCGGCCAAGCATTTCGCCGGCGTCTTCGCGGGCGAGCACGTCGCCGGAACGGAGTTCGTCATCGGGGGCCTGTTCGTCGCCTGGGGGGCGACGGCGCGCGACATCTTCCTGGGCCTGCTCGTCGGCAATCTGCTGGCGGTGCTGACCTGGACGCTGGTCTGCGCGCCCATCGCCGTGCAGACCCGCCTGACGCTGTACTGGTACTTGCGCAAGATCGCCGGTCCCGTCACGACGACCCTCTACAATATCCTCAACGCCGTTCTGTTCTGCATCCTGGCCGGGTGTATGATTACCGTCTCGGCATCGGCGGTGCGAATCCCGTTCGGCATCCCGGAACAGACCGGGTGGGTTCCCAGCGATTTCCGTTTCGTGATCGTGGTCGTCTGCGTCGGGGCGGTCGTCGTGACGCTGGCGATTCTCGGTTTCAAGCGGCTGGCCCAATTCGCGGAGGTCTGCTCGCCGTGGATGTTCCTCATGTTCATCGCCGGGGCCGTGGCCATGCTGCCCGACCTGGCCAATCGCGTCCTCGCCGGTCAGATGGGCAGTCTGGATGACTTCTGGACCATTGCCAACAAGGCCATCTGGACGGGCACGACCGACGACGGCCGGCCGACCACCATCGGGTTCTATCACGTGGCGGCCTTCGCATGGATCTGCAACCTCGCCATGCACGGCGGTCTGAGCGACATGGCCCTGCTGCGGTACGCCCGGAAGGCCTCTTACGGCCTGTTCAGTGCGTTCGGCATGTTCCTCGGGCACTACCTGGCGTGGATCTGCGCCGGGATCATGGGCGCGACGACGGCGCTGATCCTGCAAAAGGGCATGGGCCAACTCGACGCCGGGGGCGTCGCGTACCAGGCCCTCGGCGTGATAGGCATCGTGGCCGTCATCCTCGCCGGCTGGACCACGTCCAACCCGACGCTCTATCGGGCCGGGCTGGCCTTTCAGGCGGTCACGCCGGGCTGGCCCCGTTGGCTGGTGACGTTGATCGCCGGCGCGATCACTACACTGATTGCCTGTTCGCCGTTCGTATTCACCAAGCTGCTGGATTTCGTCGGCTATTACGGGCTGTTGCTCATGCCCGTCGGGGCCATCGTCTTCGTCGAGCACTGGATCTTCCCGAAGATCGGTCTGACGCGGTTCTGGGTCTCGAAGAAGGGCCGGACGTTCAGTTGGCCCGCCCTGGCGGCGTGGACCATCGCCATTGCGGCCGCGCTGATCCTCGAAAAGACCGGCACGCTGCACCTGTTCTTCCTGTTTGTGCCTGTCTGGGCGCTCACGGCCGTGCTGTATATCGTCTTCGCCTCGATAGCCGGGGCCCGGGAGAAGTTCCCCCAAGAGGCAACGCAGGAGCCGGCGGCGCCCGCTCCGTCGCCCGAGTACAAGGAGCCTTCGGCCGCGGAATTGTACAAGTTCCCGCCGCCCAGGCCCAAGCCCGACCCCGTCGTCTGGATCGCGGCGGTTGTCTCATTGCTGTGTTTGGCGGCGTGCCTGATCCTGCCGTTATGGGTGTACAAGGCGGGGACCGCGCGATATGAAGAGAACTTCACACTGTTCAAGAAACTGCTCATCTGGCCCAGTCTGATCTACTTCATCGCGGGGACCATCTGGGCCGTCAAGAGGGACAAGGCAAGACCATAGACCCGAGACCCAAGACTCACGACTTACGAGACACGCGACAGGCAATAGGACGGACGCCGCTGAAGGCGGCTTCAACCGATAAGATACGTAGTACGATATACGAACGACGAAAGGCACTCATGGACAAGGCTTTGGCGGATCTGATTCGCATTTCGAATGCAACCGGCGTTGATAAGACGCTGGTGCAGGGTGGTGGAGGCAATACGTCGGTGAAGACCGCCGACGGCAAGTACATGTACATCAAGGCCAGCGGCACGGCCCTCAAGGACATGGACGCACGACGCGGCTGGCGACGACTGCGGCTCGAACCCGTTCTCCATATCATCACGGACAAGTCCCTGGCGAAGTTGCCCGCGAACGTCCGCGAGCCGGAGGTCGTCAATCGCCTGCTGTTGGCCTGCGAGGACGACGTAACCAGCGGCGCGCGGCCGAGCGTCGAATCGCATCTGCACGCCTATCTGGACCGCTGCGTCATCCACCTGCATCCCATTGTAATCGCCTCGTATGTCAACGCCAGGGACGGCCGGGCCGCTATCGAGAAGGCCTTCGCCAACGAAAGTCCGCCGCCGTTGTGGATCCCGTATATGGACCCCGGCTTCATGCTCGCCCGCAAGGTCTGTACCCTGGTGGCGGGTTACCAGAAGCAACACGGCCGCAAGCCCGCCATCATGATCCTGGCCAAGCACGGCCTGTTCGTCACGGCCGCGACGGCCGATGCGGCCCTCAGGCTCGTCCACAAGGTCATCGACCTGTGCGGCAAGCCCCTGACGCCCGTCGGCACCCAGCCGGCCCTTCGCTTGGCGAAAGGCCGCCGCCCAGCCGGCAGCAGAGTGGCGGCCTTTGCCGAAGGCAAGGGCCGGACCAAGCCGAAAGACGACCAGCCCTCCCAGAATCTCGCCGCCATCACCGCCGCCAAACTCGCCATCCGCAAGGCCCTGTTCCAGACCACCGGACAGCAGCTGCCGGTTGCGTGGTTCGGCCTGGCCGAGTCGGTCAGGGCCTTCATGCGTCATAGGGACGCCGCACGCCTTGTGGCCACGGCGGCGCTGAACCCCGATGAGCTGGTGTACGCCAATGGGTCGCCCTTGTGGGCCGACAGGCCCGATGCGGCCGCCATTGCCCGCAGGCTCGCGCGGAGGCTGGCGGCGGGTAACAAACCCGCGGCCGCTTACGTGGTCAAGGACTTGGGCCTGTTTGTCGCGGCCGACACGCGGACCGCCCCGATCATCGCGGAAATCGCCGAAGGCTCGTTGTATATCCGGATGCAGGCCGCGCGAATGGGCGGCGTCCTGGCCCTGACCGGCCGCGAGCGGGATTTCATCAGTAACTGGGAATCCGAGGCCTTCCGCAAGCAACTGGCATCCGGCGCCGGGGCCGGCCAGGTCAAGGGGCGTATTGCCGTCGTCACCGGGGCCGGAAGCGGCCTGGGACGCAGCATCGCTATCGGGCTGGCCCGCGCCGGCGCGATGGTGGCCCTTGCCGACATCGACACGGCCGCCGTCAAGGAAACCGCAGACCTTATCGCCGGCACCAACCGTGGCACGGGCTTTCAGCCCGCGAACAGACGTAGCACGGGCTTCCAGCCCGTGAACAAACGTAGCACGGGCTTCCAGCCCGTGAAGCATGGCTTGGAAGGCCATGCTACATTGGCCGGGGCCGGCGTCTTGATTGTCAACTGCAATGTGACCGATGAGCAGAGCGTCCGCGACGGCTTCCAGAGCGTCTTGGATAGCTGGGGTGGACTGGACATTCTTGTCAACGCCGCGGGTGTCGCGCCGCCATACGCGCTGGTCGATATGCCCGTGGACAAGTGGCGGCTGGCGCTGGAGGTGAACCTGACGGGCTATTTCCTCATGGCCCGCGAGGCCGCCCGCATCATGATTGCGCAGGGCATCGGCGGCAACATCGTCAATATCAGCTCAAAAACAGGCCTCGACGCCAGCAAGAACAATACCGCCTACAACGCCACCAAGGCCGGCGAGATCCACATGGCCCGCGGCTGGGCGATGGAACTGGGGGCTCACGACATCCGCGTCAACTGCGTCGCCCCCGGCAACGTCTTCGAGGGCTCCAAAATCTGGAGTCCCGAATACATGAAGGTCTGCGCCAGAAAATACGGCATCAGACCCGACCAGGTTATCCCCTATTACACCGCCAGGCAGGCCATCGACCGTGAAATCAAAGGCCAGGACATCGCCGATGCCGTCGTCTTCCTCTGCTCGGACCAGGCCAGAATGGTCACCGGCCAGACCCTCGTAGCCGACGGCGGCCAAGTCATGGTCCGTTGATTTCGTCGTTCGTATGTCGTGTGTCGCATTGCGTCGATGCTTGACGCCATGATGCCCGAAGTCCGAAGTCTTGCGATCTCATACCCCTGTGTTCCTTTGCTCTTCGGCTAGTTCAACACACACGCTGATGTCTCCCGCTCCAACTCACGAACGCCGCCAATGCCGCCTGATCTCCAGCACCGAATTGGTGACATCTGCCTGGTTCATACAGGAGCGGCTGTGTCTTGTACTTTCAACAGGCTCCCGTCGCTAATTTCAGGCATAGAACAGAGTAGACTGTGGAGTCCATGAAAGTCATTCTGGTACCATTAGGCGCCGGGCAAACTCATGGAACGTAACACATCGATTCTTAGGTATCATTGCCGCAATCCACTCTTTACCGCTCCCTTTCTTTCTGCCCGTGTCTTTCTTCAATATACGGCTCAATTTGAGTGGTTCTCCAAGGAAAAAGTACGTCTGCGCAGTATCACGGGACTTGCCCAACTTCACCCCGTCAATCCATCGCTTCACAACTTCGGCAGAGTTTGTAAACCGATTCAAGTCATCTTGAAATGTGTCGATGTCTTCCGGGGCAAGGGTCAGGATTCCGAGGACCTTCGACAAACACGAAATTCCCTCCCCTTCTTGGCGATGTGCCTTCCTGGTGAAGTATGGCGCGAAATACAATGGGCTCCCAAATACCGCGCCTCTACGATACACGTGGTACTCCACGAACCTTCGTACCTCCACCGGAATACCTAAGTCCTGAACGAGTATCTCTCTCTGGTCTCGCATTCTAAACCCTTTCACTGCGAAACTGACGAAGTCTCTTACGAGCTGCATACGCTGAAACTTCCTATGATCGTATAGTCCTACGACGTCCATCCAGCCCAAGTCTTGATTATCGACGCCCTCAAAGACTTGCTTGCGAAAATCGCTCTTCTGGGTTATAAAGCACAGTACCTTCTTGGGATCGTCTTGAAAACTTCTCAGATATTGAGTTCTCTGCCTCTGAAGTCTGTTGCTTCGTACCTTGCACTCAATAATAACGTGGAACTTTCCCGCTTGTCGAATCTCAATGTCCGTTCGCCCTGCCTCTCGCTTGCGTTCAGTTATTATCATCGTTGCGAGGAAGTTCGCAGGTGTGTGCTTCGTGGGGATACCTATTTGATGTAAGAAACGATAGAGAGCGTCGGGCTCACGCCCCAACACATACGCGAACGCCTTGGCAAGACCGACTTCATCATCTCCAAGTAGGTCAAACTGATTCAGAGGCGACCGCTTGACTCCTGTCTTCTTGATTAGCATATCTTATGTGCCACCCTGTTATGAAGATACATGTGTTCAATGGTGTCCCTCGTATCGACGGACTCCACCTTGCCCTGTCTTCCGCTCCGATATATAGCTTCAGCTACTAATCCAATACCGTGCGGACCTTTACAGACCATCGACCAACATGTCCCTGCGCGGCCAACTTCTGGATCAACCGCAGCGTGACCCAAACCGCTCCTGTGTTAGACGGCCGCAGGTGCATACTTGTCAAGGCTTTTTTCAGAGAACCATAAGAAAAGGAGAAGGAACACCGCTGCAACCGCCCAACCACTGGGAACCAGCACCACCGTAGGCAGTAGTTCCGTGCCCCGTCCAGCGTCCACCATTCTTCGCACCGGACTGGCCTCGGGATCATCGTCCTTGCCGCACGGATCAGGCCCCTATCGCGGGCATGACGCTCCCAACGGCGGTTTTTCACGGTTTGGGCTTGCCTTATTCCCCGCCGCGGTGTATAAGTTTGGGTTCTTTTTGTAGCAGCTTTTGGGCGGTCGCCGAAACACCCTGGTCGGCGGGTGGTAAGTCTAGTCGCCAGGCCAACTTAGAGGAGATTTTAGCAGTATGGATTTCGCCATCGTTGACAAGCGAAAAGAGCAGACGCCGAAGATCAAATCGCTGATCGACCGCAAGGTCATCACCCTCGACCAGGCCAGAGACTGGCTGCGGACCATCTATGAAATCCGCTTCTTCGAGGAGAAGGTATTCGACCTGCTCGGCGAGAACATCATCAAGGGGGCCTCGCACCTCTACGCCGGCCAGGAAGCGGTCGCCGTCGGGGCCACCGCCGCCATCGAGCGGGGCGACGTCATCGGTTCGACCCACCGCGGCCACGGGCACTGCGGGGCCATCGGCAACAAGTACGCCGACGACGAGGCCGGCCGCCAGACGCACTGGAACCAGATGATGGCCGAGCTGATGGGCAA
>DDXG01000248.1 GCA_002347125.1 Phycisphaerales bacterium UBA2266
GCCTTCGGGCGTCGCGGCCGTCACCGTCAGATTCACATTCCGTGTCTGAACGCGGGCGGCCGTCATCAGGGCCTTCAGCGCCATGACCGTATCCTGCGTGCTGCCGTACCCGCCGAGACTGTTTCGCTGGAGGGATAGCCACTTGATGGCCTCGTTGGCCTGTGCATTCTCGCGTTCCATCAAGGCCATCGCCGCATACGCCGTGGTCTCGACCGCCAGGGGCTCCCAGTGGATTCCCTGCCCGTCGCTGACAGCGATCTCCAGCAGCCGCGCCACGGCCGCATCCGCCGACGCATCATAACCCAGCCGCGAAAGGGCCAATCCGGCGATCGCCAGGGCATACGCGTTATCCTGAACGGACCCTTGACCGGCCTGCAGATACGCCGCGGCCGCCGATAGCGCCGCGGGTGTCGCCGAACCGTACTCGGCCAGCGCCAGGGCCACGAAGGCCGTCAGGGGATAGCCCGCTCCTGAACCACCCAGCATCTCCTTGTGGTGGACAAAGCCGACCGGCTCCCATGAACCATCCGGTTTCTGGTGCGATTCTATCCAGGCCGCCGCCTCAGCCAGGACCGACTCGTCAATGGTCTGGACGTCCCTGGCCCCGCTGAAAGTCCCCAACACGAATGCCGTCAGCCAGAGGCTCCCTGAAGCATCCTGTTGGCCGAATGCGCTGAACGAGCCATCGGTCCGACGATACGTCAGTTCCCGCTGATAGCCGCACGTGATCAGGTGCTCGGCCTTGGCCCGGACCTCAGGGGTGAGCTGCCCGGTGGCGTCCAGATAGCGGAGTATCTCGACGTCGGGCGCGAAAAAGATCATATTCTGCTCGCCGCAGCCGTACGGCATCTGGAGGAGGTCCTCGATGCCGTTGATGCTCTGCGCTACAAGACTCGGCGTAACGCTCAACAGGATTCGCCCGGAGCCTTCCACCACGTCCGGCGGCATGTTGGCATCCAGGACCAGGCTGTCGCCGGCCTTGAGCAGGCCGTTGTCCACAATCTCTCGCGTCGTGCCTTCCGCTTCGACGATCAGGGGCTTTCGGACCGCGTCGGCCCGAAGCGGCGAACGCAGCGTCACTTCCAGCATGTTGCGCCCCAGTGTCCTCGGCTCGATCCGAAACGACGCCAGAGCCACCGAATTGGCCCCGACGTCAATCGTCTGCACAGCCGGGTCCAAGAGGTCAAACCAGTCCGCCTCGCTCAACTCCACTCGCACCGTCTGCGGCTGGTCCAGATAGTTGAAGACCTGTATCCGAACCGGGAACCGCTCTCCACGGGTCACCGCATAGGGCAGGTCCGGCTCGCCGAAGAACTCCTGGAAGACCCGTATCTGCGACTCGCAGAGCCCCAGGCCGCTGTCCGACGTGGAGACCGCGTGAAGCCGCCACGTGGTGATACTGTCCGGGGCGGTCAGGTCGATCGAGGCGCTGCCGTCCGGCGCTGTCAGCAGATCGGCCATCCAAAGCCATGTTTCGGGGAAGAACTGCCGCACTCGTGTAACCTCCGCCAGGTCCCCGGTCTCCGGCGGAGTACCACCGCCGGCCCCCGGACCACCACCGCCGCCGGCGCCGCCGCCACCGCCACCGACCGCATCCAGAAACTGAAAGAAATCCCAGCCAACAGGCAGACTCACACCATCGGATGCAACAACCTGCAACCCGGCCTCCTGAAATACCTCATAGGCCCCCGACCCCCACCGGGAATCCTCGTGAGTCTCCGACTGCGGCTCCATGAATCGCCGCTCAAGTTCGTTGAAGACCTCCTGCATGTTGAGCCGGCCTTCATTGAGCGCGTAGACCGATTCATCGACGATCGACAGGCCCACCATCGCCTGCGCATCCGTCTGGATGCTGACTCGCACGGGATCGCCCGGCAACAACTGCTCGGCACTGAAGGCGATATCGAGCGGCGCGGGATTGTCCATCGCCACGTCGAACGCCACCGTATCGGCCGAGATCTCGTTGTTCGGGTTGATGATATAGGCCACGACCCTGGCGGCCGGGACCATCTGCGGCGTCGCCTGGAACACAATCGGCGGTTGCACGGCCGCACCCGAGAACACCGTATGCCCGTTGGCAAAGACGTCGTAGTATACCGTCACCGCATGGGTGCTGAACGCATCGACCGTCACCGCATCGCCCACGGCGACGGGACCGGTCCCGCGACGGCTCAGGTGCAGGAAGCTGTCGCTCGGCGACCATGCCGCATACAGCGTCAACTCGGCGCTGGCCGTCTCGCCGCCGGCCGTTGCGCTGCTGCGGATCGAGGCCGAGTATGTATCCTGCGGCGCATTGAGAATTACGGCCGACTCGCCCGTGAAACCGCCGACCAGCGGGCTCTCCACACCCAGATGACTGTGGTTGCTGTCGTAGTAGCTGCACGTCAGCGTGGCGGAAACCGCAGCCGGTTTCCCATCCGGATGCTCGGCCGTCAGCAGAACATCAAAGGGGCGACCCGGAGTCAGCGACCGACCGACCGACATCAGTCGATGGATCAGCTTTGACTGCACAATCGCCAGCAACTTCGTCGTCCGTTCCTCATGCCCGGACGTGTCGGTCACGCCGACCTCCAGTTGCACAGAACCGGTCCCGCCGGATGTGCCCGAGCCGCCGCCGGTGCCCGCAACGTAGCCGACCTCGGGCAGCTCGAAGTCCGCCTTGCCGTCGGCCAGGGTCGCCGTGAAGCTCGCATACGGCTCCCAGACGCCGACATAACGGCTGGCGACAATGGCAACCTCGCCATCCACGGGTTTGCCGAAGAAGTAGTCCGCGGTCACCATCCCCGGGATGGGCTCATCCACAAGGAAGTAGTCCCGGTCGGTCAGGCAACCCACCTTGAAACGCGGCAGCACGTACCGCTCCACCCGCAGATCCAGGGCGCCCGTACCCGAATCGGACGCGGCGATGATCTTCCACGTCCCGAAATTCAGGTCGCTGGCCAGATCTAAATCGAACGGCGCGACCCCGAAAGCGTTGGTCGTCAGGGTCTTGCGGAATATCTTGACACCTTTGCCGTCCGTAATCTCCAGGCTCATGGGGGCATCGCCGCTGGGCTTGAGCTGGTTCGAGAGCACCAGCACCCGCCCATGGATTGTCTGGCCCGGCTTGTAGATGGGCTTATCCGTCTCGATCAGGACCAGGGGCATGACCTTCACCGTTACGGGAATGATCAGTGGATCGCCCAACCCTCCCACGTCAACCTCCAGGCTGTATGAGCCAGGCGCGACCGACGGCGTGTCAAACGACGCGGTCAGCCGGCCAAGGCGATCGGTCCTGCCCACGAAGACCCGCGTCCGCGTGGTCGGGTTTGTTCGAAACCAGACCCGCGTCAGGGCCGACGAGGCCGGAATCCGGCTGCCCTCCCGCCAGACAGTCACCGACGCCGTCGCCGGCGTCCCCGCATACAGCTTCTGCGGGGCCACCACCACCACATCCACGAAGTCCTCCGCCCGACAGACGCTCCCGGGCGTCGGCAACATCGAAACCAGAGCACAGACGGTGGCGAGAAGATACAGACGCGACATGGCCATTCCCTTTCCATGACGCCGCGATGCGCGCATCGACGGCATGATTACGGGTGGAAGCCTGCGGGCGGATATGAAAAGGGGCGAAATCGTATAATAGCAGACACACGGAATAAAGGCACATCAAGGCCCGCTCACACGTGTTGACTTTTTCACGGTCCCATTATGCACGCACTCCCGGCACCATTGCAAGCTTTTCTTTCACAAATGCCCACCAAATTGCCGGTCAATGCCGTGCCGAGCTTGCGTTGGCGGTTCGCCCGACGCCGCGACGCCCCATGCCCGGGCTCTCCGCATCACTGGAGAGAGGCTCCTGGAGGCAGAAGAAATGCCAGAAATTCCTCTTCTGAGAGGCTTTTTTCCTTGCACAATTATGAGCATATGCTCATAATGAGGGCCAGATGCGGGTTCGCGAACGCCTGTTGGGCAGCCCCGGCGGCGTTGCGATACCCCCAAGACGGTGCTACTGTTGCCGGAGAAGCTGTATGTATCTATATCTTGACTGTGTGCCGTGCCTGCTGCGGCAGACGCTCGCGGCGGTGCGGATGGCCGGCGGCGACCGGTCGGTTCAACACCAAGTCGTACGGCAGGTGCTGCACGTCCTGGCTGAGACGGACTTCGCCGGCCGCACCCCGCCCGATATGGCTCAATGGACACACCGTCTCATCCGGGAGCTGACCGGCCAAGGCGATCCCTACAGGCACATCAAGCAATGCAGCAACGAGGTCGCCCTCAGCATGTTACCGGCACTTGAGCGGCGAATCGGCCAATCCGGCGACCCCTTTGCGGCCGCTGTCCGGGTGGCCCTGGCGGGCAATATCATCGACTTCGGCGCCAACCACGAGACGGACGTCTCACTCAAGGGCATCGAAACGGTGGTCGAGCAGGCTTTCGCCGCCCCGCTGAACAGCCTTGCACTGGAGAGCCTGCGGGCCGCCGCATCCTCGGCCCAGTCCATACTCTACATCTGCGACAACGCCGGGGAGATTGCCTTCGACCGGCTGCTTATCGAACAGTTGGGGCCGCATAAGGTCACCGCCGCCGTTCGCGGCGGGCCCATCATCAACGACGCCACGATGGAAGATGCCGTGGCCGCGGGACTGACCGGCCTGACGACGGTCATTTCCACCGGAGACGACCTGCCCGGCGTCATCGTCCAACATTGCAGCGAACCCTTCCAGAACATCTTCCAAGGGGCGGACCTCGTCATCGCCAAGGGCCAGGGCAACTTCGAGACCCTCAGTGACGTCAACCGAAACGTCTTCTTCCTGCTTAAAGCCAAATGCACCGTCGCCGCCGACCGCATCGGCTGCAGACAGGGCGACTACATAATCCTCGAATCGAGTCGAATGGACGAGGGGAGCCCGCGGGGCGCCCCCTATCCGGACGAAAGAGCCAATCACCAACTTCTCAAAAAGGAGGTACGACAATGCCAGGTGGAGACGGAACAGGCCCATTAGGTTATGGACCCATGACAGGACGTGGCGCAGGGTACTGCGCCGGATACGGCGCGCCCGGCGCCTTTGGCCCGCTTGGGCGAGGCCGTGGACGAGGACGAGGGTTGCGTCCCGGCCCGGTGGCCTACTACGGGCCGGGGGTAGCGCCGTTGACCGGCGAACAGGAACTGCAGATGCTCCGTGACCAGGCCCAGCAGATACAGCAGAGCCTGGAGGGCGTCAACCGGCGCATATCCCAGTTGGAGCAGCAGAAGTAGTCCACACCTGAGTGCTCGCGAGCCGGGCGGCCAAACCCGGCTTGCGGGCCTCTATAGGAGACGTAATATGAAAGTCGTAGTGACTGCGCAACAACCGCATCTGGACAGCCCCGTCGACGCGCGATTCGGCCGGGCGGTCTGTTTTATCGTCGTGGACCCGGATACGATGGATCACCGTGTCGTCGTGAATAATCCCGATGCCGCCGGAGGCGCCGGCATCGGCGCAGGCAAGACGGTCATAGACACCGGGGCGAAGGTCCTTCTGACGGGCAACTGCGGTCCGAACGCCTTTCGCACGCTCCGCGCCGGCGGCGTCGAAATCTACACGGGCCTGACTGGAACCGTTCGGCAGGCCGTCGAGCAGTACAAGGCCGGTCGCCTAACGCCTGCCGCCGACGCCAGCGTCCAGACCCACGCAGGAACCGGACCCCAATCGTGAACACCCCCATGACCATCGCCGTAGCCAGCGGCAAAGGCGGTACGGGCAAGACCACCGTGGCGACCAGTCTCGCGGCGTTCCTGGCCCGCCGGGGCCGTCGAACGCAGTACGTCGACTGCGACGTGGAAGAACCCAACGGCCATATCTTCCTCAAGCCCGACATCGCCGACTCCCACCCCGTCACCGTGCCGGTCCCACAGGTCGATACCGATAAATGCGACGGATGCGGCCGCTGTGGGCGTTTCTGCCGGTTCAACGCCATCGTCGCCGTCAACCGGACTGTTATAACGTTCGAGCAGTTGTGCCACAGTTGCGGCGGCTGTGTCCGTGTCTGTCCGCACGGGGCGATCCGTGAGAGGCCTGTCGAGATCGGTCGTATCGAATCCGGCACTGCCGACGGCCTGCAATTCATCCAAGGCCGGCTCAACATCGGGTCCGTTCGCACGCCCTCCCTGATTCGCACCCTTCGCCAAAGCCTTGATGCCGCGTCGGTCGCCATTCTCGACGCCCCTCCAGGGACATCCTGCCCGGTCGTCGCCTGCGTCCGCGGCGTCGACTGTGTCCTGCTGGTCACCGAGCCCACCCCNNGGGCTGGGGGATCAGCGGACGCATGCATGGTGCCGGGAACACGGCGTTGAGATTCTCGCCGAAATCCCCGACGACCGACGTATCGCTGAGGCCTACTCCCGGGGCCGGATGCTCATCGACGCCGTCCCCGAATACGAGGCCCTATTCGCCCAGATCGCTGAAAGGCTATTCGCATGAAGGAGTTGATCGTCATCAGCGGCAAGGGCGGAACCGGCAAGACCAGCATCGTCGCCTCATTCGCGGCCCTGGCTTCAAATCCGGTCCTCGCCGACTGCGACGTTGATGCCGCCGACCTCCACCTGGTCGTCGAGCCCCGCGTCCGCCAAGAGAACCCCTTCGTCGGCGGGGTGAAGGCCCGCATCCTGCCCGATATGTGCGTCGAGTGCGGGCAATGCCGCGACCATTGCCGCTTCGACGCGGTCATCCCGCCGGATGGGCAGAACCCATCGTTCCGCATCGACCCCAGCGCCTGCGAGGGCTGCGGCGTTTGCGAACGGTTCTGCCCGACCGAGGCCATCGTGCTTGAAGACGCCGTCAACGGCCGGTGGTTCATCAGCGACACCCGGTTCGGGCCGATGGTTCATGCCGAGCTGGGCATCGCCGAAGAAAACAGCGGCAAGCTCGTCAGCCTCCTGCGCAAGCAGGCCCGCGACCTCGCCGGGCGGCAGGGCCGCAACCTGCTCCTGGTCGATGGCTCGCCGGGTATCGGTTGCCCCGTTATTGCCTCGATCACGGGAGCCGACCTGGCGCTGGTGGTCACTGAGCCGACTTTATCCGGGCGCCATGACCTCCAGCGGATTGTGGAATTGACCCGCCACTTCAACGTTCCCTGCGCCGTCTGCATCAACAAGGCCGACATCAACCCCGAGATGGCCGCACAGATCGCCGCCGAGGCCGCAGCCGGGTCTATCTCTGTCCTGGCCCATATCCCGTATGATAATGCCGTAACACAGGCCCAGATGGCCGGGCGATCCCTTATCGAGCACAGTGATGGCCCCGCCTCCCAGGCCATCCGCCAACTCTGGGACCACACCCTGGCCATGCTCAATTCAGAGGACACATCCGCCAATGGACAATGATGCTTCTGCAACGTGCCCAAACAAAGGCCCCGCATGTGCATCATGCGAGACGACCTGCGATCAGCGTCTGCCTCAGGACGGCCACATCGCCGTCGGGCGCCGCATACTCGTGATGAGCGGCAAAGGCGGCGTCGGCAAGAGCAGCATCGCCGCCAACCTCGCCGTCTGGCTGACCCTGCAGGACTATAATGTCGGACTGCTGGACATCGATATCCATGGTCCCAGCATACCCCGGCTGCTGGGGATGGACGACGTCAAGCTCTCCCAATACGACGGACTGGCCCTCCCAGCGCTCTTCATGGGCCGGCTGAAGGTCGTCAGTATCGGTTTCATGCTCTCAGCACCGGATACGCCGGTTATCTGGCGAGGTCCCGCCAAGCACGGAGTCATAGAGCAGTTTGTGCGGCATGTGCATTGGTCCGCCCTGGACTACCTGATCGTCGACTGCCCGCCGGGCACAGGAGATGAGATGCTCTCCGTCGCGCAGGTTCTCGGCGGCGGTTGTGAAGCCCTCGTGGTGACGACTCCCCAGGAGATCGCCCTGCTTGACGTCAAGAAATGCATCGCTTTCTGCCGGAGAATGGCCATCCCCGTCCGGGGCATCGTGGAGAACATGTCCGGTTTTGTCTGCCCCCATTGCGGGCGGACCACCGACATCTTCAGCCACGGCGGCGGCGAGGCGCTGGCCACTGAAACCGGCGCGCCGTTGCTGGGTTGTATCCCTCTCGATCCGCAGGTGGCCGTCTGTTCCGATGCCGGCCGTCCTGTCGTCCTGTCGGCTCCCGACAGCCCGACGGCGCAGGCGCTCATGCACGCCTTCAGAACACTATCAGTCGGTACTCATCCAAAGAAACCGCAAGGAGACCCGTATGAAGATTGCCATCCCACTGTGTAATGGAAGACTCTCGGCCCATTTCGGCCACTGCGAGCAGTTTGCCGTTGTCGACGTCGACACCGAGACCCGTCAGATAAGCGGCACCACACTTCACACGCCGCCCGCCCACGAGCCCGGCGTCCTGCCGCGATGGCTGGCCCAGATGGGCGTGGGCATCGTGCTGGCCGGCGGCATGGGGGGCCGGGCGCAGCAGCTCTTCAACCAGAGCGGTATTGACGTCATCACCGGCGTGCCGGAAGATGTTCCCGATGCACTGGTCAGGTCGTACCTCGAGGGCCGCCTCGTCTGCGGCCCGAACGTGTGCGACCACTAGAACAATGGACCTGATCGAGCCATGCCCAGACCTCGACAATGCCGGCGCGTGGGTATCATGCCCCAGTGCGTCTACTTCAAGCCACAGGGCATCCCCATGCGCATCCTGGAGCAGATCAGCCTGACCGTGGACGAATTCGAGGCCGTGCGGCTGGCGGATCTTCAGGGACTCTACCAGGCCGACGCCGCTGAAAGAATGGGCATATCGCGGCAGACCTTCGGCCGAATCCTCGACTCGGCCCACCAGAAGATCGCCGATGCCCTGGCCCACGGAAAGGCCCTGAGAATCGAGGGCGGCTCCTTCGAACTGACCGGCGATGAACGACCCCGGAATATGGGAATGGGCCCCTGCGGCGCCGGCCGTAAACGCCACGGTTGCAGACACGGCCGCAGACCGGATGGACGGTAGAGCCTCCACGGCCGTCAGGCCCGCTGTTGAGCAGCCGCCGGGTGTCCTGGAGCAATAATATGTCCGATGAATTCTTCGGCCGAATGAACGACCCGTCCGCGGGCGCCTGGATCACAGGTCCCTGCGGCGATACTGTGGAGTTCTACCTCGTTATCGAAGATGAGGTCATCCGCCGGGTTTGCTATCACACGGACGGCTGTGAATTCACGCGGATGTGCTGCACGGCCGTGGCCCGGTATATCGTCACTCGTCCGGTCAGAGACGCCCTCTCGGTCAGTGCCGCGACCATCCTGGACCAAGTGCCCGACTTGCCCGATGAGCACCGCCACTGTGCCATCCTCGCCGTCAGCACTTTCTACAAGGCCATCGGCCGATTCTGGCTCGAACAAGGCGGCTCGTGACATCAGTCCAACCACTCGGACGGCCGGCGCGCCCCTAATGCCTTATTCTCACGGTGCGTATGCCATAGGCCGCCAGCGGAACGTCCACGTAGTCCGACCCGCTCGGCAGCGCTCCAAGCGTCTTCTCCACGATGTTTGTCTGCATCGCATGGTCAATCTTCAAATGCGGCAGGGTCAGCCTGGCCGTGCACGCCTTGCCCTCGGTCTCGATCAGCCGGGCAATCAGGCCATCGCCATCCTCGGCGCGCTTGAGCGTCAGCAGGAATGCGTTGGCCGGCTCCACCCGACAGAAGCTCGCCTCCACCGGCCCGGACTTGTCGCGCGGCCCGTTGACGGCGACGGCCGTCAGCGGATTACCCGCCGACCACCCGAAATCCCGAGGCCGCGCCGCCAGCCAGTCCCCCGTCTGGCTCGTCACGGAATAACGGAACAGAATATCGCTCTGCTGCACCGGCTGGAAATTCGTACGGAAGTTGCTGATCATCACAAAGGCGTACATGTACCCCTTCTTGACCTGTTCCTTCGTGATGAACGGCAGTCCGTAGTTCGGCGAATCCATCCCGTGATGCGCCTGCGACACATAGCACGGCCATATCCCCCCGAACTCCACCAGGTGCGACTCAATCGGCGAAAACGTCACGCCGAGTTGGTCGTTGCCCGCGTAGGCCCAGTGCTGGACGCTGTAGTAGTTCGTATTCGATCCGGGGAACTGGTCCTTGAACGGCTCGATGACGGAATTGGACGCCTCAAACCGAATCTCCGGCCGGTCGATATCGAACGGAAACGCGAAATACAACTCCTGCAACGGCGTCGAATCCTTGAGCAACCGGTTGTTGAAATCGATCCGCTTGAGCCGGTCGTACAGCACAATCTCCTGTGTCACCTGCGGGCAGCCGGGCGCCTGGGCCGTCACCACCAGACTGCCGCAGACCGGCCCTGTCCGGCCCTTCTCGATCTTTACATCCCTGACCGTCGTAAACTCGCCCGTGCGAACCGACCGAATCACGAGCTGATTGCCCCCGTGCGGGGCCCTGGGATCGATAAGCTGCCTCTTCAACTGCTTGTCATAGACGGCCACCGCCCCCGTCTTCGGATTGACCGCCACTTTGTAGAAACGATTCTCGATGGTGTCCCTGCCGACCACCAACGACATTTCGGCCTTCGCATCGACCTTCTCGATGAGCCGATACGTCTTATACCCCACCGAAGGCACATTCTCAGCGACGAAGACCAGGTCGTACAGTTCATGCTCCTCGAACGACCCCCGCGCCCAGCGATAGGCTGCGTAAGGCAGCGCATCCTGCGGCCCGCGCAGCTTGACGATCTGGTGTGGAACCTCGGCCCCGGTCGCCACGTCAACCACCGCCACCGCCCCCGGATGGCCTAACTTCGGCACGCACACCACATCGGTCCGATCCATGGACAGCGTATTGAACACAACGACATGCCGCCCCTGATTCTCCATCCGCACATTCCATGCCAGCCGCTCCAGGCTGTGCCGCAGGATCGGGTCCGTCAACCCCGCCGCCCGATATGCATAGTGGCTCTTCTCATTCCAGGCCATGTCCTGAATCGGCCCGGCCGGGTAGTCCTTGCCCCACGTATGCTCATCGTACAGCAGCATACTGTTGTAGGCCCGCCGGATCTCATCGGCCGGGTATGGAAAACCCGCCACTATCGACGCAATCGTCGCCGACTTCTCCGCCATGTTAAGCAGGTCGTGCGTCCGCCGGTTAATCGTCGTCTGCAGCGCCGTTGAGACCGCGCCCACCGCATAATCCGTGTGCGGCAGCTCCCCGCTGAAGGTCCGCAGGTCCTTCGCCCGCTTCTCCAACTCCTCAAAGAACATCGTATGGGTCGAGACAATCAGCCTTGGCCAGGCATACGTCTGGTTCCACTGGCGCACGATCTCGCTGATGACCATGCTCGGCGGATAATTGTCCACGCCGTTGTGGATATACCGCATGATATCGAAGTCGCAGCCGCCGGCCTCCAGTTCGCTGAGCATCCGCGGCAAATGCTTCTCCACGTACCCATAGTCATGCGGCCCGTGAACATCGCCGAAGAACCCATAGCTGCCCTGGTAGTACACCAGCACCTTCTTGCCGTCCGGCCCCTGCCAGTAGAACGCATCCGGCCGCCCGCTGCGCAGTATCTCGGATTCATCCCAGAACGTGTGAATGTCGTTTCGCCCCCATTCGAAGTACGTCGGCAGACCCGCGAAGAAGTACTTCACGCCCGCATCCGCCATCACCGTCGGCAGACCCCAGCTCAGGCCCGGGATATCCGTAATCGAGCCGCAGCGAATCTCGCCGCCGAACATCTTCGCAAAGCTGAACGACGGATACATCAGCCGGATAAGCTGCTCATGGCTGTGAATCCCGCTGATCTGGTTGCCGAACAGGGCCCCGATCTCGATCCGCCCCTCGCTGACGTACTTCTTGAGCCGCTCCAGGGCCTCGGCCGGGCGGCTCTCCACGTAGTAATCCAGGGACCACCCACCCTCGACGGTATAGCGATACCGCGAATCGGCCGGCCAGTCGGCCGTTTTTTCGCAGAAATCCAGCACATCGTCGTAGAACTTCGCGTACAGCCGCAGCACGTTTTCAATCGTATCGGTATAGCCAAGGTCGTGATGTGTAATCGGCACAACGTGCACCTGCCACCGCCGCTGCGGCCGCCACGGCATCTCCAGCTTGCCGACGACCTCGCCGCCCGTCCTGAGCACGAACTCCGCCCCGGCCGCCTCCTTCACATCCGGCACGAGAATCCGATGCACCGATTGCCCCTTCGCAATACTGGCAAGCTCCACCGTCCTCTCCAGCCCCCCCATCTTAACATCCAGCACACCTGAAGCCGCCTCCCCTGCGTTCTCAACCACCACCTCCACCACCTGCGCATACCCATCCCCCTCCCGCACCAGCAACACGGTAGGTCTGACCC
>DDXG01000110.1 GCA_002347125.1 Phycisphaerales bacterium UBA2266
ATCTCAACGGCGTCGAAGTGGCCAGAGACAACTTCACCGGGACGCCGCAATGGGATTCCCATGCCGACGGCGACCGTCCGAGCGCGTTGGGGGAGGATCTCGTCGGCATTGATCTGTCCGACCGTTTGAACCTCCTGCTTGAGGGCGCCAACGTGCTTGCGATCCACGCGCTCAACGACGGCGTATCCAACGAGGAGTTCCACATTCAGGCGGAATTATCGGCCGCCACGAATGTCGGCCAGCGGCAGTACTTCGCGCAGCCCACGCCGGGCGCATTCAATACGTCCGGCGCCGTTGACGTCGTCGCCGATACGCGTTTCAGCGTCGACCGGGGCTTCTACGATACGCCGTTCCTTGTCGAGATCGCCACCGATACGGCCGATGCGACGATACGTTTCACTATTGACGGCAGCACACCCACGGAGACCCACGGCCTGGTTTACGCAGGGCCCATTCCGGTAGGCGGCACGATCTGCCTGCGGGCGATGGCGTTCAAACCCGGCTGGCTCTCCACGAATGTGGATACGCAGACCTATATCTTCCTCGACCAGGTGATTCGCCAGGGCACCAATCCCGCGGGTTTTCCGACAACCTGGGGCGGTACGGCCGCGGACTACGCCATGGATCAGCGCGTCGTCAACGACGTTCGATACAGCGGCCTGATGAGAGATGCGCTGCTGTCGATCCCGACCCTGTCCATCGTCACCGACGTGGACAATCTGTTCGGCCCGACCGGCATCTATCAGAACCCGACGCTGGAGGGGGCGGCCTATGAGCGCCCCGCTTCCATCGAGTGGATCGATCCCGACGGCTCCAAGGGCTTCCAGATCGATGCGGGGCTGCGGATCTACGGCGGGGCCTTTCGACGGATGGACCTGACTCGAAAGAAGACATTCCGCCTTCTGTTCAAGCGTCAGTACGGGGCCGGCAAGCTGGACTTTCGCCTCTTCGATGCCGACGATGCGACCACGGAATTCGACACGATCATCCTGCGGGGCGGGTCCAACGACGGCTGGAACAACTGGGGAGGCGAGAATACCCAGTACATCATCGACGAATTCATGCGCCGAACGCAGTTGGCCCTGGGCCAACATGCTGCGCACGGCACGTTCGTGCATCTGTATATAAACGGCCTGTACTGGGGTCTGTACAACCCGGTCGAACGTCCGGGCCAGTCCTTCGCCGCCACGTACTATGGGGGCGATAAGGCGCAGTGGGATGCGATCAACGCCGGCGAGCCGGTCGGAGAGAGCACGTCAACGACTTGGAACGCGATGCTCGGCCAGATTGGCCAGGGCATGGCGACCCTGGCCGCTTACCAGAAGATCCAGGGCCATAACCCCGATGGGACGCCCAATCCCGCCTATGACAACCTGCTTGACGTCGACAACTACATAGACTACCTGTTTTCCAACTTCTGGGGCGGGACGGGCGACTGGGGCGGCCGCAACTGGTATGTTGCCTGTCGCCGCCCTCCGGACGCCACGGGATTCAAGTTCTTCAACTGGGACAGTGAAGGCGCCATCCTCATCTGGTCGAACCTTAATGAGAATGTGACCGGAAGATCGGAGGCCATCCAGGCGCCGTACCAGGCGCTGAGGCAGAATGCCGAGTTCCGTATGTCTTTTGCGGACCACGCCCATCGCCACCTGTTCAACGCCGGACCGGCCATGCCCCTGGCGTCCTACGCCCGCTACAAAGAACTGGCCGACGAGGTGGAACTGGCCATAATCGCCGAATCAGCCCGCTGGGGAGACCAGGCGCGCAGCACGCCCTATACCCTGGCGGACTGGCAGGCGAAACGGGACTACGTCCTCAACACCTACATGCCGCAACGACCGGCCATTGTCCTTGGCCAACTGCTCGCCGCCGGCCTCTATCCGGCGATCAGCGTCCCTGTCTTCAAGGTCAACGGCGTCCAACAGCACGGCGGACATATCTTGCCAACGGACGACCTGTCCATGACGCTTCCCGAAGATACTTCGTACAGGGATGTGGAATTGGTCGGCGAGCGCGCGGCGGTGCGGGTCCATGTGCCCATGGACAATTCCCTGGTGCTGAGTTGGACCGCCAGGACATTCGTGCCGGGCGCAGGCTGGTCCGACGGCTCGACGTTTACCGGCGTAGGATACGAGAGGGACAGCGGCTACGAAAGCCTGATCGGCGCGGACGTCGGCGATGCCATGTACGGACGCAGCACGTCCGTGTTCCTGCGCATCGCGTTCAGTTTCGACGGCAGCGAGAACTTCGACAGACTGGTGCTTGCGGCCAAGTATGACGACGGCTTCGTCGCGTATCTCAACGGCACACGGGTCTGCACCAGCGGCAACGTTACCAATGAGATACCGGGCACGGCCACCGCGGGCAATCATGAGGCCGGCGCCGCATTTGAAGAATTCGACATCACCGATTTCAAGGGCTCGCTGGTGGTCGGTACGAACATCCTGGCCATTCACGGCATCAACATCACCACAACCAGCAGCGATATGATCATAATGCCCAAACTCGTGGGCAAGGTCGTCGATACCGGCAGCAACTCTCAGCCGATATGGTATACGCTCGACGGCTCCGATCCCCGCCTGTTGGGTGGCTTTAGAAGTCCGGCGGCTCTGGAATATCCGGGTGCACCGATCCGGCTGACCAGGAGCAGTCGTGTCCGTGCCAGGACACTGCATAATGGGAGCTGGAGTGCGTTGAACGACGCCGTCTTTGCCGTCGGACCCGTGGCCCAGAGCCTTCGGGTATCCGAGATCATGTACCATCCCGCCAATACCGGCTCTCCGATGGACCCCAACAAGGAGTACGTCGAACTGGTCAATATCGGGGCCGCGGCCATCAACCTCAATCTGGTGCGGTTCACCAACGGTGTGCAATTCACCTTTGGCGATACGGTGCTCAATCCCGGCGAATATGTGCTTGTGGTTCGCGATATGGCGGCCTTCCACGCCGAATACGGTTCAGGACTCCATGTGGCCGGCCAGTACACCGGCTCGCTGGATAACAGCGGCGAGAGGATCACCCTCGAGGACGCCGCCGGTACGATCATCCACAGTTTCCGCTATCGTGACGACTGGTACGGCATCACCGACGGAGGAGGTTTCTCGTTGACGGTGCGCGACCTGTTTGCGGCCGACCCCAATATCCTCAACGACAAATCCGCCTGGCGGGCGAGCGCCGAGGTCGGCGGCTCGCCCGGCTGGGACGATACCGGTGTCGTCCCCGACCCCGGCGCCATTGTCATCAACGAGGTCCTTGCCCACTCCCACGCCGAAAACGCCGACTGGATCGAACTGCACAACGCCACCGCCGATCCCATCCATATCGGCGGCTGGTTCCTCAGCGACAGCGAGGCCGCCCTGATGAAGTACCGCATCGCCGAGGGCACCGTCATCGGCCCCGGCGGCTACATCGTGTTCTACGAGAACCTGCATTTCGGCAATCCGATGGACCCAGGCCGCCTGGTTGCCTTCGCCCTCAGCGAGAACGGCGAGCAGGTGGTCTTATCCTCGGCCGTCGACGGGGTCCTCAGCGGCTTCCGCGCGACCGAGGACTTCGGGGCTTCGCCCACGGGCGTCGCCTTCGGCCGTTACGCCAAGAGCGGCGGCACGTTCAACTTCGTCCTGATGAGCGCCAACACCCCCGGGGCCGCCAACGCCTACCCACTGGTCGGCCCCATGGTCATCAACGAGATCATGTACAACCCACCCTCGGGCAACCAGGATGAGGAGTACGTCGAGCTGCTCAACATCAGCAGTCAGCCTGTGACGCTCCTGGACCCGCTGACCCTTGAGCCGTGGAAGTTCACCGACGCCATTGAGAAGGTCTTCCCGACGAATCCGCCCGTGACGGTCGCGCCGGGCGGCTTCCTTCTGGTGGTCCGCAATACCCAGGCCTTCGTGGTCCGCTACGGCGTGCCGCCGGCTGGCGTTCAGGTACTGCAGTACGACAGCGGGGCCCTGGACAACGCCGGGGAGAAGCTCGAGATCTCCATGCCCGGTGATGTGGATGGGCAGGGTGTCCGCCAATACATACGGGTGGACCGCGTGGTCTACAGCGATGGCTCGCACCCGGTCGGCGAGGACCCGTGGCCGCCGTCGGCCGACGGCCAGGGCCACAGCCTCCACCGGATCGCCCCCGCTGGGTACGGCAACGACGTCATCAACTGGCAGGCCGCCGCCCCCACCCCCGGCGCGTCCAATCCGTAGCAATCCACGGGCCTCTTGCCCGCGGATCGAGGGCGAGGGGCCCTCGACACGAGCAACGCGCGCCTCATGCACGGGCAGGCCTGTCCTGAGCGAAGCGAAGGCGTTCTCGCTCTTCAAGGATACCGCGTGTCTGATAGCCGCCGCGCGCCGGCGGTGGTTGACCGTCCAATGAAGCACAGATCGATGGCACAGACCAAGGGCCTCGTCGGGATACGTTGGGGCGGCAAGGGGTTTTCCGCGGCGCTCCGGGTGATTCAGGAGCCTCAGCCGGCGTCTACTGGGACACAGACATATCCATGGCCGAGGCGATGTGGACGAGATCGATGAGGTTCTCGGCCCCGAGTTTCTTCATAATACGACGCCGTTCGTCCTCCACCGTTCGTCTGGAGCGATGGCGAATGTCCGCGATCTCCCGGTTGCTCTTGCCGTCGAGGATCATCACAAGCGTTTCCCGCTCAAGGTTGGTCAGCGCATGAACGGGTCGGCTCTGCCCGTTGCCCGACACCCGGGCTAACACCGACCGCACGGCCGACTGGAGCGACCGCCGCGACAGCGGCTTTTCCACAAACTCGATCGCCCCCAGCTTCATAGCCTCCACCGCCGTCTTCACATCCCCATAACCCGTCACCACAATCGTCGGCAGCAGCGGAGAAATCACCTTGACCTGCCGGATCAACTCCAGACCATCGACGTCCGGCATCCGCAGATCGGTGATCAGTAGATCGCACCGCCGTGACGGCAGGGCCTGCAGGCACTGCTGCGCCGAGCCGAAGCACGCCACCTCCACGTCCAGGTCCTCGAGCGTCCGTCGGACCACCTCCCGCACGTCCTCGTGGTCGTCCACAAAGAACACCGTCGTCCGCTCTGTATTCTCGCCGTCCATCAAGCGCTTCCTTTGACTGAAACAGGCAGGCGCACGAAGAAGGTCGTTCCCTCCCCGTCACGGCTCTCGGCCCACACCTTGCCCTCGACGCCTTCGACGATCCGCCGCACCACCGCCAGCCCCAGGCCCGTCCCCTGCCCATCCGGTTTCGTCGTGAAGAATGGTTCGAACAGCCTGTCAAGGTGCTCCGGGGCAACGCCCCCGCAGTCGTCAGCGAAGGCCAGCTCAACACGCTGCTGTCGCATCCGGCCTGAGATCGTAAGCGTCCGGTTGCCCATCCCGTTGGCTGCCTGCATGGCATTCTCCACCAGGCAGAAACACACCTGCTCGGCCTCATCTTCGTTCATATCGACGGCCGGCAACCGCCGAAGATCACGCACTTCGATCTTCAGACCCACCCTAGCGGCAATATCCAGCATGGGCCGAACAGCGTTGCCGATGACTGAATCGACCTTTGCGGGCCTTTGACCCGGCAGCGTCCTTCTCGACATGGCCAGGAGGCTCCCGGCCATCTGCTCCAGTTGTTCGGTGGCATGGAGCGACTGCTCCAGCGACTGGCGGACTCGTGGCGTGCCGTCATCATCGTCCAAGTGGGCCAGGGCCTCCTCCAAGGAGAGGTTGATCACCGTCAAGGGGCGTTTGAGGTCGTGGTGCAGCATCGCAGTGAGAACGCCCACGGACGCCAGCTGCTCCGTGCGGACCATCTTCTCGCGGTACCGTTCAAGCTCCAGGGCCTCGGTCAAATCCGAGGCGTGGATGGCAACTCGAACCACCCGGCCTGTTCCGTCAAAGACCGGCCGCACGGAGTGCAACATCATCTTGCCTGCCCGGCAGTCGCGAAACTGAATGGGCTGACCCGCGCGGAAGACCTCGTCGATGCGCACGCGCCGCTGCCGCGCCAGGTCCGGTGGAATCAGGTCGTAGGCCGACATCCCCACCAGCGTCTCGCGCGGTATCCCGAACTCCCTCGCCAGCATTCCATTGGCGGCCAGGATCGTCCCGGCCTGGTCCATCAGGAAGGCCTCCTCCACAACTGCGTCCATCAGCGAACGCATATCGCCGGCGCTCTGACGCTGCGCCGTAACATCGAGAACCGTGCCCTCGTAGAACAGGGTCCGGCCGGCTTCGTCGCGCACCGCCCGGGCGTGTTCAACAACATGGATCGGCCGCCCATCCAGCCGCACCCAGACGGATTCGAGTCCGTTGACGAAGCCGTACTG
Source organism: Phycisphaerales bacterium UBA2266 (assembly GCA_002347125.1). Taxonomy (GTDB): domain Bacteria; phylum Planctomycetota; class Phycisphaerae; order Sedimentisphaerales; family Anaerobacaceae; genus UBA2266. Next base: position 6,309 of record DDXG01000110.1, read on the forward strand.
CTCGATCTGCTCCTTGAAGTGCGACCGCGGGTACTGCGGCTCGAATCCGCCTTCTTCAAGATTGCGTTCGGCAAGGTCTTCAAACCGCTCGTATCCGAGCATGGCCACCAAGGCGGGGTTGGCCATCAGTATCCGGCCGTCCGGGGTCGTACGGTAGATGCCCACCGGCACGTTCCGCGCAAAATCCTCGAACGAATCCACCGAGGGGGATGTCGCTCGAAGGCGCCGCTCCATCTGGTCCATCCTCGCCCGAAGAGATTCCAACTCCCCGACCAACTCCGCATCAGCCTTGAGTCCACCTCGCATCAAACACCTACTCTTCTTCCGGGCATCAGGCCCTCCGGCCCAACCGTAGTCAAAGATGCCCATGCTCGCAAAAGCTCGACGTCCGTGTCCTCACCACGGCCAACAGCCAAGACCACAACAAAACACTATGTTAGCAGGCCAGACCCGTGCTTGTCAAGAAGAATCCGGTCGAATACGGATATAATCGCCTCTGTGGCCCCACGCGAGCATCCGCAACACATCGCCGGACACGTGGCAAATACGTATATTGAATGGTATCACGGCAGTGCCAGGCCCCATCTGACACGTGGCAAATACGTATATTCCGAGGAGGGCGTGCCATGGGAGAGATGGGAGGAAATTGAAGCCGAGGTCCCGATTATAGTAAGATTGGCGGCGGTGCTGCCATCCAGACGGTGTCCATACGCAATCATCATCGCCTCCGACGAGGGGCGGTAGACAGCAAGGAGAAGACCATGCTGTTCGTTCGTTTGAAGCACCTGTTCGTCTGTTCGGTTGTAGCAGCAGTCCTGGACATCGGGGCTGCATTCACGGGTTCGGTGACGTAAGGGGCCCTTCGTGGACCGAGCGCCCAGGATGGGTTTGCTCGTTGTGGACGAGATATTCGATGTGTGCGAACAGAAGAGTACGCAGCTCGATTTTCACCTGATATTCCCAGGCTGGCACGAGCAGGACTTGCGCGCCCTGGTGCGTTGAGAGCGGCTCGCCGGCGAGTCGCCGAACAGACGACAAACAGGCAAGACCCCGCATAGCGGCAGGCCAACGCCCCTACAGGATCTTCTCGACGATGACCTGCTGGCCTTCGACGAAGTGGGCTGTGGAGGCGTCTTCGGGGCTGATACGAAGCTGTTCGCCGTGTTCGGAGCCGCCCGGAGGGCCGGCTTTGACGTGCACAGATCGTAGGCCGCCGTACCACCAGCGGGTATGGCACGCATAGAGCAGATCGCCCGGGTCAGCGGCCATTACATCCAGGGCGGATCGGGGCAGCAGGGCCATCTCCCTGCCGGAGAGACTCCGGTCGATATTCACCCTGAGCCGGACCTTGCCGCCGGGTCGCCGATTGGGTTGGCCGCCCTTGAATTGGCGCATGGCGTCCATCTGTGTACCAGCGACGAGGCCGCGCAACGCCGCTTCGGGTATGGGTTTGGTGAACCACGTTACGGATACGCCCAGGGCGGCGGCGACCAGCAGGCCGTACAAGGCCCGCATGAACTTGTAGCTGTCCGGTCCCATCCCGAAGTCGAACGGCCCGATCAGGGCATCCGACCAGATAAACGACAGACCTATGAGGACGGCACCGCCGACCATCGTCACCAGGGCGGCCGTGGGCGTGTAACGCTTCCAGAGGATCCCGAGCAGTATCGCCACTACAACCGGCGGGGTGACGGCGGCGGTGAACATGCTGTGGGCCCCGTAGATCGTGTCCTTCATGAATATCGGAACCAGCGCCAGGCCGCAGCCGGCGGCACACAGACTTGAGATCCTCGCCACGCGGAGGTAGTGCCTGTCATCGGCGTTTCGTACAATGTACGGTCGCCAGATGTCGTTGACGAATATGGCGCTGACGGCGTTGATGAGCGAATCGGCGGTGCTCATCAGGGCGGCGGTCAATGCCGCCAGGATGAAGCCGAAGACGCCCGGAGCGCACAGGAAGTGGGCGGCGTCGACAAAGGACTTGCCGGGCTCGGTGCTCAGTTCGCCATTATGGACCAGCGCGCGGGCGATCCAGCCGCCGCAACTGGTGGCGATGGCGGCCAGCGGCGCCAGGATGAGTATCCAGCAAACCACCATCCTTCGCGAGTCCCTGACACTCTTGAGCGAGAGAAAACGCATGATGAAGCCCTGGTGCATCAGCATCAAGGCGCCGGTGTTGGCCAGTCCATCCTGGACATAGATGCCGATGAAGCTGAACTCGGGCGGCGCGTTGAAATCAGAGAAGGCGAACTTGTGGCTTTTCGGGAGCAGCGCCCAGAAGTCACCGAACCCTCCGAAATGGTAGATGCCCGCGGCAAACAGGCCGAGTCCCGCTATGAGCAGTATGATGCCCTGGGCCAGGTCGGTCATGATGACGGCTGTCTGCCCGCCGGCATAGACGTAAAGGGCGACCGCCACGGCGGTGATCGCCGCACCGGTCATGATCTCCCAGCCGAGTAGGGCATGGAGGGTCTTGCCCAGGGTGATGAGGTTGATGCCGATGTAGCCCACGATGTAGAACAGGATAATGACCGTCGCGGCCAATCGCGTTTTTCTGTCGAATCGGGCCTCCAGGTATTCGGGAATGGATTGTATCTTGCGGTAATAGATAATCGGGATCCAGACGAGCACAAGGATGGGCATCCAGAACCAATCATTGAAATAGGACTGCGTGCTGCAGATGCCGTACTGGAATCCCGCATGGCTGTACTTGATGAAGCTGTAGCTTCCAACCACGGTGGCTGTGCAGGAGAAGGCAATCAACCACCAGGAGAACCTCTGACCTCCGAAGAAGAAATCCCTGGTGGTGGATGTATACCTGCCGAAGTACAGGCCGAATCCCAACACCGCGACGAAATAGCCCAACATGACGGCATAGTCGATGTTCTCACCAATGGCCTGGGCAATCACAGGGCACCTCCATCCGCCCATCCGGGGGCCAGGAATGTGAAGACACACGTGGCGGCCAGCAGCAGGAGATAACCGGCCGTCAGGATCAACAGGAACCGGCGGTCTTCCGCGATCTTCAGGTCGAAGTATCCGCCCCGCAGGCCGGCGAGAATCCCCGCCAGGCACAGGATTGCTCCCACACCGAACTGGCACGCGATTGGCCAGACCCGCAACATGTCCATTGGCCTGTACTCCTGTCGTTAAAGTCGCCGGCGGCCGGCGGCCGAGTGCTATCGTCGAATCTGTTGCCTGAGCCACCCGGGGCGGTTCGTAGTAATGCCGTTCACCCCCAGTTGGACCAGGCGTTTGGCCTCCTGGGGGTCGTCCACGGTCCAGACGTAGAGCCTCTGCCCCGCGGCCTTGGCTTTGGCCACAAAGTCCTGATGGACCCCGGCATAGTGGACATCCAGACCATCGAGCCCCCTGTCCACAACGCTCTGCACCCAGTTCGGATCATGGGGTATCCATTCTTCCGTGTCTTCGGTCTTTCGCGTTCCTCGCAGCCAGTAGGTTGGAAGGCCGAGCCGCTGTTTGGCGCTGGTCACTGTGTCAAGGTCGAATCCGATGATGACGACTTGAGATGCCTTGCCGCCGTCCATGACGGCCTGCTCGAGAAACGGGAGGATCTCCTTTCCGCACTTGATCTCAATGTAGAGCTTGCGACCTGGTGGTATAGTGTCGAGGACCTCCGACAGGAAAGGCAGCGTTTCTCCGGCGAATTGCGGCCCCTTGTGGCTGCCGTAGTCGAGCCGGCGCAACTCGTCTGAGGTCGTCTCGTGGACCTTCAGATCGACGCCTGTGATGTGCTTCGTCGAGGCGTCATGGATGACGACAATCTGATTGTCCCTGGACAGGTGGACGTCGATTTCCACATCCGCGTGCATTTCCCAGCCAAGCCTGACAGCCGAGAGGGTGTTCTCCGGAGCCAGATAGGAAGCCCCGCGGTGAGCGATGATCTCAACCGGTTGTGTGCATCCCGACACGCCAAGAACCACTCCAAGAGCCGACATCAAGACAAGCCACTGCCTATTCATGAACGCCTCGGACACATCGCCGCGGACGTGGCCCGCGAACTCGGTTTGCAATGTCATTGACGGGACGGTCTGACAGCCGTGGCATACCCATGGCAGGCGGCGAGTTCATTGTAGTGCTTGCCGGACGGAGCGTAAACCCTGCAATGCCGCCGGCCGAGTCCATCACGCCATGCTCGGCGTTCCGCACCTGCCCTGTCGGACCGCCTCCTCGGACTTCGTCCGCACGGCGTGGCACAACCCGCAGACGCCGGGCACAGATGGCGAATGTGTACCCCCGCCGGGCGAAATGGCCGCACTGCCTCTACCGGACACGCCCCGATGGCTGCCTTGGACAAGCCTGTCTGTTTCTATCGTTGCTCACTTGTAGAATTGGCGGGTTCTCCCTTCGGAGGTGTCATTTTTTTTTTTCTCGCGTCTATTTTTCTCGACACGGCGGCTGTTTCCTGCTACAATTCTACATGCGTCAGGGGGGTACGCCTTTCTGTCGAAAGGGAGTGTGTACGATGGGAATCTGGGATACAGGTAGGATGCGAACAGCAGCGGCCGTTGCCTTGGTGGCTGCGATTGCTGTTGTCGGGCGGGCCGGCATCATTGGCGTGAACGCCGCAGGCACGGGAGATTACCCAACGATTCAGGCCGCCGTGGCCGCGGCCGCTGCCGGCGACGAGGTGGTATTGACATCGGGGGTCTACAGGGGAGCCGGCAATCGCGATATTGACCTCAACGGCAAGGCGATCACGGTCCGATCCGCCGATCCGGGCAATGCCTCCGTTGTGGCGGCCACGGTCATTGACTGCGAGGGCCTCGGTCGCGCCTTCCACTGCCACACGAACGAGGGTCTCGACACGGTCATCAACGGGCTGACGATCACCAGCGGCCGGGCCGACTACGGCGCCGCCGTCCGTTGTGAAGCGGCTGGCCCGACCCTCACCGGCTGCATAATCCGCGACAACTACAGTTCGACCGGTGGAGCCGTATACATAACCGGCCCGCGCACCCCGGTCATCGTGAATTGCCGCTTCACCTCCAACACGGCTACCATCGGCGCGGCGGTGTGCGTCCGCTTGACGGTCGCCGCCGGCTCGCCCGTGGTCCTCCGCGGGTGCCTGCTGCACGACAACACGGCCGCCATCTTCGGCGGAGCGGTCTATGCCTATGACAGCCTTGTCCAGTTGGACGGCTGCTCCGTGACGGCGAACGAGGCCCAGACCGGCGGTGGTCTCTACATATTCAAAGGCGCCGTTTCCATGGCGAATTGCCTGATCGGCGGCTGCCGGGCGGACACCGGCGGCGGCGCAGCCCTGTGGGACCGCACGGGTCTGTCGCTGGTCAATTGCACCATCGTGGACAACCATGCCCCTCACGGAGCGGCGCTCTGGGCGGATATCCCGTCCCCAGACCCCACCATCCTTGTCGCCAGTTCCATTGTGGGCGGCAACACAGGCGCCGATGGCCAGATTGCACTGCGCACATCGGCTGCCGCCCGCATCGAGTACTCGGATGTCCTCGGCGGCATCGACACGGTTCATCGGGCTTCCGGGACCACCACGCTGCACTATGGACCGGGCAATATCAATACAGACCCCCGATTCGCGGTCCCGGGCCGATGGGCTGTGCCGGAGGACCCCAACACTCCCGTTTCACCGGATGACCCGGCCGCTGTCTGGCAGGCGGGTGACTACCACCTGCAGTCGGAGGCCGGCCGATGGGATTCTCTGGCTCTGGCATGGGTTCTCGATGTGGTTACGAGCCGTGCTGTCAATTCCGGCAGTCCGACGTCTTCGTTCGACCTTGAACCGGCGCCGAACGGCGGCCGCATCAATATGGGGATGTACGGCAATACGCCCGAAGCCTCCAGGTCCGCCGTGACGCGGCTGGGCCCCATCTACATCGACGACGACGGCCCGGCGGATTTCGACAATCTCGCCGAGGCCGTTATCTTCGCCGAGCCGACGGATACCATTGTTATGATGCCCGGCCGTTACACGGGTCCGCTCAACCGCGGCATCGGCTTCGGCGGCAAGGTGATCACGCTTCGGGCCACGGACCCCAACGATCCGGCCGTCGTGGCCGCCACGGTCATCGACTGCGGCTCGCTCGGTCGGGCCTTCCATTTCCACCAGGGCGAAGGACCCGGATCGGCGCTCGACGGCCTGACTATCACCCGGGGCCGCGCCGACTACGGCGCAGCCGTGCTCTGCGAGACCGCCGCGCCGACTATCCGCCGTTGTGTGTTCGTCGACAATTACGCCACTTCGCACGGGGCCCTGCACATCAGCGGCCCGTGCGCCCCCGTTATCCGCGACTGCTCGTTCCTTTCCAATGGCTCGTCGGGAAGCTCCGCCGTTTCACTGCTCAACACCATCGCCGTCGGGCGGCCCCCGGTCCAGACCACCCCTGTCTCCATCACGGATTGCCAATTCCAGTATAACAACAGCTCGAACTATGGCGGTGCCATAGGAGCCCAACAGAGCGCCTTGCGCATAAGCAATGTCTCGATCACTTTGAATTCCTCCCGACACGGCGCCGCAGTCTACGCCTATCGCAGTTTGCTGCAGGTGGATCACTCCCATATCACGGTCAACACGGCCTCACAGGACGGGACCTTCTACCTGACCGAGACCCAGGCGACGCTGACGAATTGCCTGGTGGCCGGCAACCGCGCTGCGCGAGGTTCGGCCATGATGCTGCTGACCGCAAACGATGTGACTATCGTCAATTCTACGCTGACGGATAACCCGGCTTCTTCCACGTGCGCCTTCCATGCCGACTCAACCGGTTCACACAACCGCGTGAACATGAGCGACTCCATCATCGCGGAGGACACCGGCGTGACTTCGCCAATCCGTTGGTACGGCACCGAGGGGCACATGGCCTACTGCCTGGTCGTTGGCGGCAGAGAGGCCGTCGAACCGGATGCCCGTGCGGTGCTCGACTGGGGACCGGGCAACCTCGCCGCCGCCCCCCAATTCGCTGCCGCCGGCCGCTGGGTCTCGCGGGACCAGCCGGGCACCATTGTCTGGCCCTTTCACCCAAACGCCATCTGGGTGGCCGGAGACTACCACCTTCGCTCCGAGATGGGCCGATGGTATCCGGCCGGGCAGACCTGGATATTCGACGCCGTCACAAGCCCCGCCATCAATGCCGGTGACCCTCGCACCGCCTTTGACGTGGAGCCCGTTCCCAACGGTGGCCGTGTCAACATGGGCGTCTACGGCAACACGCTGCAGGCCAGCAAGTCCTCGATCATACGCCAGGGCCCCATCACCGTGGATGACGACGGCCTCGCGGATTTCGACACGATCCAGGATGCCGTCGATTTTGCCGAGAGCGGCGGCATGGTCATCATCATGCCCGGAGTCTATATGGGTCCGGGTAATCGAGACATTACCATCACGGGCAAGTGTCTGACGATCCGCGGCCTCGACCCCAATGATCCGGCCGTCGTCGCCGCGACCATCCTCAACTGCAATCAGGGATCGTACCATGACTATGGAGGGTTCGTCTTTGCGGCGGACGAGGCCGGCGGCAACACCTTGGCGGGATTGACCATCCTTAACGCCCGCACCGCGGTCCTGGTCCAGCCTTCCGCCGGCGGCCTCGGACAGCCGCTGCAGATACTTGACTGTGTCTTTAGCGGCAGCTCCGCCGGGGCCGTCGTGGTCGACGGCCTTAGTCCCGTCATAGCAGGCTGCCTGTTTCTCGATAACAGGGCGGCCGATAAGGGCGGCGCCGTGCGGATAGTCAACGGCAGCACCACGCTGCGGGGATGCACGTTCATCAACAACCAGGCCGAATACGGCGGGGCGGTCTACATCGGCAACGCCCAGCACCCGGTTGTCGACTCGTGTCTGTTCGAACACAACCTGGGATACTGGTCCGGGGCCGTGGAGGTGGCACAGGGCAGTGCGGACATCGTCCATTGCGTCTTCTATGGCAACCAGGCGACACACACCCACAGCACCGCCGTCGGCGGCCTCCGTACACAGGTCAGCCCCGTGGTGCGAGACTGCATCTTCTGGGCCAACAGCCGCGCCGGAGTGATCGACCTTTCCACGCAACTGACCATGCCCGGAGCCCTGGCCCGAGCGAGTCACTGTTGTCTGCAAGGGTGGACGCCGGCGGTCGGTGGGGCAGGGCATACCAGCGCCGACCCTCGTTTTGCCGCCCCCGGCTTCGTTGACGATGGCGGCACGCCCGATCATCCCTACGATGACCACTGGGTCACTGGGGATTATCATCTCAAATCGGTCGCCGGCCGTTGGGACCCGGCGCAGCAGCGATGGCTCTTTGATGATGTGACCAGTCCGTGTATCGACGCCGCCGACCCCGACTCCGGCTGGACCGGTGAGATATGGCCCCACGGCCTGCGGGCCAATATGGGCATCTACGGCAACACGGCGCAGGCGAGCCTGTCTACCTGCGAGGCGGGCAACGCCGCCGATTTGGACCACAATGCCGTCGTGGATGCCCGCGACCTGGCGATCTTCGCGGACCTCTGGCTGGGCGACCGGCGTCCTTCTGTGTCGGACCTGGTTAAGGACGGCCGCCTGGACCTGCGGGACTATGCCCTTTTCGCAGGAGCCTGGCCCGCGGCCATGGCGCCCGGACGAGCCCACGGGCCGTCGCCGATCCACATGGCCACGGACGTGAGGATTGACACTTTGCTCCGATGGCAAGGTGGTCCGTATGCCGCCGTTCATCATGTGTATCTCGGGATTTCAGAGCCATTGGGGCTTCTGGCGACAACGATGGATCCGAACCTGGCTGTGGGGCCACTGGAGCGCGGTGCTCAATACCTCTGGCGAATCGATGAGGAGAATGCCGCCGGCTACGCCACAGGACATACGTGGACCTTCCGCACATCGCGCCCGCCGGCACAGGCGACAAGTCCATTCCCCGCCAACGGCGCAACGGACGTGGCCTCCTCATTGACGCTCACATGGACAGCCGGTGAAGACACAATCTCGCACAACGTCTATCTCGACACGACCGATCCTCCCGCGTTTGTGGGTGCCACAACGCAGACTTTCTGGCATACGGGACAGTTGCTGGATGAGACGACGTACTACTGGCGCGTGGACGAAGTCAATGCCGACGGCGTCGCCACCGGCCCCGTGTGGCGGTTCACGACGCTCGGCCGATGAACCCATCGGGTTGCATCGGCCGACTTCGCCGGCAGCGCGTCCGTCGGTTCAACAAACTTGGCCGTCACGTAGCTCCTATCTGCCCGTCGTGGTGAAACGCCATACGGGTCCGGGGGTCAGACCGCCTTCGCGGACCTCATCTATCCGCCAGAAATAGGTCTGTGAAAGCGCCAATACGCCTGGGTCAAACACCCATTCAGCCTGGTTGCCCACAAACGGCGGCGGATTGGCCGTACCGAAATAGACATCGTGCGAAACCACATGGGCGCCCGGCTGCCAACTCAGTACGACCGTCTTCGATACACCCGTAGCCCCGTTCGACGGCTGAGGCGCGCTCGCGGCTCCGCCGACTATACCCGTCGTAAACGCCCATAAGGGGCCCGTCGTGGTGCCGTCTGGCCCGACCTCATCCACCCGCCAGTAGTAGCTCGTCTCTTCCGCCAGGGGAGCCACGTGACATGTGGTTGTGGTCAAAGGGGTCAAGAATGGCGGCGGATACTCCGTCCCGAAGTAGAGCTTGTGCTCGGCGGCCCCCTGGCCCGGTTGCCAACTCAACACCGTCAGAGGGTCGATCCCGTAGGCGCCGTCCGGTGGCAATGGCGCGCCGGCTTGGGTCAGGATTCTCCACGGCCAGCCAAGGGGCGGTCTTGACGGCGCCGGCGGCGGATCCGCGGGTCTGTGCCCCAACCATCGCTGGGCCAGGGCAATCAGATCCGGCAGGTAGACATACAGATCGCCGTCGATATCGGCCGCCAGGCGCAGCGGCGGTCCCTGATAACCACACGCCGGGTCCGTGCATTCAAGCCATTGCCCCACCAGCAGGGCAAAGTCCTGGAAGTCCACATTCCCATCGCCGTTGATGTCGCCGCGGACCGCGAGGCACTGCGGCAGCCCGGCTCCCATACCGCCAAGGGCCCAGACCACGTCATTGGAGTCCTCGAACAGCACCGAATGGTCGTTGGAATCACTGAACACGAGCAGATCGGCTCCAACCGTCGCCGGATATGACAGCCAGCCTGTGCCCTCAAATCGTGCAATCTCAAATCCCCGGCCGTCGAACACGTACAGCCAGCCGTCCTCACCGGCCGCGTACACTACACCATCGGGCCCAACGGCCAGGGTGAATGCCCCTTGGTCGCCAAGCCGTTCGACCCATCGAATCGTGCCGTTCGGGTCAACCGCCCGCAGATACGGATCATCCAATCCCACGTAGATCGTCCCATCCGGCCCGACGACCGGCTCCGTCACGCCGTCGGGCTCGGCCGCCAGGTCCCCGTCGAACCAGGGCGAATTCAAGTCGGCCAGGTCCACGGCCCATACGATTGTCCCCCCAACGGGCTCAATGGCGTACAGGCGGCTGTCGAACAGCAGAGTCTGGTAGACCGTTCCGTCGCCGGCGACCACCGGCGATGCAAACGGCAGCCCTCCCGAATCGAAGTGGCATACCCACTTGACGGCGCCATCGTTCGCGTCCAGAGCATAGAGATTCGGATCGTACAGCCCCGCCACATACACCGTCCCATCGGCCCCGATGCTCGGCGAGGCAAAGACGGCCGCGCCGTCGGCGATGCTCATGCCGGCCGTCTTGAACCGCCACAAATCGCCGCCGTCCGCCTCCAGCCCATATGCCCAGCCGTCATGCGAACCGACGAAGACCCTGCCGTCGGCCGCCACCGCCGGCGCCGCCGAGATAGAGCCCCCGGTTCGGTAGGTCCATCGCACACGGCCGTTAATGTCAAGAACATGAAGCACTCCGTTGGCGTCGCCCGCGTAGACGCTGCCGTCCGGTCCCACACTCGGCGAACTCAGCAGCGGGCAGTCCGCGTCGTATGTCCAGACGACATTCCCGTCGCGGTCCACGGTATAGAGCACGCCGCCTCCCGATGCAATATGCGTTCGCTGGTCGAAACCGGCCGTCACGCTCGATACCACCGCCCCCCGGGTCTGGAGCTTCCATCGCACACAACCGACGTTCGGCCCGGATACACCGCCGGTTCCGCTGCGCGTGAAGCGCCCGCCGAGGGTATTCCATGTCGATTCGACGGCCGGCCCCGGGGCATCCGGACGCATGGCAAAAGGCCCGCCGCCGACGTACACCGCATAGGGGTCGCTGTCCACGGGAGATATGCGAACCAGACACTCGTTGGAGTCGACCCCGTCCGGCATCCTGCACATGACCCGGCCCACGTCCGCAACGCCGGAAGCCAGGGCGTCCCACGTCTGTCCCGCGTCTTCGCTGAAGAGCACATCGACTGGTCCGACCCCATGGCGCCGCCACTGGATCTCGTGCTCGCTGCCGGCCGACCACACCCGGCCCGTATCCGGGTGCGTCACGACCAGCGTCTGGGGCATCTCATCGGCCCCGATGTCCACTCGCTCGACCATGACCCGCGGTTGTCCGTCGATGTCCACGGCGCTGTAGTCGGCGAAACACGGATCTCCCGCCTCAAGACAGACCGAATCCGCCCGAAGATGCCAATCGAGGTAGTCTGTTCTCTGTGGGTACGAACCGACGACCACCAGCCCGACGATGGTGGGCCCGCGCGAGAGATTGCCTTGCTGTCCGGCCAGCGGATAGACCGTCGGCTCCGGGTCATAGGCGCCTTCATAGAGGTAGGCCTGGGTCACATGGCAGTGCGATACGAGACACGGGTCCGCTATCAGGAGATTCTTCTCCAGGCCTGCGATAATCGTGTTGGCCAATACGACCGGAGTGTCCCCGCAGTCAACCTGAAATGCCTGCCAGTACTTGCTGACATGCTCAAACTGGTTGTGGAAGATCGTACAGTTGATGATTTGACTGGCCGCTGTCTGCGGCTCGGCAGCGCGAGCGTAGATGGCGCTACCCCAGCCCCAACCCCGGTTGTACGCAATGACACAATCTCGCACCAGGGCGTTGCACTGTCCGATCAGCGCTATACCCGCCCCATAGACAGCGTAGCTCTGTCTTATCGTACATCTGCGAATCGTGGGTGAACTATCTACGCACAGAATCCCGCCTCCCGCCAACCCATAGAACGATCGGTCGCCCAGGTTATAACTGACTGTCGTTCCTTTGCCTGAGTACAGAGTAACGCCGTCCAGCACGCTGTCGCGGGCCTCGCCGCTGACGAACTTCACGCACGATCCGCTGTAGGCGCAGATGATACGGGTGCGCCGGCTGTCCGTCGGGTCTCCGGGGTGGCAGCCTCGCACCGTGATGGCCTTGCCCTTGAAATCGACCGGTCCGTAGAAGTCATAGGGACCCACCGTAATGGTATCGCCGTTCGAAGCGGCGTCGATGGCCTCCTGAATCGTGGCGAATCGCCCCGGCACATCCCAGGAATTCGGATCACATGGATCCGTTGCCCCTGCGGCAGCGGAAGACGCCCCGCAAACGACCCCCATTACTGTCAGAACCATCCATCTCATGGCAGCACCTTCTCTTGGCCAAGGGTTCCCATTCAATACTGGCACTCCGGCAAGCCGCAATATAAATGATACCACACCGGGGCCGGTGATTTCAACCTGGATCTGTCAGTTGACGCTACAATGAGCATTGTAAGCGGATGGAGGGTAACACTGGTGGCAGCCAGTTGCGGCAATTGCGCAGTAGGCGGCATACACTGCATGGGAGCCAGACCGTCCCGACGGCCGTCGCGGCAGAAGCCCTCTCCAGAGGCTCACGTCCGAGCCCGAGCGCTTGGACGAATCCTTGCACGAAGACCAGACCAAGAGAGAGACCTGCCGGCAAGACCTGACAAAGAGAGACAGCGTCGCCGTACCCAAGGGCCGATATGCAGATCGGCCCTAACTCTTTATCCCAGCGTAAGATAGGCGATTCCTGGCTGCCCCTGTCATCGGGAGCCATCCCCTTTTCCCAAGAGCGGGCGATGGGATTCGAACCCACGACGTTCAGCTTGGGANNAGCTGACACTCTACCACTGAGTTACGCCCGCAGCACAGCGTCCTGCATCAGAAGCCCACTTTATATCCCCACCGGCCAGCCTTGTCAAGCCGCAAAATCCGGGCAGTTTCCCGCATCTGATGGGCCTGCGGGCCCCGGCCGGGCACAATCGGAGCTTGCGGCGGGCGGCCGCGGGGTGATAATACCGTCGTCATGACAAGGGCCTACCTGGATATCGAGACCACGGGTCTGAGCCGAACCGCGTGCGAGTTGACTGTCGTCGGCGTGGCCGTCGAGCATGGCCACGGTCTCGTGATGCGGCACCTGGTAGGGGGGCAAATCAGCGAAATCGGCATACTGGCCGCTCTGCGAGGCGCCGGCCGCCTCTACACGTACAACGGGTCCCGCTTTGACCTGCCCTTTATCAAGGCCCGGCTCGGTCTGGACTTACGCCGCATTCTTGCCCATACCGACCTGATGTACGATTGCTGGGAGCGGAACCTCAAGGGCGGCCTCAAAGCCGTCGAACGGTCGCTGAGGATAGAGAGAAAACGCCCGGACATAGACGGATGGATGTCCGTTCGGTTGTGGTATGATTATGTAAACAACCACAATGCCAATGCCCTGCGGACGCTGATCGACTATAATGCGGAGGATGTGATGAACCTCAGGGAACTTAGAATCAGGCTCGGCGTCGTCTGACGGTCGTTGCCTGAATCCGGGACTGCCGCCATGAAGCGACGAAGAACCGCCAAAACCAGTTGCATTCGGGACTTCCTCCGGCTGGCCGGGGCGCAGGACATCCTCGCCGGCACCGGCCGCATGATGATGCGCAAGAGTCTGCGCACCACGCTCTGGACGGCGGGCATTACGTCGTCCGGGTATCTCTCAAGCCACCTCGGACTGCCCGGATTCACCGGGTTGCAGGCGATTCTGATCCCCCTGGTCATCGGCGGCGGCATGTTGGGCACGGGGGCCGGTCTCACCTACATTCCCAGAACGCTGTCGAGGCGGCTGGTCACCATCGCGGAGGCCAACGACCTCAACCTCATGGAGGACTACCGCAAGAGCCTGGTCTCCGAGCATCTGGACGTCTTCTGGGACCGTGTCTTTCGGCACGAGTCGGCCTTGCGATTCTCCGACAGGGAACGAGTGGCCGAGCAGGACCAGATCATGGCAGACCGACGGATGCTGCTGGACCACCTGAAAACACTGCCGCCCGACCTGTTGGCTCGCCTCGGCGCCACGCCGGACGGCGATCCGGCGGACCTGGTCCAAGCCCTGATGGCCGAGCACCCCGCGATCACCGGCGTGGAGAAATCGCGGGAGGGCTTCGTTCTGTCGTGCCTCTACGCCATGCGGCATTCGTTCGCCCAGGCGACCGAGGCCGAAGCCGTCGGTTATCGCCTTGCACTGTACGAGGACTACTGCGACGGGGCCTGTTTTGATCCGGGCGACACCAAGCTGCTCCAGCAGTACGAAGGCAGCACGACACTCAATGATATCAAGGCCCAACTTCGCTTCGGCCATGTCGACAGGCTGCGAGAACTGCCCGCGGTCCTCGCGGGTCGATTCTGGCAATTCCTTATCAGTCGCAAGATTGCCGGCCTGACCGGCAGGGCGGTCAAAACGCTCAACGACGCATACCATACGGATCGGTTTAACTGTCAGAGTCTCCTGTGGCCGGGCGAAGAGAATGCCCGTTGGCTCCAGGCCCTTCCACAGGCCGGAGAGGAGGTGCTCCGGTGGCGGCATTTCATCGTGAAGAGCGCCTTGGGACCGTCGTATGACACCGCGCAGGCCGTTCTCGACCGTATGCTGCTGCCCTGCTTCGAGCTGGCGACGCGGCTTCGTATGCGATATGACCCCGAATACGGCGACCAGAGCCTTGATGGCATCGCGGCCGGGGCGGATCGAATGGTCAGAGGTAGCGCCGTTGACGATCTGGCCGAACTGGGATACCACCCCAAGACGCTGGCGGCGGCGCGGCGTCGCGCGGAGAAGGACAGTAGGCAACTTGCCGAGTTCCTTGAGCATCTCCGCCAACTGCCCGAAGCCGGGCGGATACTCGAAGATGGGCTTGCCTTGCGCGCCGTCAAGATCGCGTTCCATATCGACGCGGACGGCCTGCGGACGGATTTCCTCAGCGGCAGGGCGGTCTTGTCGCGTGAGGCGACCCTTCGCCGCATTGAGAAGGCGGCCGCCGAGAAACACATATACACGGGACGGTTGCTCTGCCTGCGGCTGCACCATGCCCTCACGCTCGTGCAGATTCGGGACTACCGCCGGCTCGTCCGCGCATTGGCCTACGACCAGGAACCGTGAACCTCTTGGAGTTGACAATGAAACACACGATGCTGCTTGCTGTTGCTGCTATTTGTGTGCCGGCCGTGTTCGGCCATGCCGCTGAAGTCCCCATGCAGCCGTTCCCCATGGACTGGACAGACAATACAGGCGGCCTGGTTGACCTGTCCTCACTGCTGGATGCCCCGGCAGGCGCGGACGGGCACATCACCATCCGCGATGGCCACCTTGTCAAGCCGGACGGCTCGCGTCTGCGTATCTGGGGCATCAACATCACGGGCAAGGCCTGTTTTCCGACAAAGGAAGACGCCCCTGTCATCGCCGCTTATCTGGCGCGGCACGGGCTCAACGCCGTCCGCTTCCACTTCCTTGACTCCAACTGGGGCTCGAGCGTCTTCCCGATCCGCGGCGACAGCACGCGCACGCTCGACCCGGCGCAGCTCGATAAGTTCGACTTCTTCGTCGCCGAACTCAAGAAACGCGGCATCTACACGAACATCAACCTCAACGTCGGCCGCACCTACCGCAAGGGCGACGGCGTCACGGACTATGACAAGATCGGCTTCGCCAAGGCCGTCACCCATTTTGACGACCGCCTCATCGAGCTGCAGAAGGAGTATTCCACGCAGCTTCTGACCCACCGCAATCCCTATACGGACTCGACCTATGCCGACGAGCCGGCCGTGGTCATTGTCGAGATCGTCAATGAGAACTCGCTGGTCGAGGCCTGGTTCGCCGGCCGGCTCAAGGGTCTCAACACGGGCGACCAGCGGGGCACCTGGGTGGACACGACCGCACATTATGCGGGCCTATTGACGCAGAAGTACAACGACTGGCTCAGAGAACACCTGTCGGCCGACCAGCTTGCGGCCGTGCGCCGGGCCTGCGGGGTCGGCCCCGACGAGCTTGTCCCACGCCTTAGTCCCGAACAGTTCAACGACGCCGACGATCTTCGTTTCCACACGGAAGCGGCTTTCTATATGCACACCGAGGACGCCTTCTTTCAGACCATGTACCGGCACATCAAAGACACCCTCGGTGCCAAGGCCTTTGTAGTAGGCAGCAGCGACCACAATCACTGGAAGAGCGGCTACCCGCTTCTGGCTTCCACGAGTAAGCTCGACATCGTTGACGGACACGTCTACTGGCAGCATCCGAACTACATAACGACAAACGACGGACGGCCCGGCTTCACCATCCAGAATACGCCAATGGTGGACGACCCGTTGAACTCCACCGTTGTGCAACTGTCTCGCTCGGCCGTTGCAGGCAGGCCCTACACCGTCTCCGAGACCAACCATCCCTTCCCCAACGAGTACGCCTGCGAGGGCATCCCGATCCTGGCCGCCTACGCCGGTTTTCACGACTGGGATGGGGTCTTCCTCTACACGTTCGAGCATGAGACGCCCGACCAGTGGGACCGGCGGGCCCAGGGGCATTTTGACATCCGCCCCGATCCGGTCAAGATGACCCACATCGCCGCCGGAGCCCTCATGTTCCTGCGCGGCGACGTGGCGGCTGCCCGCCAAACCGTCCTGCGGACCTACAGCCCCGAACACGTCCGCCGGAGCATCAGGCAGCCTTCTTCGGAAAGGCCCTATTTCACGCCCGGCTTCTCATTGGCGCTGCCGCTGGTGCACGGTAGCCGCATCGAGTCCTTTGACGGCGTTCTCAAGACATATCCAGACCCACCGGCCGACAGCCCCATCACGAGCGATACCGGCCAGATTAAGTGGTTCCATGGCGCCAAGGGCACAGGTCTTGTGGCCGTCGATACACCCAGCAGCCAGGCCCTCATCGGTTTCGTGAAGGACCGGACGGTCCGGCTCT
>DDXG01000096.1:0-2350 GCA_002347125.1 Phycisphaerales bacterium UBA2266
TCGCCCCGGCCCATCGAGCCGCTGTACACGACCACCGACGTTGAGGCCACGTTCCCGCATTTCTCGCCCATCCGCTATGGGCAGCCCATCACGCTCGGCCAGGGCCTCAAGGCCTGTTTCTGTGACGCCGGACATGTGCTGGGTTCGTCGATCATCAAGGTGACGGCCGAGAACGCCGACGGCAAGCGGTCGGTCGTCTTCTCCGGCGATATCGGCCGGGCCAACCGGCCCATCATCCAGGACCCGGACTTCTTCCAGCAGGCCGACTACCTCCTCGTCGAGTCCACCTACGGCGACCGGGTCCATCACGATACGGCGGATGTCAAAGGCCGCATCGCCGAGGTCGTCAACGCCGCCCGCAAGGCCCGCGGCCGCATCGTCGTGCCCAGTTTCGCCCTCGAACGGTCCCAGGAACTGCTGTTCTACATGAATGAGCTGCACATTGAGAAAGCCATCCCCAAGATGCGCGTCTACCTGGACAGCCCCATGGCGGCCGCCATCACCAAGGTCTTCTCACACCATCCCGAACTCTACGACCGTCAGATGTCCGAACGCATGAAGAACGGCCAGTCGCCCTTCAACTTCCCGGGTCTGAACATCGTCGAATCGACCCGCCAGTCCAAGCAACTGAACCCGCTGCGAGGCACGTTCATGATCATCGCCGGCTCCGGCATGTGCACCGGCGGCCGCATCAAGCACCACCTCGTCAACTCCATCGCCAACCCCCGCGACACCATCATGTTCGTCGGTTACCAGGCCGCGGGCACGCTGGGTCGAACGATCCTCGACAGGCCGTCCGAAGTGCGAATCCTCGGCCAGATACACCCCGTCCGGGCCCGCATCGAGCAGATTCACGGCTTCAGCGCCCACGCCGACCGCGAGGAGATATTCGCCTGGCTCAGCAAGCTCCGGCAGCCGCCGCGAAAGATATTCCTCGTGCACGGAGAGGCGGAGGCGGCCGAAGCCTTCGGGGAATTCCTGCGCGAGCGGGGCGGTTGGGAAGTCGCTGTTCCCGAGTACCAGCAAACGGTTGAACTAGATTAACATGATATACAGTTATCTAAGAACTTAAACATCTTAGTTACTTGTATATCCTAATTGTCACACCCACGTCTTGACCCTGTCGCACCGCTTCCGCATGGAGATCGACATCGCCGCCGCTCTCGCCGAGAGCAGTTGCGCCCGGCCGTCTTCGCCGCGAGTGTAGATCAGGTCGGCGGGCCCCACATACCGCTTCCACATGGCCAGGAAGACCTCGGCAAGCTCCTTCTTGCGGCCCAGGACCGACGGCACTGCATGATAGTCCCGCCTTCGCAGGAACGCCGGGCGGCCGACCCGCCGCAGGATGTATCGCGGATTCTCGATGGGGCCCAGCAATTCCGTCAGCGCATCGGTGAACAGCGAGGTCTCATATCGGGCGGCCCCCTCGAGAGAACACCGCACATGCCCGCGCTTCGTGTGCGAGACATGGAGGTGCATACCCCGTGGGTCGCTCTTGACAAGCCCCGTTCGCACCATGGCCGTCAGCAGCGCGCGGGCGATCTGCCGCATGGACCCGGCTACCGGACCAAAACGCACCCACAGATACAACGCCTTGATGAAGAAGGGCAGTGCCGCAAAGACCGAGACAACGGCGACCACGCCCAGAATCAAAAAGGTATAGCGGCCGCCGGGCCCGCGGTCAGGGGCCGCGGCCTGCATCAGGTGCGTCCAGACCGTCGCGGCAACGGCCGCGCCCTGCACGAAGACGGCCTTGATCGTGTTTCGCAGCATGAAATCCCGGGGCACGGCGGCATCCGGGGCCAATACCTCCTCGGCCAGCCGTCCCTGTTCGGCAACCGCAAACGCCTCGTGCCAGCGTCGGCGTAAGACGGCGCGGTCCAGGGCACGGGTCGCCATCTGTTCGTTGATCTGCCGCAGTTGCTCGCGGCTCAGCGGGCCCAGTTCCAGCCCAAGCCGCTCTATTCCGCTGGTAATGACGGGCTCATCCACTGAGACGCCGACAAAGGCCTTGAATCGCCGCGCCAACATGGCCATATCCTGTCCGGGGTCCGGCATGTGGGTCTCAATACACACTGGGTGCCAGATGTTGGCCGTCTTATCCGGGTTGCCCCGCTGCGTGCGGATGGCCCGGCCCCGCATCTGATTCGAGAGCATATACGACCCGACGAAGCTCGCCAGCACCAGCGAGTTGACCGCGGGAGCGTCCCAGCCTTCGCCAAGCAGGGATTTGGTCCCGACCAGGACAGTGATTCCGCCTTGATTGAACAACCGCGTAACGAGCGTCACGAGCTGGTTGGCATGCGGCCCAGCCAGTTCGACCGTGCTGTACCGGTCATCGTGCCGGCAG
>DDXG01000096.1:2411-12846 GCA_002347125.1 Phycisphaerales bacterium UBA2266
GTGCCGGACTCCAGCCGCACGATCTGCTCGATGCTCTCGATCTTGGAGAGGCTGCTGCACAGAACTTTGACGGCCGCGCGCGTGCTCCGCAACGCCACGGACTTGCCCTCAAGAGCCCCGATGTACCGAACGTCGCGGCGGATCCGCTCGAATAGGTCTTCGTGGGCGGAAAAATCGGCCGCGTAGGTGAACAGGCAACCTGTCAGAAGGGTCTCAAGCCATTCCAGGGTGAATCGAGGCAACTGGCTCGAACGAACCCCCAGAACCTTGAGGAATTCCTTCGGCACGATCCGGCCGGTGCGCTTCAGGAAGACCGCCAAGGCGTAGTGAAACGGCGGATCATCAAAGAGTGATTCCAGTCGTGTTGTCGGCGCCGTAACGGCCGGATGGGACGCGAGCGCACCCTGAAACTCATCGTGAGCCAGCAGATAACGGCACAGCCCCGCCACACGGCGGCGGAAGTCCCGCATTCTCGCATGCTCATCATCCGTGGGCGTCGACAGGTAGAGGCAATCCTGATGCGGGCACAGGTCGCCTTTCCAGACCAGTTCGGGCACGGATATCTCGGCGTCGACCGGGCCGCACAATTCGTTGTACCGCTGCCACTCGGCCGCGTTCACATCGTATGGCGGCGTGGCCGTCAGGGCAATGACGGTAGGACTGGCCAGGGCGGTCTTGACGTCCATCAGGCACTTCCACCACTCGCTGCGCAGGTGGTGGGCCTCATCCACAACGATCGTCCTGACCTGCGCCTGCTTGAGTGCCGCTGTCAGCTTCCTGGCGGCGGTGTGAGAACCTCGATGCCCCGTCTTACCGGCCGCCGGGGTCTCTTCCAGATCGGCGTCCTCCGCTTCCTCCCGACCGCCCGTGCAGGCGCTGTACAATCCCTGGTACGTCGAGACTGTCAGAAACCCCGGCCGGGCGATGTCGCGTGAGATCCAATCAGGTTTACGCAGGTGCGCCGGACAGAACAACTGCACGAAGCGGTCGATCCACTGGTCTCGAATCGCCACCGTCGGCGCCAGAATCAGCGTGGGTGTGTTCAGCCGCCGAACGACCTCCAGCCCCAGCACCGTCTTGCCCGAGCCCGGCGCGGCGACGATGTGCAGGTGATTGTCGTCAAGGTGCTCGTTCAACTCCTCCAGCAGACGGGCCTGGTAGGAACGCCAATTGAGCGAGAACTGAATGTCCGGATGGAAGCCGGTCATGGGCGGATTCTACTGCAAACGCCCCCCGATGGGTATGCCCGTCCCCCGGCGGCGACTCCCACAATAGCGGCCACTTCACTGTCACAGCTTGCGCAGGATGTCCCAGTAGGCCCCCCGGGCGCCGGCGGAGATCGCCTTGAGCAGGGGGGCATGGTCGTTGTAGTTGTGGTCCGTCGAGACCTGTGCGTCGGCGTCCTGCGGCGTGAAGAACCGCTCATCGCCGGCGATCAGGTCGGCAATCAGGGCCGCGGGTCTCGAACCCAGTTGCGGACTGACGTAGAACGTCGGCTGCAAGAGGTCCACCGGGCCATCGTAACGGCGCACAATACCCGGATTGGCCTCCATCGGTCCCTGCTCGGCGAGAAGGCGAGCCACGGGCGTGCCCGGATAAACCCGCAGGCCCAGCGGCGCCCCGACGCAATCGGGTTCGGCCTGCTTGAGAAACGCGATGGACTCGGCCGCGGTCCGCGGCGTTTCGCCGGGGCCGCCCAGGAGCAGATCGATCATGACGGTGATGCCGTGCTCCTTGCACAAGCGAACGGCTGTGGCGATGTCCTGCGGCCGATGCCGCTTGCGATAGGCCGTCAACATCTTCTGGCAGCCGCTGTCGCCGGTGAAGTTGATCCCCACGCACCCGGCCCGGGCCATCGCCGCGGCAAGCTCCGCATCGAACGGCGTCACCGCCAGATACGCATACCACCGCATGTGTCCGCCCAGGCGGCGCCGTACAAACTCGTCGCACACCGCCCTGGCGTGCGTAACCGGGATATTGAACTCGGCGTCGCACAGGTGCAGCACATCGACACCCTGCGACAGAAGCGCCTGGGCCTCATCCGCCACCTCGGCCGGGTCGCGCAGCCGCACCATGGGGCCTTTGGCCAGCGGGTCGGCACAATACACGCACGACTGGTCGCACCCGCGCTTGGTCTCCAGCCCCGCCTGTCCACCCTTCTGGAAGTAGGCTCTGTTGTCGAGAAAGACCCGGCTGGTCGGCAGCGTCAACGACCTCGGCCAGTTCGGGGCATTGGCGCGAATCTCACCGGGGTCGCGCCAGACAAGGCCGCCGACCCGCTCGAACCTTCGCCGGCCCGCCAGCTCACCGAGCAGGGCGGTCAACGCCCCTTCACCATCCCCGTGAACGCCGAAATCGGCGCCGCAGTGCTCCAGGATTCGCCGGGCAAAAACCGAATAGCCCACTCCTCCAAGGACCACGGGCCCGTCGTATAGCGTGCGAATCCGCTCGACCAAGTCCTTCAAATCCCCCAGGAAGCTGCGACAGCTCGGCCAGAAGCAGTCGTCCACGTTGCGGAAGCTCAGGCCGACCAGCCGGGGCCTGTCCGCAGCCAACCGCTCTCGAAGGGCCGCCTCCGGGTCTTCGGCCAGGCACAAGTCCAGAATCTCGACCTCATGCCCGGCGTTGCTCAGGGCCCCGGCGACGTATTCGATCCCCAGCGGGGCAATCGGCGGGGTCATTCGGTTTGTGTTGATCAGCAGGAGCATCAGTCCGAGTACCGCTGTTCATCGGGTGCTTTCGGCTCATCGTCCGGGGATGCGGGCCCCACAGCGTCATCGGCCTGTTCGGCGACACCATCATCCGCGTCCGCCGCACCGGCCGTCATGGCCTCGTTGCGGGCGTCCGAACGACTCGGATCGTCTTCGCCGTGGTCATACGAGCCGCTATATTCGCCCTGGCCATAAGGGTCATCCGAAGGCCGGTGCTCGCTGGTGCCGTGATAGAGTTCCTCGCCGTACGAGCGGTTCTCAGGTTCGCGCGGTTCCTCCTCGGTAACGGGACTGACACACGGATCGCCGGAACTGCGAACCGAGGCATCCGGACCGGCATCCTCGACGCCAGGCGTTGAAGGCGTCGCGCCCACGGCCTCGGCCCGCTTGGCTTCCATCGCCGTGGCGACCGCAGCGGACGACGGGCCACCTGAAGAACGCCCGGGCGAGCCGGAGCCCGAACCCCCAGGACCCGAATCGCCTGCATCCGTCGGGTCAGCAGGCTTCTTGCGTTTTCGGCCGGACAGCCAACTGATCAGAATGCCCAATTCAAACAGCGCGTAGAGCGGAATGCCGAGGAGCACCTGGGAGACCACGTCCGGGGGCGTTACGACGGCGGCGATAATGAACACGCCGAGAAACACGAACTTACGTGATTTCTTGAGCGCCGCGAGGGAGACCAGGCCTGTCCGGGTGAGGATGAAAATGGCGATCGGCGTCTGAAAAGCCAGCCCGAACACCAGCATCAACATCGTTATGAACGCGACGTATCTCTGTAGCGTCCATATCTCAGTCAAACCCAGCCAGGCATTGAACCCGATGAAGAACTTCATGCACAAGGGCGCCACCAGAAACAGAAAGAACAGCGCCCCTATCACAAAAAGAGCAACCGAAAACGGCAGCGACCGATACANNGGCCGCCACAAACGCCCACAGTTGATAGAAGACCCAGGGGCTCGTCAGGATCAGACCGGCGATGGTGGACACCTTGAAATAGGCGGTGATCCCGTCGGTCGGGCCCAGTGTTCCCAGCGGCGGCGGGGGCGGCTCGATACTCCTGTAGGGCGCCTGAATCACAGCGAATATCCAGCGCCCGAAGATCATCGCCAGGATCACCCCAATCGCCAGGCCAAAGAGCGCCAGCAGGATGCGCGCGCGCAGCTCCTCCAGGTGGTCGCCCAGACTCATCGTGGTGTCAATGATGTCCGGCTTCGGTTTCTTGGGCTCTTTCTTCTTACCGGCCATGGCGTTGCGTCAGATAATCGCCTGCACGACTTCTCAGACGTCGTCGATTCCGCCGGCCTTCTTAGCGTCGCTGACCGCGTCATCGCCGGCCTTCTTGACGTCACGCGCCACGTCGTCGACGGGCTCCCTGGCCTCGTTGATGCCCTTCTTGAACTCCGTCAGGCTCTTGCCGACGCTACGGGCGACGTCCGGCAGCCGCTTGCCGAAGATCAGCAGGGCGATAATCAGGATCACGAGCCATTCCCAGTGGCCGGGCATCCAGCCGAGTATGCAGTCGTTGGTAGTGAGCATGTGTGTCTCCTTTTTCCAAAGCGGGCAGGCCTCATCAGGCCGCCCCAACCAGTGCTGTCAGGAATACGATAATCCCATAATGGCTGTTCCGCCCCTATCAGGACGGTTCATATTCAACGATTATTACCTCGCGGTCGCGGTCGGCGGCCCGGGCGACGACCCGCCCGGCGGCATCGGCCGCCAGACTCTGGCCGCCGTAGACCCGCCCGGCCCACGGGCCGTGTGTGATCGCCCCCACACAGTTGACGCCGACGGTGAACGCCCCCACCCGCCGGGCGGCATTACAGACAACCCTTTCGAGTTCCCGGCCGTGTCCGGGCCACTTTTCCTCCTCTTCGGCATAGCCGTAGGGAACCACAAGCAGGTCGGGAGCCGACTCAGCCATGCGGTCCAGGATGGCCTGCTCATGGGTATCGGCGCAGATAAGCACACCGATGCGTCCGAACGGCGTCTCAACCACCTGGACATCCCGCCCGGCAGTGTATGGCGGGTCCATCAGTTCGGCCAAAAGGTTGATCTTTCGGTGCTTCAGCACGGTCTTGCCCTCGGAATCGAGCACGATGGCCGAGTCATACAGATCCGCGCCGGCCTTCTCGGCCAGGCCCAAGCATACATAGATACCGTGCTTTCGGGCGATTTGGGCCAGACGGGCGGTATCGGCGCCTGGAATCGGCTGGGCCCGCGTGTGCGCGTCGGGATTGACCCATCCGAGAAGCGCCGTCTCCGGCAAAACCGCGATCTGAGCCGCGGCGCCAGCGGCCTCGCCAACGGCCCGCTCAATCCGCACGAGATTGCCCTCGCGGTCGCCGTCCAGACACAGAACCTGACAAATGCCTATTTTCACGGTCTTTCACGGGCGCTTGCCACCCGCGCCATACAGTACTTCACAGGAGTTCTCGGCCACGGTCTGCACGTAGACAAAGGCCGAGCCCGTGCTTGTTGTTCGTGGAATTCTGATCAGTTCCCGCCGCCGTACCCCGGCAGTGGAGTCGATCACAGAATTGATGGGTGTACTATAACAGCTTCCCGAACCGCTGCCAATACGTTTTTTCCAAAAAAAAGGCCGGTCGAGCCGCGACCGGCCGGAGGCGGTACGACGCCGGCGGTGGGCCTTCTGCGCACGCCAGATAGGAATGTTTCTGTGCGGAAGGCCCGGCGCCCAGGCGCCAGACCATCGAAACGATCCCACAGGCCCTCACGGCCGGCAAACGTGTCTCGCGGGGGTACTCACGGCTGCACGATGGCGCCCACCATCAGCGGCATCCTGCCCTCGACCGAAGCCACACCACCCTGTTTGCGACTCGACCCTTGAATGTGTTGGGCATTCCCAGGCAGAGCCGACCCCGGCGGACACTATCATTCCCTGACCGTAGAGCGGTCTGTTGTAGGTAAGTGCCCGACTCAAAGGCATTTGTTACGCTTTTTCCGCGAGGGAACTCCTGACCGCCGACTTTTTCCCCTGGCATAGCGAAACGCCCGGCCCATCTCAGGCTACACTTCCCACGGCGGCTGAATAACCAGCCTTATTCGAAAATCAGGCAGCCCGGCGATGTCCTCACGGCGTCGGGGCCAGTCCGTTGTTCAGCCAGCCTTGGGCCATCACGGCCACGTCCCGGAAATCCACCGCACAGTCGCCGTTGACATCGCCTCGCAAATCCAACCCCTGCGAATTGTAGCACATCTTCGGACAGAGCCGGATGTCGTCAATGTAGAGTATGTCGCGGTCCTGCGAGGGCTGCCCGCTTGATTCTCCGTTGCCTGTCTTAATAGTGATCTCGCGGATCGCCGACAGCGATACAACGTCATCGGCGAACTCCTGCAGATCGATCACCCATTGCTGCCAGGTCTCGGCCTGGACGGCATGGTCATAGGGGTGCGTCACATCGTGCGCGTGTCCGGCGCTGTCCACCAACCAAACCGTAATCGCCTGGCGGTAGTTGGCGTCGTCGCCCCGGAACCACAGTGACAACGCCTTGCCCGAACTCCAGTCCTGCGCCGGAGTGAAGGTCCGCTTCACGGTCGTATAGTAGGGATCCGCCTGGTTCTGGTATTCGAAACGCATGGACTTGCCGCCCGAATGCACGTTATTGGCGCCGGTCTCCAGGAAACTGTAGATATACGGGTCCGCTATGTTGTCGGGCCAGGCGGCCTGGATTTCAGAGTCCGAAGCGTATGTCTCGAAACTGTCGATACTGCGGCATTCCTCCGTCGTAAAGGTCCAGACGTGGCCTTCCACCGTCACATCGCCGGCGCCGGTCTCATCGACACGCCACTGATAGGTCGTGCCGAGGTCCAGCCTCGGCAGGGCATAGCTGCGGCCGGCCGGGGCCGGCGAGACCTGCACCATGTTCCCGGCCTTGCCGAACCACAGCGTGCGGCCGCTGGCGAACGCGGCCTCGACCCAGGCCAGGTCGGCGTCGACGCTGACATCGACCGCGCCATCGGCAGGGAACGGATTGACCGCGGCCGGTCCGTTTGACAGCGATGCGACCGTATCGAACGTGGTGTGATAGCCGGCCGGCGTCGACCGCTCATTCTGTGCAAATACGCCGCTTAGGCCGCTGAGAATCGGGGCGTCTCTCACGCCCTCATCTTCCCACGGATCTCTGGCGGCCGTATCGACCATCGTCCCAGTCTTGGCCACCAACGGACCGCCCGGATACTCGTACAGACTGCCCATCACGTACACCGGACCCGAACCCACGACGTCGAGCACGGCGTAGAACGAATGGTTGTTGCCGATCCCGGGTACGGGCGTATCGAAGCTCTGCGCCATCATGTTCTGCATGTTGACGACCTTCTCGATGTCGATGCTGAGATTCGCCGGTCCACCCTCCCAGTCGATGTGCATGACATAGGTCGCCGTCACTATAACGCCCGGCACTCCGGTGACCGAACCGTCATCGACGAAGTAACTGGCCCTCGCCCCAAGACCGTGATAGTGGCGATCAGCGTCGCCCACCACGTTGACCACCGCCGCCACGCGGACATCGGTGAACTGCTCATTGGAGCCGAAGCCAATTCCAAACGCCGAGCCCGTAGCCGGCGGCGGAGTTCCGGCCGAGTTGGTCTCATCCAACGACAGGTACTTATTGCCGCCGGGTTCGGTGAGGATGGTATACGTGAAGGTTGGGGAGATGGCGGGGTAACGGAAGAACTGCCAATTCAGATCCGGTGTCGGGCCATCGAAAGACTCGACCCAACTGGCCTGGGCCGACGGCCCCACCAACAGGGCTATAACGACAGATGACGCAATAAGAACTCTGTGGATTGTGCGAACCATTCCTATC
This sequence comes from Phycisphaerales bacterium UBA2266, assembly GCA_002347125.1. Taxonomy (GTDB): domain Bacteria; phylum Planctomycetota; class Phycisphaerae; order Sedimentisphaerales; family Anaerobacaceae; genus UBA2266. The sequence continues at coordinate 9,949 of DDXG01000096.1, forward strand.
CTCCTTTGCGGCAGTGGGGTACGGGCGAACCCAATACGGTGCACAACAAACGCTCGGGTCCACGAAGGCCCGGCGTACACGCGTCGATATGTCAGAGAACCCGGCGGTAGACGGACTCGTCAGGGTTGTCTGCGCTCAATGATAAGCTATTATGGAACCCTGTCAGACAAAAATGCAAGCAAAATCCCGGCTCTTGGGGGCAAAAAAGCGGTTCATCCCTCGTCACTGTGTCATTTCGCACGCTTCAGCTCTGCCGCGGCGGCGTCCACGAACTTGATTTCTTGCTCATCCAACTGCTCGAGAAGGCGCTTCTTCCCCATGTCGAACGACCTTCGGGGCCGCTCATCAGCGGCCGTCCGCTGCCCGCCGTTGTGGAAGCACCAACCGGCCGCGCCCCCGGCAACCGCACCGCGCAGGTCCGTCAAGAAGTCCTCCGCCTGCGGCGACCAACTGCCGTAGCCCCGGCGGAATGGCTCCTGGTGATGCAAAGGGGCCGACTTGCCCAGTTTCTCCATCATTGCCAGGGCCTCCTGCGTCCGGGCCTCGGTTTCACTCGGCGAGGCCGCATGACGGGGCCTGTGCGGGCATACGAAGTCCACCCCAACCGTTATCAGCACATCGCGAAGGTCGTTTTCGCTCAGGTCGTGCCCCCCAAATGAGGCCGTCACAAGCCGTTGCGGGTCAAGCCGGCGGACCACATCCCGCAGCCGTCGCAGCTCCTGGCAGTCCACGAACCTCGCATCGCCAACATCCCGCTCGTTCGCCAGGTCCAGATACCAGTTGCGATATGGCTTGAGACCCTCGGCCAAGGCTTCCACCGCCCGTCGGTGGGCCTCAAAATCCGCCAGGCCGCCTCCCTTTGTGGTCCCCTGCTGACGATTCAGCGTCACATCGACAATCACGCCTCGCCGGTCGCACTCGGCCAGTAACCTCTGGAGCCGCTCCATATACCGGGTCCGGACCGCCCCCGCAGGATCGACCGCCGAGACATCCTCGCCGTAGGCATTCCATGTCGCCCACAGCCGCAGCCAGTTGAATCCCCGCCGCTGGAAGTCATCAAGATCGCTGCGCAGGAATTCCTCCGATGCCCCCAATCCTCCGTAGTAGCTGAACCCAAGCAGAAAGACGGGCTCCCCGTTGACTGTAAACCGCGTCCCTTCGATACCCAGCACCGTCTTGCCCGCCCCCCGCGCCGCCTGCACTTCCTGAGCCCACACAACCGGTCCCGAAGCCGCGAGAATCCCGACAACCATCAGTATCACTACCCGCCAATTCGTCATAAACACCTCCTGCATCGGATAGAATCACGGCCCCACCAGCCCACATGTGTCCAGCATCAAGCACCCGGCATCGAGTACCGAGTGTCCAGCGCCGGGCCTCACCCGATCCGCCCATCCCTATCGATGTCCCGCTGGAGTATCGCCTCCAGTGTCTTGACGAGTTCTCGCAGCGTATTCTGGGTTGCGGCCAACTGTCCTTCCAGGTATGCGACACGGTCCTCAATCGAATCGCTCTTGCGTTTCTGCCCATACATCAATCCCGTCTGCACCACTTCCCAAAGCAATCCCATGACGACTCCTTATAGACTGTCAGGCCGGCGGCCGAGGCGGTCGCATCTGACGTCGGCATCTTCTGGCACGCCAGTATACACAGCCGGCGCCAAGAAAGTCAAACCGCCGACGCAGGGCTGGTTTTTCGCCTTGACACGGCTTGCGCCGATACGTCCAATGCCCGCATCGGATCACCGGGTCCGCTTGGCCGCTTCGATTTGAACTATGGTGAAAGGAATCGTCGCCATGATATTATCCAGAAGGCAGATGATGGGCGCAGCCGCCGCAATGGGAGCCTCCGCAATGGCGTCGCGAGCGGCGATGTTTCACGTCGTTCCCGGTCACGTCCTTGGGTCCGGTGCGCCCAGCAACAAGCTCAATATCGCCGGCATCGGTGTCGGCGGCATGGGCGCCGGCAACCTGAGCCAGTGCGAGACCGAGAACATCGTCGCGTTGTGCGATGTGGACAGCCACTACGCGGCCGGGACCTTCAAGCGGTATCCCAAAGCCAGGGTCTACACCGACTTTCGCGTGATGCTCGACAAGCAAAAGGACATCGACGCCGTGGTCATCGCCACGCCGGACCACACGCACGCGGTCATTGCGATGGCGGCCATCGAGGCGGGCAAGCACGTCTACTGCCAGAAGCCACTGACCCATACCGTCCATGAGGCCCGCCGTATCACCGAGGCCGCCCGCAAGTCCAACGTCCAGACGCAGATGGGCAACCAGGGCCACTCCGGGGAGGAGATCCGCCTGCTCAAGGAGTGGCTGGCCGATGGGGCCATTGGCGACGTCCGCGAGGTCTACGCATGGACGGATCGTCCGGTGGGAGGCGATCCGTGGTCGGATTTCGCCGTGCGGGCCCGGCCGACGGACACACCGCCTGTGCCGGATTCGCTGAACTGGGACCTGTGGCTGGGCCCGGCCCCGTATCGGCCGTACCATCCGGAGTATCACCCGCTCAAGTGGCGGGCGTGGTTGGACTTTGGCACCGGAGCCCTGGGCGATATGGGCTGCCATATCCTTGACCCGGCTTTCTGGGCGCTGGACTTGGGCTCGCCGAAACGGATATGGGCAACCTCGACGCACTGGGAGAAGGATGTCAGCAGCGAGACCTTCCCACGGGCGTCGATCGTGCGTTATGAGTTTCCGGCCCGGGGCGATCGGCCGCCAGTAACACTGACGTGGTCCGACGGGCGGCTTCTGCCGCCACGGCCGGAGGCCCTCGAACCCGGACGCAGCCTGCCCGGCAGCGGGGCCCTGTTCATCGGCGACAAGGGCTGCATCATGCACGATTGCCCCGGCGCCAGCGGCCTGCGGATCATCCCGGAGACGCAGATGAAGG
>DDXG01000341.1 GCA_002347125.1 Phycisphaerales bacterium UBA2266
AAACTCCGCGGACCCCGCAAACTCTACGACATCATCAAGAAGGCCTCCCTCGAATCAGACCGCCGCAACAACGTCGTGCACATAGAGAAGTAGCCTCGATCCTCGCTCCCAAACGGTCCCCCGCCCAACGTCCGCGCCACTCCCTCAGCAGCGCCCAATACGCCCCGCAATCCCCCTCGCGGAGGAAAGTCACCTGTCGCCGGCTCCCACGCTACGTCACGTGGGCAGCCACACCCGCAACCACAACTCGCGCCAATCGCGCCATGCCTTCACCCTGCCGTAAACGCCAGCCTCAGTCAACCGCTGCGACAGAAACACGTATGGCGTCCCAGGAATGCCACTGGAAATGCCATTGGGTCGGCCAACAGGCCCGATAAACATGCTCCCGGAACCGGAAAATCCTTGACAACGACCAGTGCGAGTGGGTATGATACACCCATGAGCGTACGGCTGGCCGTGCCGGCCGGTCAACCCGCTACACAGAGACTGTAAGACTGATTCCAAGACAACAGTACACCACTAATGAGAACAACAAGTGTATATATCAGTTATACTTACAGCCCCTTGCCAGAGGGATTTATAGAATGCGGATGCCAGCCACAACACAATTAGAACATCATCAAGAATCATTAGATGATGTTGTTTCTGTTGAGGTTAAGAAAAAACTCGTCATTGATAGATTGAGGGATAGTGTTTGTCATTTCATGGATGGTATCTCATATAAATGGAATGTGCTGAAACTGGCAACTGCATTAACAACTATGTTTTCAGTTGCTTACATGGCAACACCTATTAGAGCTGATGAGGTTGTTGAAGATCCATCAGCATTAATTATGATAATCACTGAAAATGATGGTCAACCAGATAGAAATGAAAGTAAAACCTTGGAAGAAGAAGAATTAACATGGCAATATACAGTCCTAAATAATAGCAATTTAATACCTTATATGGCTCCAGGATGGAATAAAAAAATTGAACAAATTAAAATTGAAGATGTTTATTCAGCCCAAGCTCCAACTGTCCCAGAGCTTATGGACAACTGGACTGCTCATGTGACAGCAGATGGAGAGAATAACTGGGATATATTGTTAGATACATGGACTTCATGGTATTACATCAAGCCTGGCCACACAAAGAACTTCACAATCATCACAACAATCTCAGACAATGCATCAGATGTTGAAATAGGAAATAATCTTTCACAAGCTTATATGATTACAGGCTATCCTAATCCAACAAAAGATTGGCTCCCTTCAATCGGCGTTCCAGTCATCGGTCCTGTCGGCGAACTCTCACTCGAGCAATCTCTCGAAAACGAATCAATAAACAAAGGCTGGAACATAAACATCACAAATCCGCCTGAAATAAACCTGGAGAACAGTCCAGTCCATGTCCATATAGACATAGACGGCATCTATTCAATAGACGGCGAATACATGGGAGATAAAGTATTGCAGATTCTTGTAGGAAACCATATGATCACATTGCCAAATTATGAAGCAAATACAACCCATGGTGTCCTGACAGCAGAAGAAGCATTCTTCTCAGGCATTGTAAACAGGTTCAGCGGAGAAGAAGGTTCAGGCATGAAAGCAAACGATCCAATGTACTTTGTGGCTTTGACAAATGACGGCCTTTACATTGATGATTCTGCAAACATTGCTTACCCTGAACAGGCATCAACAATACAGATGTCAGGCCTTAATCTTGAGCCGCTTGGAGAAAACCCGCAGGGAAAATACATATTCTTTCCAACAATAAAGATCGGAGCGCAGAATCCAGGGCTTGGCGCATTGATCCCTGACCTTATTGACCTTAGCGCCTTCACTGAGTACTGGCGGCAATTAGTGGCTGATGGCGCACCAGACTTCCTTGACGTCAACAGGGACGGAATAATCGATTTCTCGGATATAATGAAATTCATTGGAATAGGATATCTGAATGGGATCGATTTAGGCAACATCAACGACCCTGGATTGTAAGAGTTGCATTCCGGATTTGGAGGGGTCCGGCACATTGTCCCAGCGGCGCTCCCACACCCCGCCACGCATCCCCTTCTATCGTGTTTCTGGCGTAAAGCGGTAAATGCCGGGTCTTTGGGGGCAGCGTCCTCAGTATCTCGTAAGTCCGTAGGCTGCCGACGGCTCATGCTCGTCTCCCGTCGGGCCGCACGTCGCATGTGAATGCGTGAATTCAGATGCAATGGCCCTGCCGGATTCGTCGCGGGAACCGGGGCATTGGGGCAAGGGCCAAGGCCGCTGTCTGACGGCCGCCGTATCGCCCTGCTCCTCCTCCCGTGCCCGGCGACCAGGCCCCCAAGTCCGCGCCGCGGGATAGGCACTTGGCCGTACGGGTGCGCATCCTGCACTTGAACCGCCCCGGGCCAACGGCAGTATACTTGGAGGCCGACGCCTTTGCCGGGAGAAGGTCTCTTCGCCGTTACCGTTGCCGCGTGGAGGCTGCGATTACGTGTGCTCACATCGCGGGGCATGGAAGATAGTGTGAGTGCCTTGTTAGCTTCCGGGCACACCGTCATAGGGTGCATCCGAACGGGATGGCCGCGGTCCTTGGGTGTGCTCTCTATCGCGGCTTGAATCGCCGCTCGTGCTCCAGGAGGCGTTTCTTCAGGCAGGTTCCTCCGGGAGCCGAGAAGCCGCCCAGCCCCCCCGTGGCCGTGATGACGCGGTGGCAGGGGATGATCAGTGGGATGGGGTTTCGGGCAAGGGCATTGCCGACGGCGCGGGCGGCCCCGCCCCGACCCGCACGGCGCGCAAGATCGCCGTAAGTGCTTGTAGAACCAGACGTTATCGTCATGCACAGCGTCAAGACCCGCCTGCCATAGGCGGTTAGACCATTCAAAGCCAGGGGCGGCACAGAGGCGAAATCGACGCCGCGGCCGTCGAAGTACGCGGCAATCTCAACCTGAAGGTCGGATAGCAGCTCTGCCTCGAATCCCGCGGCGGGCAAGTGGGTGCGTATCCTCTCAACAGCCCCGGCGCGCGTGCGGCACGGCAGCACGGCGCGTGCGAGTCGGCCGTCCGTCGTCCCCAGTGCGAAATAGCCCCAGGCAGTCTCAAAAACCGTGTATTTACCGGACATACGCAAATATTGTTCTATAGTGGGCAAATTCGTTGACGCAAGCACAAAAGTGTGCTAAATAACTTAGTTTTCTTAAAATTGGGCTTTTTCTACGCTCAGCGGGGCACACCGCCGGGTGCGGGCCTATGGCCGTGAGGCCTTATCTGCATGACGATGACGCTGGATGAACTGAGAAACAGGATTGACGAGCTGGACATGGAACTGGTCCGGCTGCTCAATGAGCGCGCGCAGGTCGTCGTCCAGATTGGCAAGCTCAAACACCAGACGGACCGCCCGGTCTACGCCCCCGACCGCGAGAAGCAGGTCTTTGACCGTATCACGAAGGCCAACCAGGGGCCCCTGCCGGACAAGTGCCTGATGGCGATATGGCGGGAACTGATGAGCGGATCATTCTTCCTGGAAAGGCCGCTGCGCATCGGATACCTGGGGCCGCAGGGCAGCTTCAGCCACACGGCCGCCATGATGAAATTCGGCCAGTCCGTTGAATATGAATCGCTGACCGACATCCAGAGCATCTTCGACGAGGTCAGCAAGGGCCATTGCGACCTGGGGCTGGCCCCGGTGGAGAACACGATGGGCGGCGGCGTCATTGAGACGCTCGACGCCCTGGCCGACTCGGACGTCAAGATCTGCGCCGAGGTGCTCATGGCGATCCATCACAACCTCCTGGCCAAGTGCGGTCTTGAGCAGATCGAGAAGATCTACTCCAAGCCGGAGGTCTTCGCCCAGTGCCGCAGTTGGCTCAGCGCCACGTTCAAGGGCACCGCGACGATCCCGGTGGCCTCCACCTCCAAGGCCGCTCAGTTGGCGGCCGAGGAGCCGAACACCGCCGCCATCGGGTCCCGCGTGGCGGCGGAGTTGTACGGACTGCCGGTGGTCTGCGAGAACATCGAGGATAATCCGAACAACATCACGCGGTTCCTGGTCCTCAGCCGCGAGGACGCCAAACCGACGGACGACGACAAGACGGCCGTTCTGTTCAGCACCTCGCACAAAGCCGGCGCCCTGGTGGATGTCCTGGAGGTCTTCAAACGCCACCAGATTAATCTGACGAACATCGAATCCCGGCCCAGCCGCAGACGGCAGTGGGAATACTACTTCTTCGTGGATTTCCTCGGACACCGCTTGCAGAAGAAGGTGCAGGACGGCCTGGCCGAGATCAGTAGGCACTGCCTCCATCTGTCGATTCTGGGAAGCTTTCCGCGGGCCACGGCCCTGCTGTAGCCTTGGCGGGCGGCCGCGGGATAACCATGACAACCGTATCACCGTGCAATAACAGGAGCATAGGATGAGAAAGCCCTTCGTGGCAGGCAACTGGAAGATGAACATGGACGCCCACGCGGGCGTGGAACTGGCCAAGGCTATCGCCGCCGGGTCCGTGAGTATCGCCGGCGAGCAGGTGGATGTGGCGTTGATTCCGCCGTTCGTCTACTTGCAGGCCGTGGCCTCGGCCGTGACGGCCAGCCACGTCGCCGTCGGCGCCCAGGACGTGTACTTCCAGGAGAAGGGGGCCTTCACCGGCGAGATCAGCCCCGGGATGCTCAAGGACGTGGGCTGTGCGTATGTCCTGTGCGGCCATTCCGAACGACGGCACGTGATCGGCGAGGACGATGCCATCGTCAACAAGAAGGTCCATGCGGCCATCAACGGCGGACTGCTGCCCATCCTGTGCGTGGGCGAGCTGCAAAGTGAGCGGGAGGCCGGCCAAACCGAGGCGGTCGTTTCGACCCAGGTCAAGAAGGGTCTGGCGGGGCTCGACGGCGAGAAGGCCGCGGCCGTCACGATTGCCTATGAGCCGGTCTGGGCCATCGGCACGGGACTGACCGCCACGCCGCAGCAGGCTCAGGAGGTGCATGCTTTCATACGGGAGATGGTGGCCCGGTTGTACGACGCGGAACTGGCCGGCGCCATGCGGATTCAATACGGCGGGTCCGTCACCGCCGCCAACAGCAGGGAATTGCTGGGCCGGCCCGACATCGACGGGGCCCTCGTCGGCGGGGCAAGTCTCAAGGCGCCGGAATTTCTGGGGATCATCCGGTCGGCGGTGTAGACCGCCTGCCGGTTCTTATGCTCTTATGCTCTTATGC
>DDXG01000342.1 GCA_002347125.1 Phycisphaerales bacterium UBA2266
GATCTACACCGGACTGCGCCAGACGCCCGAGGCCATCGCCGCCGCCGCGGTGCAGGAGGACGTGCAGTGGGTGGGGCTGTCCTGCCTGTCCGGCGCCCACAACTCGCTGTTCCCCAGGGTGGTCGACCTGCTGAAGGAGAAGGGCGCGGCCGACATCAAGGTGTTCGGCGGCGGCGTGATCCCGGCCGACGACATCCCGGGGCTGAAGGCGGCGGGCATCAAGGAGATCTTCACGCCGGGCACCTCCTCCCAGGCGGTGGTTGACTACATCAACAAGAACTGAGATTGTTCGCATGACCCAACCGGGTTATTGTGCTAAACTAAACCTCGTCCCCCAAAAATAAAACTATAAACAAAAGGGGACACCACGATGACGCGTCACCCATGGCAGTTGATGTTGGACAGATCGATTTACATCACCCTGTTGACGCTCTGTCTGGCCTATCCAATGACGGCCGAAGCTTCCGAACCTTTTTTAACGCCGTCCGTTTCTTCGGGCAACCTGGTAGTAAGGCTGCATCCGACCGAGGATGTTCCGATAGGCGCCTCTGTGCTCGTGACCTTCGGGGTGCCCTTCAGCCAGGGATCGGTGGCCCCGGCGGCCCTAGCATATGTGCGTGTGTTGAGGAACGGCGTCGAAATACCTGCATACGTGGGCCAACTCACCCCTTGGCGCCATTTCAGCGATCCGGCCGTCGATAGCCAGTCGGTTCGGATCGCTCTGATCCAAATCCACCAGTCCTTTAACCAGAGCTACCCGCAGTACGATTCAGTGACCGTCGAATGGGGCGGACCGCCCAGAACGCTCGATGTCCCAAACCTGGAGAATCCCCGAAACGCCTGGCATCTGGTGACGTCCGGGTCCTTCCAGTCCACGGATAGTGTTTACGAACCCGATGTGTATGCCGTTCTGCCCAAAGAACAAATGTGCCGGGGCATCCTCAAGCCCCCGCGCATGGAGCCCTTCGCCGAGTCCATATCACCGACCAGGGACGACCCATTTGTCATGCAGCCCATACTGCACTGGCCGGGCAACCAGGAGCAGATGCTGGCCCAGAAGAACTTTTTCTTCACCATCGTCAACCAGGACGATCCCTTGGACACCAACCTTTGCCGGTACACGACCGAATATGAGCCCTGGCTGTTCGACCGGTCGGCCAGCATCTACGTCCTGTATTTCCGCAGCGGGTTTTTTACAGCCCTGCGTGAGGCGGTTCGGAGCGCAGTCTTTTACGCCCAGCATCTACAGCCTTCGGGGTTCTTCGACCTCAATCCGTCGAATGACGCGAAATATAGCTACAACGAGTGTCTGGCCTACACCCATTGGCTAACCGGAGACAGTGTCATCAAGGAGAAGATCTCGTGGGCGCCGCGTGCGTTCAATGATTACCAGGCCCAGTGGGCCCCTTCCAGCGGTTTCTGGACCGAACGGCACACCGGCACCAAACTGCTCGATCACATCTTGGCCTACGAGGTTTTCGGGGGAGGCTATAAGGACAGCGCACAATCCATTGTGGACGCCCTGATCTGGCACCAAAACGGCGCGGGCGGACTGCTGAACCCCGGCGTTATGGACGGAGGGCTGTTCCATTATGGCCATCAGCACGCCTGGGACTGGGACCCGGACTCGCTGGGCGCTTCTGGATGGATGAACATGTTCATCATCGACCCCATGCTCCGGGTTTACGGATCCATCGGTTCGGCCCAGGTGGCAGACTACATCCGCCGCACCGGGAAGTTCTTCACTAAGATCGCATTCCAAACGAGCTACCTAAGCGCCGACGGCCTCCACATGTTATATCCCCGCTACGCCATATTGATGAACGGCACCGATTACTCCTGCGATGGCTATGAGTGGTCTGATGAGCTGCACTCCATGGAGGTGGCGGCAGGCACGGCCTACGCCCATTATTTCTCCGAAATCATCGGCCAGCCAGACACCATGCTGCACTTCATCGCCGACCAATACTACTACACCTACGACGACTGGACCAACTATTGGATCAGGCCGAACGGACCGGCTTCCGGGCTCTCGGCCTACCGCGTCAACCCGTTCCGAAAGTACAATTGGGAGTACCGACCCTCTGGCGGATATTCATGGGCCATGGCCCAGCAGGGCCCGGTCGGGGTGGGGACATCGCAACAGGGGGCCGCTCTGAAGCCCGGTCTTATCCTGCTACCGGCGTATCCGAACCCGGCGAAGGCCGCAGTGCGCCTGCGATACACACTGGCCGCGCCGGGCAGGGTCCGGTTGGCGATCTACAACGTCCTGGGCCAGGTAATTCGGGTGCTGGTCGACGGCGTTCAACCTGTCGGGCCGCACGACGCCAGATGGGATCTGCGAAATCAGGGGAATCGTCCCGTGTCCTCCGGCACGTACTTATGCACCATCGAGGCCGGCGGGCAGGCTGCCATCGTGAAGATGATGATCGTGCGGTGATCCGAGGCCATCGCCGCCGCCGCGGTGCAGGAGGACGTGCAGTGGGTGGGGCTGTCCTGCCTGTC
>DDXG01000187.1 GCA_002347125.1 Phycisphaerales bacterium UBA2266
GTCGGCGTCAGCTCACCGGCGATCTTGAACATGTTGGGGATCATCAGCAGCAGCCCCTGGGAAGCGGTAAAGGTGGTGGTCAACGCACCGGCCTGCAAGGCCCCGTGCACCGCGCCGGCGGCGCCGGCCTCGGACTGCATCTCCGTTACCGAAGGGATGGTGCCCCAGATGTTCTTCTGGCCGGCTGCGGACTTCGCGTCGGCCTCTTCGCCCATGCCGGAGCTGGGCGTGATCGGGTAGATTGCTATTACTTCATTGACTGCGTGGGCCACGTGAGTCGCTGCCGCGTTGCCGTCAATCGTCACCATTCTACGAGCCATAGTTTCTCCAAATTCGTGTTACGCTGCCAGTGAAATGGCAGCAATACCCTGCCTCTTGGCGAAGAAAGAGGCTTCAATCCGTTCCTACTTGCGATTTGCGGCGTTGCGAGCCTGTACAACCGGCTGAAGGCCGCCAAATCACAGGAATAGTGATTTATACTCCTTCCGGCCCCTCCATGCAACGCAAATCCCCGGCAGTTGCCCCGTATTTTGTGGTTCCGCTGGGTTTGAGCGGTATGGCGGCGGCACGACGTGGGCCGCGTTGTCCGGCTTTCCGCGGACCGCCTTAAACGTCCAGGTCGAAGATATCGAGCCACTGCTCGGTCTCGCCCTCGCTGAGGCCCTGCCGCTTCGCCGTGGGCTCTTTCGGCGGCCCTTTTCGGCTCAATTGACGCTCGATGTGGTCCCAGAATGCTTCGCAACGGGCTACGGAGGCCCGAGCCGACTGGGCTGCTCGCCGCAGACGGCGGTCGTTACTGACAACGATGAGTTTGGACGGGGCCGGATCGGTTTCGAGTCGATCCTCGATCACGGCGTCGGTCTCGACGCCCCGGCCGCTGAAGAATACTTCGAGATGCCTCATGCCGTCGAATACACGCTTGTCCGGCGGGCCTACCCCGTCGAAGATGATCCGCCCCTGCTCGCCGCATCGCGACAGATAGCGGTCCAGCAACTCACATAGCCGCACATCCGTCAGATCCCACAGCTCCTCGTCGAGCTTGTGGACCGACCGCAGCAGATTGTGTCCGTCAATCAGGTACATGCTGTTGTGCCATTCGCGTGGTGTTCACCGGCTGCATCCCTTCATGCGTCGGATGCTCAAAAGCGCGTCTGAATCAGCAGTGCCTTGCCCGGCGGCAAAGGCCTCAGGCTCGTCCATGTCCGCATCTTGTCGGTGCCGGGCTCGCCGACCTTGACCGTGTAGGAGCCGTCCTTGAAGACCTTGGCGCCGTAACCGTCGCTGTTGGTGCGGAACGTATAGACAATCTCATTGTTGGACTCATCGATGATCTGGAAAACGGGCTTGTCCAGGCCTTCCACGACCTGAATCGTGGGCAGATAGCCGAAGACCTTCTTGCCGTAGTTGTCGTCCTGGGTGATTTGGCGCGGCCAGCCGGGATACTGCCGGGCGTTGGGATCATACACATCCACATTGCGCGGCCAGCACTCGATGAGGATGTTGCGCCACTTCGTGTTGAATCGCACCACTCCGAAGCCCGCGGCCCGCGTGGTCAGTTTGTCGTGGTTTTCCTGCGGCGAGGGGTTGGCCACGGCCAGCATCGTGACCTTGTTGCCGAAGCCGTCCTGGAATTCACCCAGGTACGGCGGCATCCAGGGTTCGCGGTTGCGGCCCTGCTCGAGCGGGGCCCACCAGCGCAGGTACAGGTTGGCAATGGAAGGCACACAGAAGGAATAGCAGGCATCGTTCCAGTCATCGATGCCGTGGTGGATAATCGTCGCCAGGTGCTGATCGCCGGCGATGTGCAGGGCGAAGGCCTTTCGCATGATGGCCAAGGCCTTGTTGCGGCCGGTCTGGGGCCAGCCGTTCGAGTCCAGGTCCGCGTGCAGCCGGTTCTCGCGTGTGCCGTGCAGGTGGGCCCCACCGGCGAAGATGGTCTGGCTGAGGACGGCCTTCATGTCGCAATCGCGCCAATCCTGGGCCCAGGCGTCGAGGAAATCCAACTGTCGCTGTCCGAGAAGCTCTGCATCGGGCACGTCTACGGTCTTCGGGTCGTAGTTGGGGTCGAGGATGTGATCGGGGCGGGGGCCTTGCCGCGGGACGAGCCCTTCCGGGCCGGTCTTGAACTTGCGGTCCTCAATAATGGCGAAATTGACCCGGCCGATGGTCAGGGCGGTGTAGTAGACGCCGATGCCGCGTTCGATGGGGGTCGGGTCATACGGGTCGGGCAGGTGGCTCGTCTGGGCCCGTTCGACCTCCTTGACATACTCCAGAGGCGCGGCATACCCCCCATCGTGGCCGGCGCGGGTCTTTGAGAGCCGGCCGCCATGGCCCCAGAGGTTCGCCTGGCCGACATCGTGGTCGTCGGGAATGGTCACCGTCGGCGTGTTGCGGATGATCTCGCCGAAGTCCCGGCCGAACTTGAGCCAGTAGGCATAATGGCGGAAGTGGTCGTAGACCTGGTCGCCGGAGAAGAACAGCAGGTCCGGGTTGATCTTCTTGATATTGGCGACGATGTCGTCGCGGGGGATGTCGCCGCCGTGGCCGGGGTAGATGCTGTTGCCCGTGAAGGCCGCCACGACAATCTCCTCCTTGTCCACGGGATTGCGCCGGATGGTACCGTGGTACTGGGCGTCCGCGCCGTGGCGGACACGGTAGGTCCAGTCCCGCGTCGAATCCCATTTCTCCACGCGGAACAGGCACGTCCAGCCCTGCTCCACGACGTCGCCTCGGGCGACCTGCTCCCACCGGCCGTTGCGATCGATCTCCAGGCGGCAGAACCGGTCTTCACCGTCCTGGAGGGGGTAGAGCTGGGCATTGAGCTTGAGGGTGTTGTCGTGGACCGTGTACAGGGCGAAACAGATGACCTGGTCCCGCGTCACTTGGGGAATGGCCAGTAGGTCATCCTGCTTCTGCGTCGCTGCCTGGGGAGCGGCCCGCTGTTGTCCGAAAGCCGCCGCCGTACAAACCAGCACAGCGGCCCAGAGGACCGACACGGTTCTGTAGGGACTGTTGTTCATTGCAGCGTCCTTTCCATGCCGTTGTGACCGAGCGGTACATCCATGTACCCTATGTCAGACCGCGGGCGAAAGTCAACCCCTCTGTTCAGTCGATGACCCGCAGAAAGCGGTTGCCTAGGCGCTATCTGCTTCGTATCTCACCTCGCCGCCGACGATGGTCATTTCGACTTTGGCCCTGACCTTCCAGCCGTGGTAGGGGCAGTTGCGGCTCTTGGAGCGGAATGTGTTGACGTCAATAGTGTACCGAGCATCGGGGTCGATAATCGTAACATCGCCCTGCTTGCCTATTCCGAGGGTTCCCTTGTCGACCCCGATGATGCGCCCTGGATTGGCGGCCATCAGGCGTATCAGGGCAGGCCAATCGAGGATGCCCGGCTCGATCAGGGCCTTGACGTAGAGACTCAGTGCGCACTCCATGGCCGCGATGCCGAAGGGCGCGGTGAGGAATTCGAGTTCCTTCTCGCTCTGGAGATGCGGGGCGTGGTCGCTGGCGAGCACGTCGATGACGCCGTCGCGGACGGCCTGCTTGAGGGCCTCGACGTCGGCGGCGCCGCGGATCGGCGGGTTGACCTTGTAGTTCGTGTCGTATTCGGCGCAACAATCATCGGTCAGCAGCAGATGGTGCGGCGTGGCCTCGCAGGTGACGGGCGCGCCCTGGGCCTTGGCGGCGCGGACGATTTCGACGGCTCCGGCCGTGGAGATATGCTGCGCATGGTAGCGCACGGGCAAGCGGCTCTTCTTGAGCAGTTGGATATCCCGCCACAGCATGGCCTCCTCGGCGAGGCCATCGAGGCCCGGCAGACCCAGAATCGTCGCGTAGTACCCGGCGTTCATAACCCCCTGGCCCGCGTAGGCCCGGTCTTCGCAATGCTGGGCGACGACGCGGTCGAACATAGCCGCGTACTTCAGCGCCCGGCGCATGACGGAGGCGTCCTGCACGCCCGAGCCGTCGTCGGTAAAGCCCACGGCCCCGGCCTCGGCCATGAAGCCCATCTCGGCCAGTTCCACGCCATCTCGGCCCCTTGTAATGGCGCCCATCGTGTAGACGTGCGTCTTGCGGGCCTGGCGGCCCTTGCGGTGGATGTACTCGACGTCGGTCTCGTTGTCGATAGCGGGCTTGGTGTTCGGCATGCAGACCACGCTGGTGAAGCCCCCGGCCACGGCCGCGGCCGAGCCACTGGCGATGGTCTCCTCCTCTTCGTCGCCGGGCTCGCGGAAATGCACGTGCATGTCGATAAGCCCCGGGACGACGAGCTTGCCGGAGGCGTCGATGATCCGCCGTCCGGGCTTTGCGCCGGTATCGCCGACTCGGCCGACGGCTGCCACCTTGCCGTCGACGATCAGCACATCGCGGGCTTCGTCCACGCCATTGGCCGGGTCAATGACCCGGCCGTTTCTTATCAGCAATTCGTTGCCCATGTCCTGCCACCGAAATCCATGTATGTGTCGTGCGCCTCAGGCGCGTTGCGCCGCGGCGTGATTGACCAGGAAAAGCACCGCCATCCGAACGGCCACGCCGTTGGTCACTTGCTCGAGGATGACGCTGTTGGGGCCATCGGCGACCTCGCTTTCGACCTCCAGCCCGCGGTTGATCGGCCCGGGGTGCATGACCGTGATGTCGGGTTTGGCCCGTTTCATGCGTTCGGCGGTCAGGCCGAAGTAGTGCGAGTACTCGCGGACCGATGGAAACGGGTTGCCGCCCATCCGCTCGAATTGGATGCGGAGCATATTGACCACATCCACGTGTTCAATCACCTCGTCCAGCGAGTAACTGACCTTCACGGGCAACCGGGAGACCTCGGCGGGCATGAGGGTCGGCGGGCCCACAAACGTCACTTCGGCGCCGAGCTTGGTCATGGCCCACATATCGCTGCGAGCGACACGGCTATGGGCGATGTCACCGACGATGGCGATCTTGAGGCCCTCCAGAGTCCCGCGTTTGCGGCGGATGGTGTAGGTATCGAGCAGCGCCTGGGTCGGGTGCTCGCAGTAGCCGTCGCCGGCGTTGACCACACATGCGTTGATGCTGCGCGCCAGCAGCTTCGGGGCCCCGGCGGCCTCGTGGCGGATCACGACGATGTCGATGCCGAGGGCCTCAAGGTTGCGGGCCGTATCGAGCAGCGTCTCGCCCTTGCTGACGGAACTCACCTTCTTCGTGAATTCGACCACGTCGGCGCTGAGACGCTGGGCCGCAAGTGTGAAACTGTTGCGGGTGCGCGTGCTGTCCTCAAAGAAGAGATTGACCACCACCTTGCCGCGCAGGGGCGGGGCCTTCTTGACGGATCGTTTGCTGATTTCTTCGAATCCCCGGGCGGTGTCAAGGATGAATGTGATCTCCTCCTCGCTGAGTTCCCTTAATCCCAGCAGGTGTTTGCGCGTCCAGTTGAAATGCCTGCTTTTTCTCTTGAGAGCCATCCTGCCTTGCCTCCGCGGCCGGGCCCGCTGCCGCCGGCCCGCGCCGCCGCACTCAATGCCTATTCCACAACGACCTCATCCTTGTCATCGCATTCGACCAGTCTGACCCGGATACGTTCATCGGGTTTCACATCAGCATGGTACCCCACGTAGTCCGCCTGAATGGGGAACTCGCGCCCGGCTCGCTCGACGAGGACGGCCAGGCGGATCGCTTCGGGCCTGCCCAGGTCAATCAGGGCATCCATCGCCGCCCGGGTCGAGCGGCCGGTGAACAGCACATCATCCACGAGAATGATGAACTTGTCGTCGATGTCGAATCCGATCTCCGTCGTGCGGACCTGCGGCTGCCAATGGCTTTGCGGGGAATTGAGGTCGTCGCGGTAGAGCGTGATATCCAGCGTACCGGATGGAACCTCGCGTCCGAGTTTGCCCGCCAGGCACATCGCCAGCCGCTCGCCCAACTGCTCGCCGCGGCTGCGCACCCCGATCACGGCCACATTGGGCTTGGAGCAGGTATCGGCGGCGATCCGGCTGCACATGTCGTCCAGAATCTGCCCGACCTGATCACTGTCGAGGATCGTTTTCATCGTTGAGAATGCCCTTTCATAATCGCAAAAGCACCGCCAGTATACCCCGCGCGCCGCCGCAAGGCAAGGATTGTGCGTTCACGGGCCAAAAATCGGCCTTGGCGAGGACCGGCCGGAGATATTATCGCGCCTGGTCCGGCGATTTTGCTTGATTCGCACGGCCCTTTCTGCTATGATAAGGGCTGTTATCTGGAGGTTTGTTCAGATTGGCACAGGGAAGGTGGCGCCGGGGGGCGGCTATGACCCCGGTTGTGTCTACCGGGATCCCACTGCATCAGGAATCGACGCTTGTTGCGCAGAAACGTCCTGTGGTCGTTGTTAGCTCTGGTGATGCCGGCCGTCGTGTGGGCCGATGCATCGACGCTGGGGCTGCAACCCCAGGGCCTGAATCATATCGGGGTCTATAGTCTGCGGCAGTTGGACCCGAATCTCGATGGATCGGGGGTGTCCGTGGGCGTTATCAGCCGCAGCGGTACGTATATCGACGGCAAGCCTCAGAACGACTATCGCCCGAGTGTTCAACATGACAGTCTGGTGTCGGCCCGACTGACGTTCCACGACGAGGGCCAACTCCTGCCAGGCGTCAGCCCCCACTCGACGGCGGTCTGCTCGATTCTCTTTGGCAATGACGCCCATGCCTCCAGCGTCGAACTGGGGTCTTTCCGGTACCAGGGTATTCTTCCGGCCGCAGGAGGCGAGGTGTACGAGTTCTGGCACTTCCTCATGGCCAACGTCTTTACGCATACCCGGCCCGATGTTGACGTGCTGACATTGAGCGTCGGCAGCGGGTTTGAGGACTGGTGGACGCGGGGCATCGAGTCCATGTGCGAACACTACGGACTGCCGGTCGTCGCCAGCATCGGCAACGGCTACGCGGCGCTTGACCCGCCGCTCTATCCCGGGGCCTCCGCCAACGCCATCGGCGTCGGGGTCGTCAGTTCGGTCAACAGCGCCGATACGGGGACATCGCTGGCGAATTTCGCGCTGGCGTATCCGGCCCGATCCAGC
This sequence comes from Phycisphaerales bacterium UBA2266, assembly GCA_002347125.1. Taxonomy (GTDB): domain Bacteria; phylum Planctomycetota; class Phycisphaerae; order Sedimentisphaerales; family Anaerobacaceae; genus UBA2266. Next base: position 7,031 of record DDXG01000187.1, read on the forward strand.
GGCGGAACGACCGGCGGCGGACGATCCAAGCCTGACATCGTGGCGCCGGGCAACTGTCTGGTCGCCGACGTGAACGATCCGAACCGGTATGAGCCGGCCGGGGACTGGTCCAGCTTCTCCACGCCCCTGGTCACAGGTGTTGTCGGAATGCTGATCGAACGGGCCAAGCGAGACGAAGCCCTCAGTGCGGCCTTGTCGGCGAACGCCGGCAACTGCGTCATCAAGAGCATCATCATGAACTCCGCCGTCAAGCTGCCCTACTGGCACAAAGGTGCGTTGACCACGGCCGATGACCACACCGTCCCGCTCGATCACATTCAAGGCGCTGGGATGGTCGATGCGATGGGCGCCTATGAGCAGCTTGTGGCCGGCCGCTATGGACCGGGCAGCATTCCTTCGATCGGTTGGGACAACAGCACCGTTGACAGAGCGGATCGCGGGCTGAGGCTCTACCGCCTGGCGGTCGAGGACCCGAACAACAAGATCATCGCCGTGACTTTGAACTGGAACCGCCATTTCAAGCGGACGTATCCTTTCGAGGCGCTGCGCGACAGGGATGCGAACCTGCGTCTGGAACTGTGGGCGGTGGAGCCCGGCCGGACGGAGCCGGACAGGTTGATCGACTATTCCGACAGCCCCGTGGACAACGTGGAGCATCTCTACGTTCGTGCAGACCCGAATCGAACACAATACGAGATCGTTGTCACATTCAGCGATCTGGACGACCCGCGGGCCGCCGTCTCGACCGAACGCTATGGGCTGGCCTGGAGTGTGCACGAGGTCTGCGACAGGGACAACCTGTTCTGGCATGACCTCAACGCCGATGGCGTTGTCAATGAGGCCGATTTTGCCCTGTTGCTCAAGTACTGGACCGAGAGTATTGAATCGCCACAGGATTACCAGTTTTGCGACCTCAACGGCGACGGCGTCATCGACGTCAAAGACTTCGAACTGCTGCTTGAGAATCTGGACCGCCGGGCCGATTGGTACAGCAAGGCCGAGGGGATGTGAGACCTTGACCTGTTGATGGCGGGCGGGTATCATGCTTTTCCCAGTAAACCAGTGTGGATATGCGAACACCGGGCTTGACGGGGCGTAATACCATCGCAAGCCGATTGGGTACTGAAAAGGCCATGATGACGAGACGTACCATATTGCTGTTGTCAGCCTATCTCTTTGGAGTCGTTCACTCCGGCGGCGGGTATGTTGTCTGCTCCAAACCGGATGGTTCGTCCAAGTTTGTCTCCGCCGACCATTGCTGTCGGCCCGGCGGATGCGAGCGCAGCCGGGCGGATGTGAGCCACCACGAAGACGGCGATGGAGATCACCACGCCGCCTTCTCCCATAGCCGCTGCTGTATTGATGTGCCTGTATCGAGTTTTGCCAAGCAGCCACCGCTCTCTGACGACGCCGGCGGGATCCGGGCGATCTTTCCGGCGGCCGTGTCGCCGCGTGAGCCGGCTCGTTCGGCGGATATGGAGCTTCGCCGTGTGTTGGCGTTCCATCGCAATACGGATCCGCCCGATCCGCTGAGCACCATCATTCTTCGCATCTGATCCTCCCCCCCCTGCCTGACCTGCCGCGCCCCCGGTGTACCCCCATGTGGGGCACTTTGCGCGGCGTTCGACCCGGAAATCCACGAATTCTCCGTCTTTGCGGCGGGGGTATTATGCCGATAATATCATCGAAAGGTCGAAACAACATGACCGGACAGCCTCGAAGGATTCTGTTGGTCCTGGCCACTATGTTGACCGCGCCGTTGAGTACGATTCGCGTCGCGCAGGCCGCTTCGGCGGCGGCGGAGGACTACCCGACCCCAAGTGCAACGGATTGGGCCGTGGCGGCGACGTCGGGCGAGTTGACCCGCCGTGAGGTGTTGTCGGTGGTTTTGGCCCGCAGCCCACAGCTTCGGCTATACGCACTGGATATACGAATCGCCGATGCGAGGAGGCTCCAGGCCTCCTTCCTGCCCAATCCGGAATTGGGGGTCGAGTTCGAGAACATCGGGGGTACCGGGGATACTCGGGGCTTTCGCGGGGCTGAGACGACGATTGCGGTGAGCCAGCCTATTGAGACGGCCGGCAAGCGAGGCAAGCGTCTCGCCGCCGCTTCGGCGGACAGCAAGGTGGCCGAGGCTGATTACCGTGCTCGGCGCAGCGAGATTCTCGCCGAGGCGGACAAGGCCTTCCATGAATTGCTTGCCGCCCAGCAGACGCTCGGCCTGGCGACCGAGCAGGTTGACCTGGCCGGCAGACTCAGTGAGGCCGTCGGACGTCGCGTTTCGGCGGGGAAGGACCCTGCCGTGGAGGGCTCTCGTGCCGCTATTGAGTTGGCCGAGGCCCAACTGCAACGGGCGGACGCCGCCACCGCCGTGGAGGCGGCCCGTGGGCGGTTGAGCCTGCTGTGGGGTGATGAGGAACCGCTTTTCGCGTGCGTCGTCGGGGATCAGAGCGAGCCGCTGGAGCCGCCCGACGTGCACACTCTGCGCACGTCGGTCCTCGATCATCCGGCGGTGACCCGGTGGACCGAAGCCGCGGCTGCGGCTGTCGCGCGACTGCGGTTGGCCGAGGCCCGGGGCACGCCGGATGTCACCGTTATGGGCGGCTATCGCCGTCTGGGGGCTGACAATGACAATGCGCTTGTCTTTGGTCTGGCGATCCCGTTGCCGGTCTTTGATCGGAACAAGGCCGGCCGTCTTGAGGCCCACTACGAACTGGCGCGGATCCGCGAGCAGGCCGCCGCGGCCCGTACTGAGATGCTGGGGCGGCTGGCTCTGGTTCACACTCGCCTGACGGCCGCGGCCCGGCGCGCGCAAGTTCTTCAGAGCAGCATCCTGCCCAATGCGGCGGCCGCTTATGATGCAGCCCTGATCGGGTACCAACAGGGCAAGTTCGACTACCTGAATGTGCTCGACGCGCAGCGGACCTATTTCGACGTTCAACAGAAAGCCGTCGCCGCAATGCTGGAATACCATCGCGTTCGCGCCGATCTTGAAGCCATCACCGAATGCCCGCTTGAGGCCATAGCCGTGCCGACCCGGACGGTCTCATCCAACACTTTCCCGGAGGTCGATTCCAATGAGCCATAGACTGAAAAGAAACGCCCTACCGCTGGTTGTGTTCCTCGTCGGCGCTCTGGTGATTCTGCACTTCACCTGGGGTCCGTGGTTGCTGCGTCGTGCCCACAACCGGGGAGGCGGCCCCGGGCCGGCCCACGACCATGGGACGCACCCCAGTGCGTATGAGCCGTACGACGATGAGCCCCATCAGCGTGAGCCGGCGCCGACGGATCCCAATCAACTGCGGGCGATCCTCTGCGAGCACGGGATTCCGATTGTCGATTGTTACCTCTGTCGCTATGAAGTCGGAGTGGCGGGGGTCGATCCAAACATCGGCCGGGAGCTTCTGGCTACCCAGACGGTCGAGGTCCGGCAGATGACCAGCCGCGTCCTCGAATTGACCGGCGAGGTTCAGCTTGACCTGATGCGCGTCGTCGAGGTGGCGTCGGCCTGCGGCGGGCGCATTGAGACAATCGAGAAGATTGTCGGCGACCGCGTGGCTGTTGGCGAGACGCTGGCGGTTATCCAGTCGTCGGAGTTCGGACAAGCCCAGGCGGACTTCCTGGAAAACAGGGCGCGGCTGGCCCTTGCCAGGCAGACCTTTGAGCGCGAGAAGAGCCTCTTCGAGCAACAGGTGTCCAGCCACGCCGACTATCTTGTCGCCGAGAGCGCCCGGGCGGCGGCCGCCGCCATCGACGCCGCCTCCAAGCAACGCCTCCAGTTGCTTGGTCTGACGGATGAACAGATCGAGGCCTTCGCGGAGAACCATCCGGAGGAGAGCTTCGGACGACTGCCCATCAACAGCCCCATCGGGGGGACCGTCATCGACCAGAATGTCGTTCGCGGACGCCTGGTGATGACCACGGATACCCTCTACAAGGTTGCGGACCTCTCCAGCGTGTGGGTCTGGTGCGACCTCTACGAGCAGGACCTGGGCGACGTTGTCCGACTGCTGGCGGCCGGGGAGAAACTCACCGCACGCATTCACGCCGGGGCCTTTCCCTCCGACAGCTTCACTGCGACCGTTGATACGATCGGAAATGAAGTTGACTACGCCACGCGGACCGTCAAGCTGCGGCTGACCGCCGCCAATCCCGAACACAAGCTCCGGCCGGGCATGTTCGTCAAGGTCTTCATCACTCTGCCGATGGCCGGAGCCACGGTCGAGATACCCGATTCGGCCGTGCTCAACCATGAAGGCAGACATTTCGTGTTCACTCGACTGGACGAGCACCTCTGGATTCGGCGCGATGTGAATGTCGGGTCGGTTCGCCACGGCGTCGCCCAGGTCCTTGACGGTCTGAACCCCGGAGACGTTGTGGCAACCCGCGGCGCATTCATGTTCAAGAGCGAGATCCTCAAGGAGAAGATGGGCGCCGGCTGTGCCCACTGACCCGATGACCGGAGAAGGGACTCCGCCTGACCATGTTGGATAGAGTGCTGCATTTCGTTCTCAGGCAGCGGGTGCTGATCGTGATGTTCGGTGCCTTCGTCATGGTTCTCGGCGCGGTGTCGTGGCGACGGCTGCCCATCGACGCCTTTCCCGACGTTACCAATACTCAAGTCATGGTGTTGACCGAGACCGAGGGTTTCAGCCCTGCTGAGGTCGAACGCCTGGTTACGTTTCCCATTGAGACCCGGATGGCCGGCCTTCCCGATGTCCGCCAGGTGCGTTCGCTCTCGCAATCGGGCTTGTCTCAGGTGGTTGTCGTCTTCGAGGACGACGTCGAGACCTACTTCGCCCGGCAGCTCGTCTTCGAGCGGCTGGCCATGGCGGCCGGGAGTCTTCCGACGGGCGTCCACCCGGTCCTGGGGCCCATCTCCACCGGTCTGGGGGAGATATATCAGTACACGGTCGAGGCCGGGTACTACTGCCCGTCGCACAGGCAGGCCTGGATGCGCGAAGCCGGATTGTGTCCACAATGCGGGGGGCCGCTGGCGGCCACCGATGCGGACCTTATGACCCTGCGGACCATTCAGGACTGGCTCATCGCCCCGCAAATACGCCGTCTGCCGGGGATCAACGAGGTCAATAGCATGGGCGGCCTGCTGCGGCAGTTTCACATCGTCGTCGACCCGGCCAAACTGCTGAAGTTTCGCGTGAGCCTGCGTGATATTATCGAAGCAGTCCAGACCAACAATCGCAACGCCGCCGCCGGGTATATCGTCAAGGACTTCGAGCAGATCAACGTCGTTTCACATGGCCTGCTCGGCGGGCCGGCGGACATCGAGCAGATTGTCATCAAGGCGGTTGACGGAACGCCCGTCTATATCCGTGACATGGCCGACGTCCTGACGGCTCCCGCCGTCCGCTCGGGGGCGGCCGGGCGAGACGGGCGAGGCGAAACGGTCGTTGGCATGGCGATCATGCTCAAGGGGTCCAACTCGAAGACGGTTGTCGACCGCGTGAAGGCCGAGATTCCCGAGATTCAGAAATCGCTTCCGCCGGGGATCCACATTGTTCCGTTCTACGACCGCACCGACCTTATTCAGGCATGTGTGCGCACGGTCTCGCGCGCGTTGGCCCAGGGCGGTATCCTGGTGATCGCGGTCCTGTTTCTTCTGCTGTGGGACATCCGAGCGGCCTTGACGGTGGCGCTGTCGCTGCCGCTGACGGCCGCGGCGACGTTCACGCTGATGGACTGGCGCGGCATCAACGCCAACCTGATGAGCCTCGGCGGCCTGGTCATCGCCGTGGGCATGGTGGTTGACGCGGCAATCATCGTCACGGAGAACATCGCCCGGCACATGGCCGAGCAGGCCGAGGCGGGGCGGACGCGTATCGAGGTGGCCTTTGACGCGGTTCGCGAGGTGGCCCGCCCGGTGGCGTTTGCTGTACTCATTATGGTCGTTGTTTTCGTGCCGCTGTTTACGCTCGAATCGCTCGAAGGCAAGATGTTCAAGCCGCTGGCGGTGACCATCTGCCTGGCCCTGATTTGCTCGTTGGCGATGTCGTTGACGGTTGTTCCGGTGCTGGCCTCGATGCTGACTCGCTGCACGGCGGCGGTGCGCTGCCATTCACTGGTCCGTTTGTCTCATGGCGTGCATCTGTTCCTGTTGCGGTTGGCCCTGAAGGGCCGCTGGCTGACCATCCTTGGCGCGCTGGTGTTGATTGCAGTCGGTCTCGCCATGTTCACGCAGCTCGGTGTCGAGTTCCTGCCGGGTTTGGATGAAGGCGCCATTGCCGTCAATATCGTCCGTCTGCCGACGGCGGGACTGGACGGCTCCGTCGTCCAGACACGGGTGATTGAAGGACGCCTGCTTGGACTATTCCCCGCGGAGATCGAGACGATCGTCAGCAAGACGGGGCGTGCGGAGATCTCGGAGGACCCGATGGGCCCCGAGCAGAGCGACCTGATCATCATGCTGCGGCCGCGATCTCAATGGACACGGGCGGGCTCCAAGGCGGATCTGGTCGAGCAGATGGAAGCTGCGCTGGCGGCGTTTCCCGGTATTCGTCCGGCCTTCTCACAGCCTATCGCCCTGCGGGTCAACGAACTGATCAGCGGCATCAAGTCCGACATCGCCATTAAGATATTCGGCGACGATATCGATACGCTGGTCGCCACAGCCGAGGCGATTGCCCCGATTCTATCCGGTATCGAGGGGGCGGTCGATGTGGCTATCGAGCAGGTCGCCGGCTTCAGTCAGTACCATGTGGAATTCGACCGGCCCGCTATGGCACGCCACAAGATCAACGCCGAATCGGTCAATGAGTTGCTCGAAGTCGCCGTGGGCGGCAAGGTGGCCTCCACGGCGTATGACGGCCTTATCGGCGTCGATATCGTTGTCCGTCTGCCTGGAGAATCCCGCGGAGGCCCCGACCGGCTGGCGTCGCTGCTGGTCGTCAGTCCGCTCGGTTACAGCGTGCCCCTCAGCGAGATTGTCCGTATCGAGCTGCGCGACGGCTATGCGAAGATAAACCGCGAGGACTCCCGCCGCCGCCTGCTGGTCGAGTGCAACGTCCGGGGGCGCGATATGGGCGGATTCGTTGCCGAGGCCAGGCAGCGTCTTGCCGCTGTCGAGGCTGGGTTGCCCAGCGGCTACCGTCTGGTCTGGGGCGGCCAGTTCGAGAACCAGCAACGAGCGATGAAGCGGCTGGCGGTCGTCGTCCCCGTGGCCCTGTTGCTGATATTCGTCATGCTACTCAGTGCCCTGGGCTCGGTTCGCAGTGCTTCGCTGATCATGCTCAACCTGCCTTTTGCCGTCGTGGGTGGGGTTGCGGCCATGTACGTGCTGGGCATTCACTTGAGCGTCGCGGCGACGATTGGTTTCATCGCCGTGCTGGGGGTCGCAGTCGAGGATGGGCTGGTGCTCGTGAGTTTCTGCGACGAGCTGCGGCGCCGGGGTATGGATGCCGTGGCGGCTGTCTTCGAGGCATGCCGGCTGCGCATCCGCCCGCTGATCATGACGACCGCCACCACGGTGTTGGGCCTGCTGCCGATGCTCTACGCCACCGGCGCCGGGTCCGAGATTCAGAAACCCCTCGTAGCGGTCATCTTCGGAGGAATGGTCAGTTCACTGATGCTCGAGTTGCTTGTGCTGCCGGTGCTGTACGTTATTACGTACGGGTCAGACTGAGGGCAAGGATACTCACGGCCGATCAGGCGTCGAAACAGACGTTGCCTTTGACAAGGGCGTCCCGCAGTTGCCCGTAGGCCAATTCTCTGGAGCCGCAGTTCCTCTGTGCACAGAGCGCCGCGGCCGTGCCGGCGCCCTGGCCCTGGCCCATGCTGCAAACGGTGTTTCGCGTGGACATGTGGGCCTCATGGTCCGACGTAATCATCATGCCGGTTGCGTAGAGGTTTTCGATGCCCTTGACCAGCATCGCCCGATAGGGAATCCCGTAGGTTCCGCCGCCCTTGACCTGAAACCTCGGGGCCGAATCATGGAAGCCGTAAACCATGACCTCGTCGTCGAAATGCCGTCCTTGCAGCACGTCCTCGTGGGAGATGTCATAATCGCACTCGATGAGCCGCGCCCGGCGGATGTTGAGCGATGGACTGGTGCGGGCGATGAAGGCCTTCTCAAAGCCGGGGACATACTTGCGAAACAGATCGACGCCTCTGGCTTGGCGGCGGCGCAGCTCCAGTTCGGCGACGGCGACGGCATCGCGGTTCGTCGGGCTGACCGGCAGCTTCAGGTTGAATTTGATGAACATAAAGTAATTGTCGTGAACGGTCGTCGTGACCATGGACATGCCGATTTCGCCGGCGCCCTTGTGGAACCCTTCCGGCAGACGCACGGTCTCGCCCTGCACGCGGACGATCTGGTTGTCGCTGCCGCTGCGGTTGCCCCGCGCCAATTGTGAAACGGCGTTGTGCGACTGGAGATAATCGTACAACCGGTCGATGCTCACGTTCGCCATGCCTGCGCTGTTGACGACGGGATAGTCGTTGGGCTCCGTGTACCGGGCTCCGGCGAATGCCGACAGATCCCCGTAGGCTGTGGAGTCCACGAAAGACCTGGCGTAGACGGCTTCCCGGCCGGAACGGCTCTCGGTGATGACGCCGCGGATACTTCCGTTGTCGACAATGGCGCCGACCAGCAGCGTATTGACCGCCACGAACACGCCGGCTTCGGCGAGCATCTCAAACGTCACCAGCTTGTACATCTCCGTATCGACGGCCGTGCACATAGAGTCGTAATTGACGCCTTTGACCATCTCGGCATGTCCGGTGGTGCCGCCGATCCCGGCCAGGCGGTCGATGATGTCCTGCGGGATTCCCCGCACGACCTGACGCTTCTCGACGTTGAACGCCTGGTAGAGGTTGTAGAAGCTGTGCAGGGCCGTTCCGCCTTCGGTGACGGTGCCGCCGGGGTAGCCCTTCTGCTCGATGAGTGCTACCTTGGCGCCCTGTCTTGCGGCGGCGATTGCCGCGACCACACCGGCGGTGCCGGCGCCGGCCACCACCACATCGAATCGGCGAACCGGCAACCGTTTGGGGGGTTCTTCATAATGGCTCTCATCCCCGGATGCATTGTCCGGCCGGCCGCCCGATGCCGTCCGGCCACCCAGAACACCCATACCCAACACAATGCTGCGTTTGCCGAAATCGCGACGATCCATGCGTGTGCCTCCTTGTGTCTGCGCCAGGGGTACGGTCGGTGGTTCGGTACTCTACCGGGGTCGGCCGCGTGTCAAAGCACGGCTCAAGATTACTCTATACAAAGGGTGGAATCATCAACAAAACCAGATTGCCGGCTTGGGGCTGTGGCTGCGGTGAAGGGGCCACGGCCGAGCCAATGCGCTTGATTCTGCGGGTGGTTGTGGTAGCATTGCC
>DDXG01000219.1 GCA_002347125.1 Phycisphaerales bacterium UBA2266
TTCGAGCATGTGCGCGCCGAGGACTTTCATATCCGCCGGATCGAGATGGTAGGTGTAGTCCTCCATGAACGACGTTCCGCCCTTGAGGCCGGCCGCCATGACCTTCATCGCCCGCACGAGAGCCGCGGTCTTCCAGTCGCCTTCGGCGCCGAAGCCGTAGCCGTCGGCCATCAGGCGCTGAACCGCCAGGCCCGGCAGTTGAACCAGCCCGTGCAGGTCTTCGAAGGTCGTGGTGAACGCCTTGAAGCCGCCGGCCGTCAGGAAATTCCTCATTCCTGCTTCGATTCGCGCGGCCTCTCGAACCGTTTCGCTTTTTGCCTGGGATGCGTCAACACGGTACTGGCTACGATACTCGCCAACCAACGCCTCGATCTGGTCGTCCTTGACTTGCCTGACGGCGTCCACCAGGTCGCCGACGCCATAGCCGTTGACGCAGTAGCCGAACTGCTTCTGCGCCTCGACCTTGTCGCCTTCGGTGACGGCCACTTCCCGCATGTTGTCGCCGAAACGCGCAATCTTCATACCCTGCCAGTCGGACCATGCACAGGCCGCCCGCATCCATGTGTCCAGCTCCTTCTGCACGCCGGGGTCCTGCCAGTGTCCGACGACGACCTTGCGAGCCTGGCGCAGGCGGCTGCAAATGAACCCGAATTCACGGTCCCCATGGGCCGATTGATTCAGGTTCATGAAGTTCATGTCGATCTTGTCCCATGGGATATCCCGATTGAACTGGGTGTGCAGGTGAGCAAACGGCTTTCGGAGGGATCTCAGGGCGGCTATCCACATCTTGGCGGGGCTGAATGTGTGCATCCATGTGATCAGTCCCACACAGTCGGCCGAAGCATTGGCTTCGACGCATACGTTCAGTATCTCGTCTGGCGTCTTGACCACCGGCTTGAACACGACCCGGCAGGGGATCGCCTTGGATTCGTTCAGAAAGGCCGCGATCCGCCCGGAGTCCGCATCGACCTGTTTGAGGACTTCCTCGCCGTACAAGTGCTGGCTGCCGGTGATAAACCACACTTCAAGTTGTTTGAGATTCTTCATTGCATTTACATGAATGATGTTTGTTTCTTTCGTCGGCGCCCGAGGCTAGGCCGACCCACGGGAGCGCCAGGGCCGCGATCGCAATTGCGTGCTTTCTTCCCACGACCTGCTCCTTTTCTATTGCACGGTGAACGTTGTCTCGACCGGTTGGGGGGCGCCGAGGTCCGGGCCTCGCTTGCCGGGCGAGCAGCCGCCGACAACGACTTTGAACAGGCCCGGTTCGAGCTTGCCGGCGCCGGTTTCATCGACCAGCGACATCATGTCCGGTGTGATTATGAACGCGACCTGCCGGCGCTGCCGCGGTTCGAGCCGAATCCGGCGGAATCCCTTGAGGGCGGCCATCGGGGTGCGGATCGACGCCTCGACGTCAGTCAGATAGAGCTGTACGACTTCATCACCGGTGACGTTGCCGATGTTGCCGACGGTTACGGTGGCATGCACCGCTTCACCCGGTTTCAGTTGCGTCTTATCCAACTTCAGGTCGCTGTATTCGAATCTCGAATAGCTCAGGCCGAATCCGAAGGGATACAGCGGCTCATCCGTCATGTATCGGTAGGTCCGTCCGACCATCGAGTAATCGGTGTAAGGAGGCAACTGGTCGGTGGACTTGGGGAATGTCAGGGGCAGCCGACCGGCCGGGCAGGCATCGCCGAAGATCACATCCGCCACCGCCGCGCCGCCCTGCTCGCCCGGATACCAGACGTACAGAATTGCATCAGCCATCTCGTGAACCTCGGGTATCGCCACGGGGCAGCCGCCGGTCAGGACCACGATGATGGGCTTGGCGTTGCCCTGCCGCAGTCGCCGCAGGAAGTCCACCTGGCTGGGCGGCAGTCCGATATCCTCGCGGTCGCCCTTGTGGGGCGACGCAATCGCCGCGCCTTCCTCGCCTTCCAGTTGAGGCGAATAACCCATGACCACGATCATGGCGTCAGCTTCTCTGGCATCGCCGCTCGTCCAGTCTATCGGGTTAACGTTCTTGCGATCCAGTAGAAACCCCTGCGTGTATCCGGCAAAGGCGCCGGGTTCGAGCTTGCCCGCGATGCCTTCGAGGATAGTTACCAGATTGTCGCTGATGCCGTAGTAGTTGCCCAGCAGCACCTCGACGCTGGCGGCCGTGGGCCCTGTGATATACAGCCGTTTCATATCGCGCCGCAGCGGCAGGACGTTGTTGGCGTTCTTGAGCATGACGATGGACTCGACGGCCGCTTTTCGCGCGAGTTGGCGGTGTTCCTGCGAGCCGATGACGGCCGCTGGGATCTTCGAGTAGGGGTTCATCGCCGCCGGATCGAACAAGCCGAGTCTGAACCGCGTTCGCAGCAGAATCGCCAGGGCTTCGTCGAGGGTCTTCTCGCTGACAAGCCCCTGCTGCACGGCCTCGACGAGGTGGGGGAACGTGCTGCCGCAGTCGAGGCTGACGCCGCTGTTGACCGCCAGTGCGGCCGCGGCGGCGGGTGTGCCGACCACTTTGTGGCCCTGGTAGAAGTCCACGATGGCCCAGCAGTCGGACAGGATGTGCCCCCGGAATCCCCATTCTTCGCGGAGAATCGTGTTCAGCAGGGTCTTGCTGCCGCAGCAGGGCTCTCCGTTGGTTCGATTGTAGGCGCACATGACCGCCTCGACCCGAGCGTCGACGAGGGCCTTGAAGGCGGGCAGATAGGTTTCGTACATGTCCTTAAGGCCTGCCTGGGCGTCAAACTCGTGCCGCAGGGCCTCGGGGCCGCTGTGCACGGCGTAGTGCTTGGCACAGGCGGCGACCTTGAGGTACCGCGGGTCATCCCCTTGCAGGCCCCTGACGAATGCACTTCCCAGGACCGATGTCAGGAAGGGGTCCTCGCCGTAGGTTTCCTGGCCACGGCCCCAACGCGGGTCACGAAAGATGTTAATGTTGGGCGTCCAGAAGGTCAGGCCGCCGTAACGCAGGCGGCGGTCCTTCTCGACGGCGGCCTTATACATGGCCCGGGCCTCGTCCGAGATGGCGTCGGCAACCCGAAAGATCAGGTCCTCGTCGAAGGTGGCCGCCATGCCAATGGCTTGCGGAAACACGGTGGCCCTGCCGGCCCTGGCGACGCCGTGCAGACACTCATTCCACCAGTTGTAGGCGGGCACACCCAGTCGCTCGATGGCCGGGCTGTCGTGGGTCATCTGGGAGACCTTCTCGGCGAGGGTCATCCGGCCGATCAGGTCGGACACGCGGTCGTCGACGGGCAGACTGGGGTCCATGAACGCCATCTTCTCGACGGCCGCAATGACAGGGTCCTTCGTGGTTACAGCCTCTTGCTGACACGAGGTTGTGACCAGCAGGATCGCCGGCAGCAGGATTACGAGCAGAGGGGTACTGTTCTTCATGACGCAGCTCCGTTGTATTTCTTCGATCCTTTGCCTGCAAGGCGGCAACGAACAACCCGGCACGGGTCGATTCCAAACCATGCCACCTTCCGTGGACCACAGTCCACGCCCCATAGTACCCGGCCGAGACCGAAAGTCAACGCCCGTAAGCCAACGCCACAACATGGGCAGGCCGTGCCGGACAATCGGAGAATGCGTCCTACTCGGCGAAGATCTCGATGCCGTTGATGGCCGGGTTCTCTATGTTCGGCGTAAAGGTGATTCTCAGCTTGCCGTCGGTGACCGCCACGCCCTTGTATTCGCGGCGGATGGCCTTGTACGGCCCGCCCGCCTCCTTCCACAGGTCGAAGTCCTTCTCCGGCGTCTGCCCCTGCACGGCAAATGAGTACACCCGCTGGCCGACGCCGGTGATGCCCGTGAAGCACTCGGCGAAATGCAGGCGGACGGTGTACTTGCCGTTGGGCAGATTGAATTCGTAGGCGCTCAT
>DDXG01000352.1 GCA_002347125.1 Phycisphaerales bacterium UBA2266
CCCAGCGGCGGCAACACCCCGCTGTCGTCGAAGCCCGGAGAGCCGCCCACCGCCGCGCTCGGACGCCACGAGGCCTTGTCCTCAAGGGAACCGGCGTCGGCCAGGCTCGGATCGACCACCGTCAGCGAGAAGCCCAACCCGTCCGTGATGGCGTACCAGCCATCCCGGTAACGGAAGCTGTGGATCACCGCCCCGGCCGCATCCTCCAGCGTAACCCGCTCGCCCCCGTTGTCCAGCCGCCCGACATATTCGCCGGCGACGGGCAAACCCGTCCCGTACCGGCCCTCGAAAGCGGCCTGCTTGGCGACCACCAGCGTATAGGCCCCCGGGGCCAGCACGTAATCGCCGAACGTGAACCGCACGCCGTTGGTGAACGCAACCAGGTTCAGGTTGATCGCCTGGGTCCCGACGTTGGTCAGCTCGATATACTCGGTATTGGGGTCTTCGGGATTGCCCGTATCGCCCGGATTGAACATAACTTCTGAAATCTTCAGGTTCTGCGCCACCGGCCCGACCGAGAACTGCGCCTCGGCCAGCGCGCTCCACGTCGAACCGCTCAGCACGCGGGCCTTGACCACGGCGCTGCGGGCAAGGGTAAAGGGGCCGGAATATGTGGCCGCATGGGCGCTGTTGACACCGCCGCCGGGCAGCCGCGGGTCGGCGCCGTCGGTCGTGTAGTAGACGGTCCCCGAGCCCATCAGGACGATGGGATCGGTCGGTTGTATCTGGCCGCCGTAAGTGAAACCGCCGCCGACAAAGAACATTGGCGGGTCAATGTCCGGGTACAGCCCGGCCGTCCTCAGATAACCCAGCACCGCGCCCGGCCGCGAGGGGATGTAGCTTGTCAGCCGACTGTTGAGCAGATTGAGCCATTCCTGGCGCGTGTGAGGCGTCGTGGAGCGGTTATCGCCCCAACGGGCGGACTCGCCGACGATGGCCGGGTCCATCGTGGCCATCCTATACCGCAGGAGATCCGCCGCCACCGTCTCCGACAGCGGCCCGCCGTTGAAGAACGCCTGATACGCCAGGTCGGCGAAGCGCACTTTGTACTCTGGGCTGGGGGCCAGATTGGCGTGGATGCCGCTGGGACTGGCCCCGAAGGTGCCGTTGCCGTTGTTCTCCAGCGTGTGCTCGGCGTCCCAGGAGTGGAATCGCCACTGGCCGCCGGGGACATTGCGATGCGTGGCGTACCAGTTCTTGCCGGGCCAGTCGCCGTTGTCCAGGAACCAGTTGGCCATCAGATACGTGATGAAGTTGTCCACGTCCAGCTTCTCGGTCAGCGCCTGCCACTTCGTCAGGTTGGTCGGGTCGCTGCGGACGGCGCTGGACGCCGAGACCATGGCGTTGTAGTTGGCCGTCGCGCTGCCCCCGACACCGTTCTGCACGACCCCGCTGGAATTGTGCTTGAGGGCGTCGTACTCCTCGCTGCGGCCGCCGTAGACCTCGGCCGCCCAGGCGTGGTCGGGCCGCTCATGGATGTAATACACACCCCAATAGAGCCCGCAGATGTACACATGGCCGTAGAAGCCGTGCGGCGACGACGGGCCGTTCATCGCATTGTGCAGGTCGGCCGTGAACTGGTCCTGGATATACGTCGCCACGGTGTGCTGGCCGGAGTGCAGCCACGAATGGTTCAGCACCGCGTCGAAAACAAATGTATTGTGGCTGTCAACGGGCGAGTCCTGGAACAGCTTGAAGCCCATCCGCGGCGGACCCTGCGTGGGCTTGAGGTCGTCGGTCAGCGCCTTGAACCGCGGCCGCATCGACAACTTGTACGTCTTCCACCGATCGAGGCTGGTGCCCCCGCCGCTGACGCCCCCCTGCATGGCCAGGGCGCAGTTCATCTGGAAGCTGTCGCTCTCATTCGGGTCAATGTACTCCAGCGAGCAGACCCGCTCGGTCCCGTCCTGGGACTGGTTGATGTAGATGCCGGTCGGCCCGAAGAAGTCGTCCTTGTTCATCACCAGCGAGAAGGTGGGCACGGCCGTCAGGTCGCTCCTGATGCTGGCGGCATAGATACCACCGAACTTGTCCTGCCCGCTCTGGCCGACCACGTCCGGGTCCATTTGGTAGTCGCCGGTGACGGAGCCCCACGACACGGGGAAGCCGGCGGGCGTAACTTGCGCACCCGTGGTCGGGTGGGTGGCCTGAACGATGACATGATCGAGGAAGATGTACGTCTGGGTGTCCACGTTGGTGGATTTCCAGCCGGTCCTGTAGGCAAAGGCCCGCAGCGGGGTCGTCGTAATGATGGGCACGGGCGCCGTATACAAGGTCCCGTGGGTTTCAGTGGGCGTGCTGCCGTCGGTGGTGTAGACAATCGTGGCGCCGGCAGTGCTCGTGGTGATAATGACCTCGAATGGGGTGCTGTAGAATCCGCGCTTGTGGCTGAATTTCGTATCGGCGACGACCCCGAGGAACCGCCCGTTGTTGGACGCCCCCGGACTGGGCGTCAGTGTCACCCAGTTGTTCGTCCCATCCGGCTCGCGCCCGAAGGACACGTCGGCCGTCTGCGGGCCGAACTCGATCTTATCCAGCAGCGTCCGCCCGTCGGCATCGAACAGCGCGATCTGTTCACCGCCCTCGGCCAACTCAAAGGAGGCATGAAGACCGGCGTCGTTGACGTCGCCGTCCAGCCAGATGACCAGGTAGCCCCCCGGAGGGATGGTGGTCGCCTGCGGTCTGTCCGTTGGCACGCGCCACATCGTGGGCTCGTCGAGCCGGTCGGTCAGATAGCAGCCGCCCAGGTCAAAGGACTCCTGGCCGCCGTTGTAGATCTCGACCCAGTCCTCGTACTGGCCCTGCGGATCGGGATTGGACAGGTCGTTGCGGGCGAGCACCTCATTGATAACGAGCGTGGCCTCTTCGCCCACGCCCCAGTTGCCCGCCAGTATGCTCAGATCAAGGACATTAACGCCGTCGCGGGCGTTGAGATCCGCCGGGCTGGGCCAGGGGTCCATCCACTGTGCCGCGAAGATCTCCAGATCGCGGTGATTGACCCGCCGGTCGCCGTTGAAATCGCCCAGCAAACCCACGACCAGCGGTATCTCCACCGTGCCCACGCCATCGAGCGGCACCTCGTCCCAGACACGCAGTTGCAGTTTGTGCAATCCCGGCTCGGAGAAGATGACGCAGGGATCGGCGATGGTGTGGCTCGGCACGAAGGTGGCCGTGCCGGGCCCGGAGATTCTGGACCATTCGTAGGTAAGGATACCCAGGCCGCAGGGGTCGTCGTCATCGACGATGGGACTCAGTTGAAGAACGTTGATGGGCCAGGTCAGTGCGTCGTAATCGCCGGCGTCTACAATAGGCGGACGGTTGCCCGCGACGCCCCCCTCGGCGAGCATGAAGGCATTGATGGGGTATGCCTCGTTCACGGAGTCGACGGTGGCTTCGCTGCGTATCGTGAACGAACCGCCCGGTCCTGGAACAATGTCATCCCAGCGCACGACGTCGCCGGCCGCACGGTTATCCCCCGCCGCAAGAACGGTCGTCGTCGCCGAGACCGACAGGATATTCGGCCCGCTGCTGCTGTTGTTCGTCGCCGACGTATGCCCCAGAATCGTCACAAGCGTCTTGCGGGTCGGATAACTGCTCGACCGGATGGCCGTCCCGACAAACGTGTAGGTCTTGCCCGGATCCAGCCCGCTGAACGCAATCTCCTGCCACCAACCCGCCGAGCCGTAGCCGATCACATTGGGCGCAAGGTCCACGATCGGGGCGCCGCCTGCCTCGTGAAACACCTCGAAGGCCGGCGTACCCGAATTGGGCCGCCCTCCCGAACCGCCGGTCGAGGGACGCAGGCCCCCTGCACCCATCGTGAACGTAACCGTCGGCATAGCCGCCGTCGAGCCGGTCGCGTAGTCCTTCAGCGGCCCGGAGGTATTGGACTGGCTGCTGTTGTGGATGGTATAGGCCGTTGCATTGGCCTGTGTGCCGTCGCCGGCCTCCTTCAGGCAGTCGTTGTAGGCTACCCACGCGGCGTTCAGACTTGACGCGCCTGTCAGCACCAGGCAGACCCCTACGACCCATCGTCCCACCAGTTTCATGCACGACTCCTGGTCATTCGGATACCCCACCCGGCGATGCAGGCGTACCGGGTTCGGGCCTGTAATCTATACGTTGTGGCACTATAGTAAGGGCCACCCACCTTCCGAGGTGCTTCTTGCAGGCGTGAAAAGCAACTCTGGTTGCGTGTGCGGCCCTATTATAGCATATTTCGGGCGTTTAGTGCAATGCCTTTGTGCTGAAGGGCGGTTTTTGCACGCGCCGACGGCGTTTTTGGGCCGCTATTTGACCAGAACGGCCCAATACCCGGGACCAGGGCACCGCAGCCTCAGACGGCCGGACGGCGCTTCGACCCCCTCGGCCGCCAGCCACCGGCTCTTCATGATATCCAGCCAGCGAACCTGGGGGCTCTTGGCCGCCAGGGCCGAGATGTCCAGGGCAACCTCGCCGCCGTCGGGGAAGTAGACGCCGTATTCCACCGTGGGATTGCCCAGACAGTACGCCTCGTTGGGCTGGCGGTCGCCCAGCAGGTCGTCGCGCGGGCCGCATGTGAACACGTCCATCGCCCCGGTGAGCATCCGCAGGCTCTTGATACAGGCCTTGGCCTCCGGGCCCAGGCCAAGTCCGGAGTCCGGCCGGTGGAACCGCGCCGACGCCGCCCCCCCGATGATATGCCGCCATACGCGTTCCATCCCGTCGCGGTTCGTCCCATATCGCCCGGTGTCGGCCCCATAGGTCTTGACCGTGTTGATCGGACGCGGCTGCTTGGTCAGATAATCCCGGACCCACTGGAAGTTGTCCCAGTGCGTCTGGCCCTTCTGATGGTTGTTCTGCGACACATCCACGAAGTCATACAACTCCGGATGGTCGAACGTCCGCCGGTGCTCCTGGGCCTTGAGGTCCCACGCATCCCACATCTCCGTCACATAGACCTTCCTGCCGGCTTCCGCACCCCGGCGATGGATATGCTCGGCCCAATGCGCCCCCCAGGCCGGCTCGCCGTTGGTCTCGTTGTCCATGCAGTAGAGCACGTGCCCGTACTTGAGTGTGTGTGACAGCATCTTATCCACGAACCGCTCCTGGTATTTGAAGACGACCTTGTTGTCGCGCTGTTTCGGCGTCGTGAAGAAGAACGGCTGCTTGTTCGCCCCCGGATGGTCCGGGTACTCCGGCGCAAAGCCCGACTGCTCGTAGGTGTAGTTGACGTTGTTCTTCGGATTGTACGGGTGCGGCGGCCAGTTCTTCGTTGAGTAGTCGAACCGGTCCCAGACCTCAATCTGCACGATGATGTCCCGTTCGGCCGTCCAGCGCAGCATATTCTCAAAGCGCTTCCAATATTCGTCGTTCCATTGCTCCAGGTCGTACTTGCCGTCCGGCCGTTGCTTGAACGGATAGACCTCGAAATCATGGTCCGGCCGGTCGCTCATCGTGTTGCGGATGTAATTGGCCCCCACGGCGACCATCTCATCCAGATGCTCCTTGAGCTGCGGAATCTGAAACAGGCTGTCATCCTTCGACCCGCCGATCAGCAGAATCGGCTTGCCCTCATACTGCCAATAGCGGGGATTCGCCTCATAGGGCCGGATGGCGTCCGCCTCGGCGGCCCGCGCCGCCAAACCTGCACAACACAGCACCAGCGCAACTGCAACGATAGTCCCTGCACGATACTGCCCATTGCCGCCGTCAATCATGATGGTTCTCCTTTTCTTGAGTTGTCCAGGGTGGTTGTGTCATGCTGAGCGAAGCGAAGCATCTCACTCGCACCAGCCAAACGTAGGGTGGGCAAATGTCGTCTTTGCCCACGCGGTGTATGCCGCCTCAGACTTGATGCCGTTGCTAACGTTTCACGCACCTGCCGTGGCTGCATTCACCGACCCACTGGGCATCACCATACAACCCCGCCTCGGAAATATCAAATGGCTTGAACCCAAGCCTGAAGGCCGGCGACTCATCCCGCGGCCGGTAGTCATGCCGCGCCGCGTCCGTGAACATCGGATCGGCCACCACCGAGTCACGGTCAAGCCCCAGCGATTGCCATTCAGCGAACGTCCGGTTGTAGAAACGCAGCAGGTCCTTCTGCCCCGTATGCCAGTAGACGTTGTGGTCCCATTCGCCCAGGGGCTGCCCCTCCTTGAGGCGTTCGTTCAGCGTGTTCTGGCTGTGGCCAACCAGGAGGTTCCCCTCGCTCATGAAGATGATGTTATGGCTGAAGGTGTTGGGGCGTTTCTCGAAATAGGGCCATATCTGGTTCGTCTGCGCCGGGCCGAAGATGTTGTTTCGGATGACGTGCTCGTGGCCGCCGTTGTTGAACATGATGCCCCCGGCCCGCGTGTTGTAGACGAGGTTGTTCTCAACGGTGTATTGGCCGCAGGTGGCGTCCAGATAGATGCCCCAGGAGAAATCCGGCTGCCTGTACGACGTGATGTCGTGGAAGACGTTGTTGCGGATGACCGATCCCGGTGACACACCCAGGCAGTAGATCAGCCCCGCATCCGACAGCTCGCCGTGCACGAGATCGTGTACATGGTTGAACTCGATGACGTTGTGGTGCGTGCGGTTGGGGCTGTCGTCCCAGTTCCAGCCGATGCTGATGCCCGTGTAGAACAGGTCGTGGATATCATTGTGGGAGATGCGGTTGTGCGACGCCTGGGCGACCCAGATGCCCACGCCGGCCGGATAGACGCGCCCGCCATCGTAGATGTGATTGTTGTCGACGAGATTGCGTGAGGACTCGGCCGCGTCGCTGTCGGGCATCCGGTCCGTGCCGATGCGAATGCCGCCGGCGCCCAGATCGTACAGGCGGTTGCGCTGGATGCGGTTGTCCTTGCAGCCCCGGCGAAACCATATCCCGTAACCGCCGATATGGGCGACTTCGCAGCCTTCCACAACACAATGGCGGGCCCCGTCGGCGGAAATCACGGCCGGGACCTCCACCGCCGCCTGCGTGGAGCTGTTGCCTTGCGGCGAAAGCTCCCAGTCGGCATGATGGAAGGCCAGGCCCTTTATCGTGATACTCTCGACAACCTCATCCTTCTCGGCGTTGCCCTTGAACCGGATGAACTCCGTCAGCACGGGCGCAACAAGCTGCGTCTTGTCGAGCGTCTCGCCCGGCATGGGATAGTAACTGAATAAGCCCGTCTCGCGATTGAGGTACCACTCCCCCGGCGCATCGAGCAACTCACGGGCATTCTCCACATAGTAACGCTGTTTCTCCTCCCACCAGCCGATGGTCCACCATTCCTTCAGCGGCGCCGTAAACTCCACAATCCGCCCCTCCGGATCGACGCTCTTGAGCGGGTGGATCGACGTCTCCCACGAGTGCATCAGGATGAGGTTCACGTCGCCCAGCCGCTCGAAGGGCCTGATGTCCCCTTCGGCGAACCTGAAGCGGCTGCGATCCGTGGCCCGCTTGGCGGTAGGGTCCATCGGGCCGGGCAACAATTCGGCAATACGGTGGTAGCCCGTATTCGGTGACCGCGCCCGCGTCCGACGCTTACCATCGGCGAATAGTTGCCGGAAGTGCCGGCCGCCCTCCTTGACCTGCGGAATCACCGCCTCCCACAGTGGGCCGTTCTGCTTCAGACCCGTAATGACCCGCCCGCCGGAAAACACCGGCCGTCCCCCCGGTGCGGCTTCGTAGGTCACGCCCGAATCCCTCGGCTCAAGGACCAGCGGCTCGGCCATCCGATACTCCCCGCCCTGTATCCGGACAATGAACCGCCCTTCCGCATCACTGCTGCGAGCCCCGCGAACGGCATCCCGAGCCCCGATCAGCGAAGCAAGCGGCCCATCCGTGCGGTCCTCGTTGGGCGTTTCAAGGCGGCCGGACCAACTGTCGTCCCCCGCCGGAGATACATGCAACACCTGCGGCCCAGCCGCTTTGCCACAACAAATCCCCGCCAAAAACACCACAACACATCCGGCAAGGTACGTTGGTGCATTCCGTCGAGTCATTCGAACAACTCCTTTCCGCCGCGTACAAACGCAGGTTTTGGATTTTGAGCTATGGCTTTGGGTTTACAGCTTTGACCTTTCAGTTTTTCACTATCGCCGCCACCCAGCCGCCCTTGTACGGAGCCGAGACTGTCGCCACAGCGCCCCCTTCGAGCGTCTTGTCCATCGGCCGGTATCCGCCCGCCTGCGACGATTCAACCACGCGGCCCATCGCCACGCTGATCCAGGTAATCCCGAACGTCCCCGGGGCCTTGCTCAGGTCCAGCCTCACGGACCCGCCGTTGGTGAAATACAGGGCATAGCACTGTCCCGGCCTGGCCGCCAGATATGCCTCGTTGGCGCCGCGATCCGACAGCAGTTCCATGTGTGGCGTCACCTCCCAGAACTTGATCCGGCCCTCCAGCAGCCTGGCCGCCATGATGCTCGCCTTGGCCAGGTCGTTGAGCCCGTTGCCCGAGTCCGGCCGATGGAACCGCGCCGCCGCCGAGCCGCCCAGGATATTCCGCCAGAACCGCTCCACCCCGTCCTCCGGCCCGCCCGTGCCGAAAGTGTGGTAACCGCTGCCATAGATCTTGGTGTGGTTGCTCGGCCGTGGAAGTCTGTTGACCTGCTGCAACAGCCACTGCAACCGGTCCCAGTGCGCCTGGTCGAAGTTGCGGCTGTTCACCTGCGAGATGTCCGCGAACATGTAGTGCTCGGCGTCGTTGAAGACGATCGGCGCATGTTTCGCCTGGTCGCCCAGGTAGGCATCGTCAAACATGTCCGTCGTCCAGACGCTCACGCCCGTCTCGGCCGCCCGGCCCTTGATGAACTCGATCCAGTACTGCCCCCACGCCGGAGGCGTCGATGTCTCGTTGTTCATGCAGTACAGCACATTCCCATACCCCAGGCTGTACGACAGCATCTTATCGACAAACGCCTCCTGGTAGCGCCGGATCAGGTCGAGCTTGCCGTTGTAGTTCGGCATACCCTGGATCGAGTGGAAGAACGGCTGCCGGTCCTGGCCGGCATGGGCGGGATACTCGGCCGCAAACCCCGTCTGCTCGTATGTGTAGTTCACGTTGTTGCCCGGATTCCACGGGCTGTGGCCCCACTGCTGCTGCGAGAAGTCGAACCGGTCCCACACCTCGATCTGCACGATGATACCCCGCTCGGCCGTCCACTTGAGCATGTTCGCAAAACGCCGCCAGTACTCCTCGTTCCACTGGTCCATGTCGAACTTGCCGTCCGCCAGCAGCCTGTGCGCCTTGAGTTCCTTGCCCTCCCGCTGGCTCATCGTGTTGCGCACGTAATTGGCCCCGACGGCGTGTATCTCATCCAGATGCTCCTTCAACTCATCCAGCAGGAAGATATGGTCCGTCTTGCTGCCCCCCAGCAGCATCACCGGCTTGCCCTCATACTGCCAATAACGCGGATTCTCCGCCCACGGCCGTATCCGCCCCGCATCGTCCGCCCACGCCGCACCAACAGCAACCAACAACACCGCGATCAAGAGGCCAGGCAGGGTCGGGCGCCGCCCACTGACACGGAGGTCCTGTCCGGCGGGGTGGCGGCCTTTGCCAAAGGCAAGGGCCGGTCCCTCGTGTGCAGTCCTGCGACCCGTCGCTATGCGAAAGGCCGCCACCTGGGGTCCGCTTACCACAAAAGGAATTCCTGACTGTCCCATAATCATACTCCTTACACGGCCTTGCCATGGATTTCTACTGGTCCGACAATTGTAGGCCCTCCTGCGGCCAATATCAAGGCGGCTGCACGCCCAGGACCAACGCCCGGAACGCGGAGCCGCCCTACGCCACACAAGCGTCGCAACAAGCCACCGGCCGGCTTTGGGCTTCACGCTTTGGCTTTGCGTTTGGCCCTTCAGCCTTGGGTTCTGAGCGAATTCCCTTCGCGATCGCGGTGCCCTATGCTACAATAGGTATGCGGAATCTGTTCTGAGGTCGGTGTATGGGTCCATGGCTGGAGACATTCGCGGTATTGCTCGTGGCCGCCGGCGGCATTACGCTGGGCCGCCGCCTCGCTCGTTGCCCGAAGCCCTGGTGGACCCTCTGGTACTTGCTTCCCCTGGCCATCATCGCCCTGCTGCTGGCGGCCCGACTTGAAGGCCGCTGGTCCTTCGCCGCAAGCATCTCATGGCTCGTCACGGGTCGGCTGCGCTATGTCCTGGTCGCCGCGGCCGTTACGCTCGGCCTGCTCATGCCCCTGCCGCACCTGCCGCGACGCTGGGAGCGGGTCGCCGTCGCCATATTCATGGCGGCCGTGCTGGCGTGGTTCTCCATCCTGCCGTTTCTGCTGCCGGCCGTCATCCAGCGCCAACTGGCCGCCCTGCAGACCACGCTGACCGCCGACGGCGTCTGCCTGCAATCCACGGGCTACACCTGCGGCCCGGCCGCCGCCGTTACCGCCCTG
>DDXG01000402.1 GCA_002347125.1 Phycisphaerales bacterium UBA2266
ATCGACGAGGCCCGCACGCCGCTGATTATCTCCGGCCCGGCCGTGGACGACGTCTCCCGCTACAAGAAGGCCGACGCCGTCGCCCGCAAGCTCATGGGCCTGCAATCGACCTATGACAACCTCAAGAAGCGCATCGACAGCGCCGAACGCGCCGCCGCCAACGCCCAGGGCGAACTGTCCGACGCCAAGAAGGCCAGGGACGAAAAACGCATGCAGAAGGCCCAGGGTGTCATCGAGAAAAGCGAAGCGGAGCTCGAATCCGCCCGGCCCCGCCTCGAGCAGACCACCCAGTATTACGAAGTGGAGATCGACCGCAAGAGCGTCCACCTCACGCACGAAGGCGTCACGGCCGCTCAGGAGGCCGCCGGCATCGGTTCGTTCTTCACCGGGGCCAACATGGAGTGGCCCCACCTGATCGAGCAGGCCCTCCGCGGCCATGTCGTCTTTGAGCGGGAGAAGGACTACGTCGTCCTCGAGGGCAAGGTCATCATCGTGGATGAGTTCACCGGGCGNNCAGAACTTCTTCAAGCTCTACGACCAGATCGCCGGCATGACCGGAACCGCCGCCACGGAAGCCGAAGAGTTCATGAAGATCTACAAGCTCGACGTGGTCGTGATCCCCACGAACGCCCCCTGCGTCCGCGACGACCGGGAGGACGTCATCTACCGCTCCGAAAGGGAGAAATTCGATGCCATCGTCGAGGAGATCAACGACGTCTCCGCCGCCGGACGGCCACTGCTGATAGGCACCATCAGCATTGAAAAGAGCGAAGCCCTCTCGGCCGCCCTGACCCGCCGCCACGGCCTCGACCACGAGGTCCTCAACGCCAAACAGCACGCCCGCGAGGCTGAGATTGTCGCCAAGGCGGGCCACCAGCACAAGAGCCGCACGGGCGAGACCCGCGGCAACGTGACCATCGCCACGAACATGGCCGGCCGCGGCACGGACATCAAGCTCGGCCCCGGCGTGGCGGAACTCGGCGGACTGCACATCCTTGGCACCGAGCGCCATGAAGCGCGCCGCATCGACAATCAGCTTCGCGGCCGCGCCGGCCGACAGGGGGATAAAGGCTCCAGTCAGTTCTTTCTGTGCTTCGACGACGACCTCATGCGGATCTTCGCCCCCGAATGGACCGTCAAGGCCCTCTCGTGGATCGGCTGGGAGGAGGGCCAGCCCATCTATCACTCCCGCATCTCCAAGGGCATCGAGAAGGCCCAGAAGAAGGTCGAGGAGCGCAACTTTGAGATTCGCAAGAGCCTGCTCGAATACGACGAGGTCATGGACTACCAGCGCAAGGTCTTCTATGCCCGCCGACGCCGTGTGCTGGCCGGCGACAACCTCCACGAGGTCATTGCCGAGATGATCCGGTCGGCCGTCGAGAAGGCCTGCCGGAGCATCCTCGCCGCGGACTACCCGCAGAAGTGCATCATGGAATGGGCCCGCGTCAATTTCGGGGCGGAGCTGAAACTCTCTGATCTGGCCGGGGCCTCGGCCGCCGACATCGAGCACTTCATCAAGGAAAAGGCCAAGGACGCCGCCGCCAACAACATCACCCTGTCTCTCGGGGAGTATCTCGAGGATTACAGCGACCCGACTACCTGGGATGTCAACGGCCTGTCCAAGTGGGCCATGAGCGCCTTCCGCGTGAGCCTGAGCCCCAGCAAGGTCAAGACCCAGTCGCCGGAGGACATCGAGGAGCAACTCATCGCCGCCGCCGCCGAACAGGTGGACAAGAAGGACGCCTCCGATATCGCGGTCTTTCTCACCGATGACTATGCCCTTCGGACCTTCCTCGAATGGGCCCGCGCGAAGTTTGACATTGCCCTTGACCTTGAGACGCTCCGCGGCCTCAAGGTCGATGACATCCAGGCCCAGCTACTGGACAAGACCGCCGAGAAATACCGCCGCCGTGAGATCGAATACCCCGTCGAGTTCGCGATGAACATGGTCTTCACGCCACAGGGGGCGAATATCTACGGCTTTGAGTCACTGGCGGAATGGGCCAACCGCAAGTATGACGCGGGCCTGTCCGCTGAGAAGCTCCAGAACACCAAGCCCCGCGACATCCAGCGGACGCTGCTGGAGCTGAGCGAGTCGCACCACGACGGGCGATTGATCGAGATCGTCAAAAACAAGGCCGCCTCCTATGACACGGCCACCCTGGTTCGGTGGGCCAACGAGCGTTTCGCCCTGGACCTGTCCGAACAGGACGCCGCGGCCGCCGCCGACCCCGCAGGCTTCGTCACGGAGGCCGCCGGCCGGGTCCTGCGCCGCGAGATGACCGAGCTGGAGAAGTACGTCCTGCTCCAGGTCTATGACTCGGCCTGGAAGGACCACCTGTACTCGATGGACCACCTCAAACAGAGCATCTGGACCCGCTCCTTCGCCGAGAAGGACCCCAAGGTCGAGTACAAGCGCGAAGGCTACCGCATGTTCAACGAGATGCTCGACAACGTGGAAGACCGCGTTACGGACATCATCTTCCGGGTCCGGCTCGACCCCGGCGCCCGTGCCCGGAGCGTCTGGAACGTCAGCCACACCAGCCACGACGAGGTGGGCCAGTTCGCCATGGCCGAACGCGACCGGGCGGCCGCCCAGGCCCCCCAGGGTGAACAGGTCGTCAAGCAGATCAAGCTCGAAACGCCCAAAGTCGGCCGAAACGACCCCTGCCCCTGTGGGTCCGGGAAAAAGTACAAAAAATGCTGCGGCGCGGGCTCCTGAGGCGATTTTTTGCCCGATAATCCTTGACACGACGGCCCCTGTGCGGTATGTTATGATTCGCAGGCTTTGCTTTTGGGCCCTTTTGGTTGTCCCCTCAGTTGCTACCCACCCTCCTAACCTCCCTCAACCGGAGGGCCCGTCTCTGCACAGTACGCAGAGCACGAGAGCATAAGGCTTCAGGGGTCGCGGGGCGATACTCGATACTCAACCGAAACCGGGGTGCGCCCCGGTGCTCTGTGGTGGAATGGGGCCGGCGCCTTGGACGGTGTCTGTCCCGAAGGATATCACTCATGCTTTGGTGTTAGAGTAATCACCTTCTCATAGATTAGCTCTTCCTCCAAGAAAGGCCGTGTATCAGGGTCGTAGAATCTGGGATCATCCGCGCACCCTGTGACCTTAATGACCCAACTGTCGCCGTTCTTCTCAAAGTCGGCGATAAGCTCCCCGATGTCTGGGTATCCAAGCAATGTCATTTCGTCGACCAGGGCGAATCTCCCAAGGCGAGTGTAGCTGGTGAAATTGGGAATCCCCATTGTCCTGGCTTCCATATCTACTATGAACCCCTTCTTGGTCGACGTTCCCGGAAGATAGAGAACAAGCAGGTAACCCAGTTCGCGCAAGGGATAGAGCTTGGCATGGAGTTCCGGAGGCCCGGATATCTCCACATCATACGCCGCTTCCTTCAGCAGCGCCGACTCCGAAAAACAGCACAACCAAACGACGCCAACGCCGACAATGAGGATGAGAATACCCGCAACGCAATACAGCGCCAGCTTCCTTTTCTGTCCAGTCATCGCAAGTGTTCCCTTATGTTCCACCATCTGCGCCCACGAATAACACGTCCTGGTGCTTCCTGGTCCGCTGCGTCACGTGGTGTACGAGGCGGGCAATTACGACCCGCGCATTTCTCGACAGGAGCTGAGTTCATCCGGGTGCCGTTGCTTCGCCAACCGAGAACGCCGTGCGTCACCGGTGCTCTAAGGGTTCTTGCTGTCCGTCAGCCATTGTGAAGCCATGACGGCGAAATCTTCAAAGTCGACTTCACAATCTCCATTGAGATCGGCCGGAGGATACTCAGCGCAACGGTGATCATGTTTCCAGAGTTCAACGCCGTGTGCGCCGTCGTTGGCTGAGAAGAACAACACATCGTTCACGGCTGTCAGATGCGCCGGAGACGAACTGCCGTGCGGATTGATGTCCATTACTATCGTCGTGCCTGCTTCTGTCCCGTCGCTTTGCCATAGTTCAAAGCCGTGGACGCCGTCGTCGGCCGCAAAATACAGCGTGCCGTTGACATTTGTGAGGTTTGCGGGGTTTGAAGAATCCCACGGCCGTATATCCTTTACGATTACCGTTCCGGCCTCGGTTCCGTCGCTCGTATACAGCTCACCGGCAGCGGCAAAGAACAGTACTCCCTCCACGTTCGTCAAGAATGCAGGGTCGTACAGGCCGCTCTTAACCACAAATGTGCCGACCGTTGGGATATTCTTCCAGAGCTGTTGATATCCAGTGCTGTCCGTGGCGGCGAAGAACAGAACGCCGTTGACATCGGTCAGCCATACCGGATTTGAACCGGCTGAACCGGTGTTTATGTCTCTGACGAGAACCGTTCCTGCCGTGGTGCCGTTGCTCCTCCATAGTTCCCTCCCGGATGTATCGGTTTCCGCTGTGAAATAAAGCCTGTCGTAGAATTTCGTGAGTTCCGCGGGAAACGAGCTGCCGGTCGGATTGATGTCCTTTACCATGACCGTCCCCGCTTCTGTTCCATCGCTCGTCCATAATTCAGAGCCGTGAACACCGTCGTCCGCTGCAAGGAATAAAGTTCCGTTGATGTCGGCAAAGCTGTTCGGCGCAATGTCCTTGAGCATCACAGTGCCCGCCTCAGTCCCGTCGCTTTTCCAGAGTTCATAATTCGACGTTCCTTCACTGGAGGCACCGAAGAACAGCGTGTCGTTGAAGCTGAACAAACAGTCGGGTCCTGAATCTCCCGTGGGATTGATGTCCTTTACCATCACAGTGCCCACCTCGGTGCCGTCGCTCTTCCAGAGTTCACAGCCGTGTGCCCCGTCATCGGCACAGAAGAACAATTCGCCGTTGACATCCGTCAGATTCGCAGGGCGGGAATCGCCGCCCGGGTTTATGTCCTTGACCCATACGGTGCCGTTCTCGGTGCCGTCACTTCTCCAAAGCTCAAGGCCGCTTTCAGGGCTGTAAGCACTGAAGAACAGAACGCCATTTACGGCGACAAGGTCTCCCGGCAATGAATCGCCATCGGGATTGATGTTCTTCACCATAACCGGGATCAGTACACCGCCGTATCCATCGGGCATCCCCTGTTCGACAGTCTGAGCGACAGACAGGTAATAATTGCGTAACTGGCCGCTCCGTTGCATGTATGCGAGTTTGCGCAGTGACTGGACATAGAGCTTGTTGGCCAGGACGCTTCCGGGATGAGTCCTATAGGCCGCCCATGCCATGAACATGGCTTTCTCGGCGGATTCGAGATCATTGGCGGCAAGTTCCGTTTCTCTGGCGGCCACCAGGAAAGGCGTAATTCCTCCGGCCAGTTGGACCATGATTTCGGCCTGTCTGGTGGTTGTCAGACTTGAGGCCAATTGGGGGGGCTCGCCGTTAAACCAGCCGATGTAGTGCTGGTAAATGCCTTTTACCGCCGACGGAATGTCGGCAACGAACTGCTGGAGGTTCGGGTCGTCGGCCAAGGACTGGGGCAGTTGAACTCTGGCGGCGGCGTCTTCCGCGGTATATCCGAGATTCATCAGAGCCAGCGTAGAGTTCAGCACACTCTCAATAGCGTCGCGGTAATGGGTCAGTGTATTGGTGATTTCGGCATTGGACATTAGAACCGGCCCGTGAGTTGGTATAAGATAATCGCCATCCAAAGCAAGTATGTCTTCGAGGGTATCGATCCACTCCTGGGCCGGACGGGCAGGTCCTCTCAAGGGGCCAATATCAGGAAAACATGGCGACCATTCATCGCCGGCACAGAGCACTTTGTAGTCAGGCAGCCAGACCATGAGCCCGGCATAAGAAGATGTGTTATCCGGCATCAGGGTGATATTGAACCCCGCCAGATTCAGCGTTGTTTCCTGGGAGACCAGGTTGGACGGATACAGAAAAGGAAACTTGCCTACGGTTGTGGGCGGCCCTATCAAACCGTTGGGGTCCGCCGCCAAGAATGCTCCGAACATCATCAATGTGCGAGGGAAACGCACTCCTGCGATACGGGCTTGATTGCTCGATACGTTGAAGAATTCCGAAGATGCGTACACTTGAGGAGACAGCGAAGCCAGAACACTGCTTCCGCTGATATGAGTGCTGTCTTCGCTTGTGTAGACCACCGCTGTGAGAGTCCTGGTTCCCGTATAAGGCCTGAGCAGCGCCAGCGCCAGTTGCAGTGCGGCCGGAGACTCCAGGCAATCCACCAGGACCCATTCAGATGCTCCCACCAGGGCAACGACGTTCGATTTGCCGATACCGGTGACGACGTAAATGCCGGGCATGATCGTCTGCACCTGGGGAAGTTGCGGATACACGCCATAATAGTATTCAGCCAGTGCGTTCTGGTTGGTGGTATCGCGCCACCAGCTTACCGACGGCAGGACCATGTCGGGCTCCCATCGCGACTCAAGCCACCCGGGAATATCGTCGGCACGGACGTCGGCGGCCATCAGGCTGATTGCCAACGTGAGTGATAGCTGCACAAGGCGAAGTCCTCTATGCATCATGTTGTCCTCCTGCCTGGACAAGTGCATGTTGACAATGCTCAACACCCGTGTACACAGTCGCGCACGTAATCAAGACCGTGAAACATACACAGTGTACCAGAAACAGCGCTGTATTGTCAAGGACATTACCTGAATCGACGCCGACGGTCCGGCCGTCACGCCAGGCGGGGGAACTGGGGGATCTTCAGGAGTTCACCGTCCTTCAGGGCCGACTGGTGGGCGATGATTCCCGGCACGGTATAGGCGAGGGCCTCGTAGACGTCGATCGCCGGGCGGCGGTTGTGCGTGATGGCGTCGATAAACTCGTGCGTCAGGAACGGGTGCGAGCCTTCATGGCCGCTGTCGTGCCGCAGCGGCTCCGGGAGCATGTCGGTCTGCCAGTAGTGCGGTTGTTTGTACTGTTCGAACGCAGGGGCCTCGCGGGCAAACCCGGCATCGTCGGTCTCCATCTGTTTGCCCGAGCGGACGATGATGGGTCCCAGGCCGTTGGGGTGTCCCGCGTAGAAACTCATCTTTGTGCCGATCCACTGCGCCCGCTCGACGCCGCGGTGAGCCCCCTTCCACCAGACATTGACGCGAAAGGCATTGCCCCGGTCGGTGCGGAACATCGCCGACTCATTCCAGAAGGGATTGCCCCAGGCGTTGTCCTTGCATATCGGGTCGTCGTCGCCGTAGCCGTGACAGACCACCTCCGTCAGCCGTTCGCCCGTGACGCCGATCAACTGGCTGGTCGAGTGCGTCGGGTAGTGCATCGGGGCCATCCCATGCCGCCATGTCCGCTTGCCGTCCTGGAAGTACAGCACCTCCAGCCCCGCGTGCTGATACTCCGCCTCGCAGTAGTACAGGTCCCCGAACTTGCCGGCCTCGTGGAACTTACACGCCGACATCGTGGACTGCTGATAGTAACCGGTCTCGGCCATCATGTAGGTCAGGCCGTACCGCCGCACCGTGTCGTGCAACTGCTCGGCCTGTTCCATCGTCGCCCACGCGGCGGGCACGGCGCTGATGGCGTGCTTGCCGTTGCTCATCGCCAGGGCAACGTGATGCACGTGGAGCGGCCCATCGGTGAACACCGCCACGGCGTCCAGTGTCTTATCCAGCACCAGTTCCTCAAGGCTGTTGTACGCCTTCTCGCACGCATAGGTCTGCTGCAATGCCTTGCGCCGGTCCTCCCGCAGGTCGCTGACCGCCCCCACGATGCAATCCGGGTGTTGTCGCCACTGAAACGAGCATCCGAACCCGCCGCCCACGACGCCGATGCGGACCTTCTTGGGGGCCGTATGGACCGCCAGGGCCCACTGCGGCACGGCCATCGCACCGGCGGCGGCTCCGGCGGTCTTGAGGAAATCGCGGCGGGACGCAGTGCTTGAGGCATTTGTGTTTGATCGTGTGCGCATGTCTATCCTCAGAGTCTTAAATCAAATATACATAGCAAAATGCAAAAAGTGTGACCGCTGCGTCGAGCCGGGACCGGCCTTCTTGCTCTGTCGTTTTGCTATTGACTATTTGCCATTTGATCTTGCCCTATGCGGCCGGCGTTCCCTGCAAACAAATCCGTGATAATCCGTGTCAATCCGTGGTTAATCGAGTGTTTTGATGAAGATGTTGGCGAATTGAATCGGGTCGCCGTGGTGCTGCAATGCAATGGGGCCCCTGGCGGGCATGCCGGGCAGGCGGGCCTCGTCGATCACGGTCTTTCCGTTGAGCACCACCGTCACCACGTCGCCGACGGCCGTAATCTCGAAGCGGTTCCACCCGCCCGGCGGGTTGTCGGCCTTCAGCAGCGGCGTGGTGGCCTTGCGGACCTCGGCGGGCATATTCTCATCCGTGCGATAGCCCCATATCTCGCCGGAGCCACACGGCCAGTTCCAGATATTGATCTGGCTCTTGTCCCTGCCGCGGAGGTAGATGCCGCTATCCCCGGCGTCCTTGACGGTAGCCGTCTTCGGCGTGCCGTCGGGCCCGACAACCTGCCGCCCATCCGGCCCGAGCACGGGAAGTTCCACATCCACCGGCTCGCGCGGCTGGCGCCAATCTACGATGAGCGTGAAATCGCCGTATTCCTTCTGCGTCCAGAGGTGCTTGTCCTGTGCCTCGCTGCGGCCGTCATAATCCAGCACCCAATCCTTCGCGGTCCAGTGCCCCTCGTGCCCCGGCTCGGCCTTCCAGCCCCGCAGGTCCAGCCCGTTGTACAGGCTCTTGAACCCCTCATCGGCGGCCGCAACCATCTCGGCAGGCGGATTGGTGGACGGCAATTCCGTGATGCGTATGTTGCGATAGTGCACCAGCCCCCCCTCACTCTCCAGGCAGATATAGCCCTTTCGCGGATTGGCCTCGAAGGCCCGCGTTACGACCTCGCCGTTGACCGCCAGGCTGATGGCCCCGTCGCGGCTCTCGACGCAGTAGTGGTTCCACTGGCCCGCGGGCTTGGCCCGTCGCTGCGTCGGCAGCGACCGCATCCACCCGGCCGGGTGCGGCGGATCCGGCCGCATCGTCGCCCCGTGAATGGCAAAGACATCGCCGTGGCTGGTGTAATTCTCCGTATTGCGGCCGTCGAGAATCTGAACCTCGATTCCCTTCGTGAAGGGCTGGCCCGGCGCCGGGATCGGCCCCGAGTGCAGGAACAGGCCCGCATTGCCCCCCTCCCTCAGATGCTTGTACTCCAACTCCAGCACGTAATTCTCATACATCCGTTCGGTCCGCAACACGCCGGTCGGCACGCCGCTGCAAACAATCATCCCATCGGCGACCGTCCAGGTCTCCGGTGCGCAGTTCACGTTCACCCAGCCGGTCAGGTCCTTGCCGTTGAATAGCGCCGTGGTCTGCCCCGCACCATCCAGCCGTTTGATCGCGGCGCCGCGAATCGTGATGCTGCCGTTGAGGTTCTGAAAGCCGATATGGCCTTTGATCGGCCGCTTGGACAGGGCCGGGCCCTTGTTCTGCCGGGCGCGAATCTCCTTGGCCATATCCACGTCGATGACCTTCTTGCCGTTGAGCACGATCTGCACATTCGTCCCCCGGCAGGTAATCTCCCACGCATTCCACTGGCCCGGCGGGTTCACCGTCGCCCCTTCCGGCGCGATCTCGTCGTAGATCGAGCCGGTGTACTGCTGGGGCTGCGAGGCGTACCCCGAGTAATACACCCCGTGATCGACGACCTGAATCTCCATCCCCGTGTAGGCCGGGTCGCCGGCCGGCGGGAAGCGCAGGCCGATGCCTCCGTTGGATCCGCGCATAATCAGGGTCTCCAGCCGCAGGACGAAATCCGAGTACTCGCCCGGTGAGATGATCCACGTCCGCTTATTCAGGCCGTATAGCACGCCATCTTCCAGCTTCCACGGCGCGCCTTCGACCTTCTGTGGCACGCGCAGATCCGACCAGTCCGAGACTTTCCAGTCCGAAATCCCATCGGCCCCGAACAACGGCTCAAACCCCTCGTCGGCCCCCGACGCCAAACCGACCCAGAAGCAAACCGCCAACACCCAAGCCCCAATCGCCGCCGTCTTCATCGTAATGCTCCTTTCGTGTCGCGGGCATCCTGCCCTCGTTTGACGCTGCAATCCTACCACAACGCGGCCTCGTGTGCCAGCGGTCCCAGGGGCGTCAATCCACCCACTCATCCGCCCCGATGTCGCACTTTTCGCTCCTGATGTCATGGTCGATATCCTCTGTGATAACAGCCAGCCGCGCCATCTTGCCGACAATGCGGTCGTCGCTCCGCCGCACGTGGAGATTGCCCGCGGCCGCGTCTTCAAACAGGTTTGAAAAATCGCCGTTGGCGTTATCGGCAATTGTCATCTGGCTGTCGGACTCTTTGCGGATGCCGGGGCCGGACAGGAGATTGCCACGCACGACCAGTCCATCGTTGTCAAAGACCATGCGAATCAGACGGCCCCACTTGCTCGGCTTCTCGTGCACGCTGTTATGTAGGACCTTGCAGTCCTTCGTGTAGACCATCGTGATTCCGCCTTGCGGCGCGCCCGTTACGAAGTTGTTCCGCACGATGCAGTCCGTGCAGTGAACCGTCACATCGTCCGGCCGGTGCGGATTACCCAGGCACACCCCTGCGTCGCAGTCGATGATGATATTGCGCTCGATGACGCAATCGCGCGAGTCGTGCCAGACGAAGATCGCGCCGCGGGCTTCGCGCGTCGAGCCCTGGATGGCGACGAAGACGTTGTCGCTGATGGTCCAGCCGTCGGCGAACATTACGTCGATGCCGCCGATGTAGTTGCCGCCGGCGATATCGTGCTCATCGTCGTTCTTTCGTTTCGCCCGGTCGTTGTAGAACAGGCAATACTCCACGCGGCAGCCACGCGGGGCGATACGGTCGCGCTGCTCGACGGGGACTTTGACGCCCTTGACGCCGCGCTGCCAGATGTTGTGGATAATGCAGTTGCGTATGGTCAGACGCTGGACGTCCGTCTCGCTGTTGATCTTGAAGCCGTTGTAGAGCGTGTTCTGGATGGTCAGGTCGGCGACCGTTACGTCCTTGCAGTTGCGAAAACCTATCAGTTCCCGATGCTGACTGGCTACCCCGTCGATCACGACCGCCTCCCGACGGCCCGAGGCGCTGCGGATCGTCAGGCCATCGGTCCGCACCTCGACGTAGCGCCGCATCATGTAGTGCCCATCGGCCAGCATAATGGTCTGGCCCGGTTTCGCTGAATCCAGCGCCTGCTCAAACTGCTCGACAGTCGAGACCTCTACGGCCTCGCCCGCGGGCTTGCCCAATGCCGGGGCCTTGGGCCACCACGGGGCGTTCGGCGGATCAATAATGGCCTTTGCTTGCGGTTCGGCCTTCTGTGGTACGGGTTCGCCGCCCGTAATCCCCGCCTTGCGAAGCACTTCGGCGTATTTGGCCAGCGTCAGATAGTTGCGCAGGACATACCCGCTATGCGCCAGGCCCTGCGGTGAGTAGTCATCGGCCCATTTCTGCGGATTGCTGGGATGGATGCCATCGCGGCAAATCAGTGTGGGCACGTCGTAGCCTTCATAAGCGGCGAATTTCTCCATCGCGCCGTCCCAGTCCGTTGGGCGGCGCTCCAGGATGGCCGCCTGATAGTCAATCAGGGGGACCTTCATCTGCCTGGCAATCTCCCGCTGCGCCCGCGCATACTCGGCCGCCTTGTCCGCCTGTCCGTGAGCAGGCGGAATGGTCGTCAGGATCACGATGGTCCCGTTGTCGAGGCATTTCTGTATGACTTCGCGGAGCTTCTGACGGTATTCGGCCAGGGGCACGGAATTCAGATCGTTGGTCCCGAACATGATACAGGCCACTTCCGGGTCCAGCTTCCCCAGCCACTTGTCGATGTTCTCGTGGGCCCAGCGGATCGTCATGCTCCCTTCGTTGCCGAACTGCGGCCCCTTCCAGTCCCGCCAGCACTCCTGCCGCATGTAGCCCTTGACCAGCTCGAAGTCGGCCGCCATCCGGGGCGGGGCGTTCTTACGCTCATACAACAGCGGCGTCCAGTAGGCCAGCGTGACGGTTATGGAATCCCCGAAATGGGCAAACGTCCCGGCCCGCCCGTCGAACCGCCCATGAACCTCCCGCATCGCCGCGACCCAATAATCCCCATCCGCCGCCCCNNAAGCACATGCGGCAGAATCCCCTACTCGGAGCAGGGCTATTGTGGGCTGTCGGTCCTCAATTAACCGTTGAACGAGGGTATTGACTTCGCCGCCGGTGGCCGCTATGGTATTTGCCAGTACGGTGTGTCCGTGGTTGGCGTACGTACCCCGGCGGCTACTTGTCCGGTGGAGCAGGCGTGTATGGCACGGAGGCCGGCGAGGCCCGGAGTGCTCATGTGAGAAGGGTAGTGTCGAATGGCAGTGAAGACAGGCCAGCAGAGGAGGAACCAGCGGCTCAAGCTGCCGGCCGCGGAATTGTCGGCGGCCGAGGAGCGCGACCACATCGCCGTCGGCCTCCACGACGATGTCATTCAGCCGCTGATCTTCATGGATATGCAACTGGCCGCAATGCGAAAGGCGGTGGACACCGGTGACACGTCCGGCCATGCGCAGGCGATCGCACGAATGCGGCAGGTGGTCGCCGAGCTGATCGAACGGACTCGGACGCTGACGTTCGACCTGTCGTCGGCGATGCTTTGCGAGATGGGGCTCGAGGCCGCCATTGAGCAGTGGCTCGTCGAGCAGATTGGGCATCGGCACGGCATCGAGACGATCTTCGAGGACGACGGCGGCAGACCTTCGCTATCCCCGGAGGTGCAGGGCTTTCTGTTTCGGGCCGTCCGAGAACTCCTGACCAATACGATCAAACACGCCCGGGCCACGAAGGTCCGCGTCTCCATCCGCTCCGCGAAACGCCGCGTCTGCATCACGGTATGCGACAACGGCGTGGGGTTTGATCCGGAGGCAGCATTTGCTGGAACCCCGGAGACGCCGCATCTCGGTCTGTTGCGCATCAGGGAACGGCTGTGGCTCTTCGGCGGAAGCATCCAGGCCGAACGCGACGCCGAGGGCTGGATGTGCATTACATTGTCCGTCCCCGCGAATCCGCCATCCTGACCTGGCTCGTGGCAAGGGCGTCTCGCCCTTGGATAGTAAGGACCATTGTTATGAGCGTGTCGATAGTGCTCGTGGATGACCATGCGATTCTCAGAGAGGGGCTTCGCCTGCTGCTCGAACGTCAGGGCGATATGAAGATCGCCGGCGAGGCATGCGACGGCCGCGAGGCGCTGGAAGTGGTCGCCAGGGTCCACCCGGATGTCGTCCTGATGGACGTGAGCATGCCGAACCTCAACGGAATCGGCGCCACGGCCGACATCCTCCGCGTGCAGCCGGGCGTCCACGTGTTGGCGCTGTCGGCCCATGCGGATCGCCGGTTCGTCAAGGCGATGCTCAGCGCCGGAGCGCGCGGATACGTACTCAAGGATACCGTCGGCGACAACCTCATCCAGGCCATCCATACCGTGATGGCGGGAAACGTGTATCTGAGCCCGAAGGTGGCCGGGCTGGTCGTGGAAGGGTTTACGGACCTCTGGGGGGATGATGCGGGCCCAGGCCCCGGTGGGGCGCAGGCGCAACGCGGCGGGTTCGCCTCGCTGACCGTCCGGGAGAAGGAACTGCTCCAGTTGCTGGCCGAGGGCAAGAGCAACAAGCAGGCCGCCGCGGTTCTGCACCTGAGCGTCAAGACCGTCGACGCCCGCCGACGGTCGATCATGGACAAGCTCGGCGTCTCCGGTATGGCTGAGATGACCAAGATCGCCATCCGGGAGGGATTGACCTGCGTGGACTTCTAATGGTTGGGATCGTCCCACGCACTGGGAGTTGCCGGCCACGCCGACGTAGGAATAGCTCCTACTCATCCAAGCAAAGAGCCTGCTCTTGCAGGCCGTTTGCCTGAACAGCAAGGAAACGTCTGTCCTCTGCCTGAGATGTGTGAATGTCACTACAGTAATTTCCTTACTCGTTTGCAGCCAATGGCGGGGGTAACCTCATATGAATTCTGCCGACATAATGGTAACGTCAGATAATACACAGCGGCGGAGCATCGCCGCGATACCCGGAGCAAGGGGGAATCACCGTTTGGGGACCGAGTCTCATGCAGGTTGATGCGACCACACATAGCGAGGTTAATGTGCATAGCGCCGACGGCCCTTTCTCGGCCTGCATGGAGCTGGGGAAGCACTACTTGTCGATAGGACGCTATCCCCAGGCGCGGCACTGTTACGAGAGCGCCGCCGGGTATCGCCGCGGCGCGGCCGCGTATGTCGGCCTGGGGGCTTCGGCCCTGCGAATGGACTCGCTTGACGAGGCCGAAGAGGCGTTTCGTACGGCCGTGCGGCTGGACCCGGCCTGCGGGCCGGCGCTGAACGGTCTGGGCACTGTCGCCGAACGCAGAGGCGATTCTCACGAGGCATTTGAGTTGTACGCGCAATCGCTCGACCGCCGGCCGGGCGATGCGGAGGCATTGTTAGGCCTCTTTCAGTCCGCCTGCCGCACCGGACGGTATGAGGCGGCCCTTGGGCGGTTCGTCCGGGCTGTCGAGGCATATCCGGGTGATAAGGTGGTGAAGTTCTCGCTGGCGGTGCTCTATCACAAACTGGGGCGCTTGTCCGACGCGCGAAGGGTATTGGTGGAGATTCTGTCGGACAGCCGGGACTATTCCTGCGCCGCCGACCTGTTGGAAGAAGTGGAACTGCGTCTGGGCGCGGAGTCTTAGGGACCTCGGACGCCGTATGAAAGGGCCTGGTCGTGGAAACCAGTGGGCCTGTCGTGTATATCGTGGACGACGATGAAGCCGTGAGCCTTTCGATTGCCATGCTCTGTGGATCCGTCGGCATAGGCGCTCGAACGTATGCAACCGCGCAGGAATTCCTGGCGGACCTCGATAACCTGCGGGGCGGAGCCATTGTGTTGGACATGCGACTGCCGGGCATCAACGGCCTGGACCTCCAGCAGCGCCTGCGGGGCCGGGGCATCCACACGCCGGTGATTATCATAACGGGGTATGGGGAGGTGCCGGATGCGGTCCGGGCGATCAAGGGCGGTGTGTTCGACTTCATGGAGAAGCCCTTCAGCGAGCAACGACTGCTGACGGCAATCCAGAAGGCTATTGAGTACGATGCCGCCGAGCAGGACCGTTGGGCCCGCCAATCCGACGTCCAGTCGCATCTGGCGTCACTGACCGGCCGTGAACACGAGATGCTCAGGCTGGTCCTTGACGGCTGTGATAGCCGGCAGATGAGCGAAAGGCTGGGTATCGGTCGCAAGACCGTGGACTACCACCGCAAACACCTCCTGCAGAAGATGCAGGCCACATCGGCGGTCGGCCTGTTGGTGACGCTCAGAGAAGCGGGCTTGTCGGCGATGAACGTAAGCCCGCCGCAGACGCCGGCTCGCCGGGGCGTAACGGCCCCGGCGTCGTAGCACTTCAATGGCGCACCATCGAGCGAGACATCTCCCAAAACGCAAGCGAGATACGATCAACGTCCTATAACAAGCGACCGCTCCGTACTGAGCCTATCTCCGGAACTGCGCGCTTGGCGCGGTTTCTTCGCGGGGGTATAAACGAGGTCGCCTCGGTGTCGCGGGCAGGCCATTGGTTCATCTGAGTACGGGCCCGCCCGTGATTCAGCGGCAAGACGCCCTCGGCACGTTGCGGCGGGCGACTCGAACGGAATCTCTATCGAAAGGAACGGCCATGGTGCGGACGGCGGTATTCAGTGTGGCGGCGGCGTGTTTGGTTCTCATGTCTGTCGGCTGTCAGGAGGCCCAACAGCAACAGCCCGATATCGTGAGGGTGGGCGACAAGGTCTTTCAGTATGTCCAGACCGATACGGGCCGGTGGCTGATTCATGATATGAACCGGCCGACGCCTGATATCATCACGCCCGGCACCGAGAGCACGCAGGAGGCCCCCGGCACGGCCCCGAGCGATGCGATTGTGCTGTTCGACGGCAAGGACCTCGATGAATGGACCGACACGAAGGGCGGGCCCAGCAAGTGGGTGATCCAGGATGGGTATATGGAGTCCGTCAAGGGTGCCGGCTACATCCAGACCAAGCGCCTGTTTGGCTCCTGCCAGTTGCACGTTGAGTTCGCCACGCCGTCGAACGTCCAGGGATCGAGCCAGGGCCGCGGCAACAGCGGCGTATTTCTGATGAACACCTACGAGGTGCAGGTCCTCGATTCCTACGACAACGTCACCTACGCCGACGGCCAGTGCGGTACGCTGTATGGGCGGGCCGTGCCGCTGGTGAACGCCTGCCGCAAACCGGGGCAGTGGCAGTCGTTCGACATCATCTTCCACCGGCCGACGTTCAAGGACGGCAAGGTCGACCGCAAGGCCACGTTCACGATCTTCCACAACGGCGTGTTGATCCACAACCACGTGGAGTTGCAGGGCGGCACCGGCTGGAAAGGCCCGCACGCCATCAGCGACTACGAGCCGCACGCCGATGCGCTGCCGATTGCCCTGCAGGACCACGGCAACCCCGTCCGCTATCGCAACGTCTGGGCCCGCGAGCTGCAGGACTGAGTATCGTGGCTGAAGACCCACAGATGTGCGTTTGCAGGGTCATGGCATTGGGAGTCATCCTCATGGCACAGGCCGGTCTCAATACAGGCTGTCAAGAGAACGCGGGGCTGCGGATCGATCCGGCGCTGCTTGAACGGGCCCGCCAACTGGCCCGCTGGGCGCTGATCGTCGATACGCACGTGGACACGCCCTATCAACTGGCCAGGGTACAGGCGGATATCTCGCAGCGGACGGACAAGGGACACTTTGACTACGTGCGGGCCCGCGAAGGCGGCCTGGACGCCGTCTTCATGGCGGTCTACGTCGATTCCGAACACGAGGACAGGGGCGACGCGAAGGCATTCGCGGATGCCGCGATTGACGCCGTGGAGGCCCTCGCGGCCCAGTCGCCCGACAAGTTCGTCCTGGGCCGTGACCCGGACGACATCCGCCGGAACTTCGGCGCGGAGAAGGTGACGCTTCTGATGGGCATGGAAAACGGCGCGCCCCTCGAAGGCAACCTCGACAACCTGCGCTACTTCCACGGTCGCGGCATCCGGTACATCACGTTATGCCACTCCAAATGCAATCACATCTGCGACTCGTCGTTCGATGAGCATCGCAAGTGGCGCGGTCTGAGCCCGTTCGGCAGAGACCTGGTGGCCGCCATGAACGACATGGGCATGGTCGTCGATGTCTCTCACGTCTCGGATGAGACCTTCTATCAGGTGATTGAACGGTCGCGGACGCCGGTGGTCGCGACGCATTCAGGTTGTCGGCATTTCACGCCCGGCTTCGAGCGGAACATGAGCGACGAGATGATCGGCGTGCTGGCGGCTAAGGGGGGCGTCATCCAGATCAACTTCGGCTCCATATTCCTCAAAGCGGGCGTCGCGGCGCAGTTCCAGGCCTTCAAGAAGCAACTGGAGCAGGAAATCGCGGGCAAGGGCCTGGCGGGCGCCGACAAGGAAGCCTACGCGGACGCACGGTGGAAACAAGGCCGGTTCGACCGCGCACAGGTCGGCGACGTGGCGGACCATATCGACCATGTCGTGCGGTTGACGGGCATCGACCACGTGGGCCTGGGTTCCGATTTTGACGGCGTTGCCAACCTGCCCGTCGGGCTTGAAGATGTCTCGTGTTATCCCAATCTGATCGCCGAACTGCTGCGCCGCGGATATACGCCGCCGGATATAGAGAAGATCGCCGGCGGCAACTTCCTGCGCGTCTGGCGGGAGATCATGGACGCGGCCGAGGACTGACAGCCGGAGCGTTTCACGTACCGATCACACCCGGCCCTGGAATCACGGGCGGAATGTCCGATAATCGCATTGACTCTGCGCACGGTTGCCGCTATACTATAGGCACCATGACCGGCGAAAGACGTTACAGCGTGATCGCCGCGGCGATTCTGGGCGTGATGCTCGGGTCGCCGGGCCGCCTGCCGGGGGAGCCGACCGTTCCCCCCTCGCCTTACTGGAAGAACCGAATCACCTTTCCCGGCGAGGCCTTCCGCGTCCAGGGGGCCAACGCGGACGATCCGGACTGGATCAAGTTCGCCATCCTGCTGGACCCATACGACCCGAACGTCGCCTATTATCAGGACTGCCGCACCTACGAGTTTCACTACCATTTCGCCGTGAATCACCTTCCCCCGTTTGCGGGGATGAGCCCGCAGCAGTTCGATCAGGCCACGTTGTACACGGCGGGCCGCCAGGCGGTGCTGGGAGCGGTCATCATGCCGCCTTCGGGCGGGTGGCCCACACCGCCGGCGTACCCGGAGTATGGCATTCAGTTCGTAGGCGCCGACCCCTTCACGCGGGAGGAAGCCGCCTGGTTGTTCGATATCATCAGGCAGAGCGTCTCGGCGGCCGCGGGCGTGACGGCGTACTACTTCCCCAGCTATGAACAGACGCAGGTCGCCCGCGAGAACGAGGCGTGGTTCCTCTCGCAGGGCATCGAGATCAGTTCATCGGCCCGTTGGGCGCAGGGTAACGTCGCATACTCCGAGGGCTGGGCCCTGGGACGCCTGAAGTTCTTCCCCGCCGAACTGATCCAATCGGCCTACTACACAGGGCAGCTCGAACCCAACGACATCCTGCTGACCGACGGCGTCCCGGCGGAAATCCCGTTTGTAGCGGGGATTCTGACGCTGTCGCCCTCGACGCCGAACAGCCACGTGGCGATTCTCGCGCGGACATTCGACGTGCCCTTCGGTTACCTGGCCCTGGCCGACGACGCCAACGAGGCCCTGGGTCTGACCGGTAATCGCGTCTCGCTGCGGGCGCAGCGGCAGTGGGATGGCTCGGCGGCGGTTCGTCTGGATAATGTGGAAGGCATCCTCGATGAAACGGCGATCTCCGAGATACTCCAGCTTAAGCGGCCGCCGGACCTCAATATCCAGCCGATGTTGGCCTATGGCTCTTACAGCGTCTCGACGGATGGCCTGACCCCCTCGCAGATCGGCTACTTCGGAGGCAAGGCCGCCAACTACGGCATCCTGCGCCAGTCGATTCCCAACGACTGCCCCAAGGCGGTGGCGTTCAGCTTCGATCTGTGGAACGAGTTCCTCAGCCAGATGCTGGCGGGCGGCCGCACGCTTCGGCAGGAAATCGCCCTGCGGTTGGAGCCACTGACCTACCCGCCTTCGGACATGGCGCAATTCGCCGCCGTCCTCGACGGCGTGCGCAACCTGTTCACGAATACGACCGCCACGCACTTCACGCCGCCCCAGGAGGCGGCCGTTATCAGCATCCTGCAGGACCCGGCGTATGGCTTTGACCCTTCGCGCAAGATACGCTTTCGCAGCTCCAGCAATATGGAGGATAGCGCCAC